>WOZM01000274.1:2148-37779 GCA_011620265.1 Paracoccaceae bacterium
CCGCGCGTCGGCGCCGAACTCGGCGGCCGAGACGAAGCCGACGCCGGCGCCGGAGGCGACGATCTCGCGCACCGCCTCGCGCCCCTCCGCCTCGATCGCCGGGGCCAGCGTGACGCCGGCGGCGCGGGCGGCATCCTCGAGCTTGCGGCGGGTCTTCGACCCTTCCTCGCGCAGGACGAGCGGCAGGTCCTTCAACTCGGCGAAGCTCAGCGATTTCCGCCCTGCCAGCGGGTGGGTCCGGGCGACGAAGGCGGTGATCGGGGTGGAATTGAGTTGCAGCGCCTCGATGTCGCGGCTTTCGGGCAGGTCGCCGAGCACTCCGATATCGGCCTCGTAGCCGTGAAGGGCCGCCAGCACGCTCCCGGTATTGCCGGCGCGGACGGTGATCTTCACGCCCGGATGCCGGTCGCGGAAACGGGCGAGGATGTGGAGGAGGTGATGCGCGCTGTCGGCGACGATCCGCAGCGTCCCGGCCCGAAGCGCGCGGGATTCCGACAGGAGGTCGAGCGCCTGCTGTTCGCTGTCGAAAAGCCGCCGCGTGATCTCCAGAAGCCGCTCGCCCTGCGGCGTCAGGCTCACCTGCTTCTTGTGGCGGTTGAAGAGAAGGAGGTCGTATTCCTCCTCGAGCTTCCTGACCTGATCCGAGATCGCCGGCTGGGTCAGGTGCAGCGCCTCGGCCGCGCGGGAAAAGCCGCCCGAAATGGCGACGTAGTGGAAGGCGCGGAGCTGGACGTAGCGCATGGGCGGGGCTTTCCGACGGTTCTGCGACAATATGAGTATAAAACTTATGGATCAATCTAAAATAACGATTTTACATATGGGTTTGGGCGTGGGACATGCGGGCCATCCCGTGCGTTCCGTCGAGGAGTTCCGCCGATGCCGTCCCGCCCCGAACCGCTCTCCGCGCCGAAGCTCGGCGAGCCTTATCTGCTGACGCCGGGGCCGCTCACCACGGCCTATGAGGTCAAGGAGGCGATGCTGCGCGACTGGGGCTCGTGGGATGCCGATTTCCGGGCGATGACGAAGTCGGTCCGCGACCAGATCGTGGCGCTGGCCGGCGATACGAAGGGGGAGTTCACCTGCGTGCCCATGCAGGGCTCCGGCTCCTTCTCGGTCGAGGCGATGCTCGGGACCTTCGTGCCGAAGGACGGCAAGGTGCTGGTGCTGGCCAACGGCGCCTACGGGCTGCGGGCGGCCGAGACGATGCGCTATCTCGGCCGCGCCCATACGCTGATCGACAAGGGCGACTACATGCCGCCGCGCGGCGACGAGGTCGCTGCCGCCCTCGACGCCGATCCCGCCATCACCCATGTGATCGCGATCCATTGCGAGACATCGTCCGGCATCCTGAACCCGGTCGCGGAGATTTCCGAGGCGGTCTATTCCCGGGGCCGCAAGCTCCTGATCGATTCCATGTCGGCCTTCGGCGCACTGCCCCTCGACGTGAACGAGATCCGCTACGAGGCGATGGTCTCTTCGGCCAACAAGTGCATCGAGGGCGTACCGGGCTTCGGCTTCGTCGTCGCGCGGAAGGCGGAGCTTGAGGCGGCGAAGGGCAACAGCCACTCGCTGGCGCTCGATCTTCATGCGCAGTGGGCCTACATGGAGAAGACCGGCCAGTGGCGCTACACGCCGCCGACCCATGTCGTCGCGGCCTTCCTCGAAGCGCTGCGCCTTCATGCGGCGGAGGGCGGCGTCGCGGCGCGCGGCGCGCGCTATGCCCGCAACCGCGATGTGATGGTCGAGGGGATGCGGGGCCTTGGGTTCGAGACGCTGCTGAAGGATCGCTGGCTGTCGCCGATCATCGTGACCTTCTTCTGCCCGGCCGATCCGAAATTCGACTTCTCCGACTTCTACGAGCGGATGAAGGCCAAGGGCTTCATCATCTATCCGGGCAAGCTGACGGTGGTGGAGTCGTTCCGCATCGGCTGCATCGGCCGGATGGACGAACATGTCATGCGCAAGGTCGTGCAGGCGGCGAAGGAGGCGCTGGCCGAGATGGGCGTGACCTCCGCCGCGCCGCCCGAGGCGGCGCTGAGCGAACGTGCGAAACTCGCCGCCTGAGGCGGCCCCGGAATCCGAGACGGAAGGAAGACAAATGACCGCCACCGCCCACGCGCCCGTCATGGCGAATGACCGCGCCTATCCCTGGCCGAAGGTTCCCGCCGTGGCCATCTGCCTTGACGGCTGCGAACCGGAATATCTCGACGTCGCCATCGCCGAGGGGCTGATGCCGGTCCTGAAGCGGATGCGCGAGACGGGGACCGACCGGCGGGCGCATTCCGTCATCCCGTCCTTCACCAACCCCAACAACCTCTCCATCGCCACCGGCCGTCCGCCGAGTGTCCACGGCATCTGCGGCAACTACCTTTACGAGCCGGAGACCGGGCAGGAAGTGATGATGAACGACGTGCGGTTCCTGCGCGCGCCGACGGTGTTCTCGAAGTTCCACGAGGCCGGTGCCCGCGTCGCAGTCGTCACCGCCAAGGACAAGCTGCGCGCCCTTCTGGGGGCGGGCCTGAAGTTCGACGAGGACCGGGCGATCTGTTTTTCCTCGGAAAAGTCCGATCAGGCGACGAAGGCAGAGAATGGCATCGAGGATGCGAGCGCATGGCTTGGGCGTCCGGTGCCGGAGGTCTATTCGGCCGGGCTGTCGGAGTTCGTCTTCGCCGCCGGCGTAAAGCTGCTGCGCGAATGGAAGCCGGACGTGATGTATCTGTCCACCACGGACTATGTGCAGCACAAATATGCCCCCGACCAGCAGGGCGCGAAGGACTTCTACAAGATGTTCGACCGCTATCTGGGCGAGCTCGATGCGCTCGGGGCCGCCATCGTCGTCACCGCCGATCACGGCATGAAGCTCAAGCACAAGGCCGACGGCTCGCCCGCCGTGATCTATGTGCAGGACCTTCTCGACGAGTGGCTCGGCAAGGCCTCGGCAAGGGTGATCCTGCCGATCACCGACCCGTATGTCGTCCATCACGGCGCGCTCGGCTCCTTCGCCACGGCCTATCTGCCCGAGGGCGCCGACAGGGCCGATATCATGGCCCGCCTCGCGGCGCTGCCGGAGCTGATCCTTGTCGTGGACCGCGAGGAAGCGGTGAAGCGGTTCGAGCTGCCGGCCGACCGGATCGGCGATATCGTCATGATCTCGGGCGAGAACATGACCATCGGCACCTCGGCCCATCGCCACGACCTTGCCGCGCTGAAGGAGCCGCTGCGCTCCCACGGCGGGTTGACCGAGCAGGAGGTGCCCTTCATCGTCAACCGCAAGCTGGACCTGCCGAACGCGCCGGAGCTGCGCAACTTCGACGCCTTCTTCTTCGCCACGACGGCGGCGGCGCTCTGACCATGAAGGACGCGAGCATGACCAAGATCGAGGTCCGGCACGAAGGCATGCGGATCGGCGGCGAGACCGTCTTCACCGACAAGGTGATCGAGGTTCGCTATCCCTATACCGACGAGGTGGTGGGCACGGTCCCGGCGGGGACCGCCGAACACGCCCGCAAGGCGTTCGAGATCGCGGCGAACTACCGCTCGAAGCTCACGCGCTACGAGCGCAGCCAGATCCTCAAGCGCGCGGGCGAGATCATTGGTGAGAGGCGGGACTACCTCGCCAGGTGGCTCGTGCTGGAGCTCGGCATATCGTGGCAGCACGCGGTCTACGAGACCAGGCGCGCCCAGGACGTCTACACCTTCGCCGCCGCCCAGGCGCTGCAGGATGACGGTCAGATCTTTTCCTGCGACCTGACCCACAACGGCAAGGACCGCAAGATCTACACCAAGCGCGAGCCGGTCCGCGCGATCAGCGCGATCACGCCCTTCAACCATCCCCTGAACATGGTCAGCCACAAGATCGCCCCGTCGATCGCCACCAACAACTGCATGGTCTGCAAGCCGACCGAACTGACGCCGCTCACGGCGCTGACCCTCGCCGATATCCTCCATGAAGCCGGACTGCCGCCCGAGATGTTCCAGGTGGTGACCGGCTGGCCGCAGGACATCGGCGAGGAGATGATCACCAACCCCAATATCGACATCATCACCTTCACCGGCGGGGTGGCGGTGGGCAAGCTGATCGCCGCGAAGGCGATCTACAAGCGACAGGCTCTGGAACTCGGGGGCAACGATCCGCTGATCGTGCTCAATGACCTGGACGACGCCGATCTGGAGAAGGCGGCGGCGATTGCGGTCGCCGGCGCGACGGGCAATTCCGGCCAGCGCTGCACGGCCGTCAAGCGCATACTCGTGCAGGAGAGCGTTGCCGACCGTTTCGTGCCCATGGTGCTGGAGAAGGCAAAGGCGCTGAGGTTCGGCGACCCGATGGATCCCGCGACCGAGCTTGGCTGCGTCATCAGCGCGAAGGCCGCCGAGCTTTTCGAAAGGCGCGTCTACATGGCCGCCGACCAGGGCGCCAGGGTGCTTTACGACCCCGGCCGCAAGGGCGCGCTCTTGCCGCCCATCGTCGTCGACCACGTTCCGCACGACTCGGAACTGGTGATGGAGGAGACCTTCGGCCCCGTCATCCCCATCGTCCGGGTGCCGGATGACGACGCGGAGGTGATGCGGATTTCCAACTCCACCCCCTTCGGGCTTTCCTCGGGCGTCTGCACCAACGATTTCCGCCGCATGCAGGCCTATATCGAGGGGCTGAACGTCGGCACCGTGAACATCTGGGAACAGCCCGGCTACCGCATCGAGACCTCGCCCTTCGGCGGCATCAAGGACAGCGGCAACGGCATCAAGGAAGGCGTCACCGAGGCGATGAGGTTCTTCACCAATGTGAAGACCTATTCGCTGCCCTGGCCGCGTTGAGCGGGTGGCGAGGCCGGGAGCCTCCGGCGGAGGTATTTGGGCCACAATGAAAGGGAAGGGCGTGATCAGCCATACCGAGGGCGAGTCCAATATGTCCGAGGCGCGGGCGGACTGGGCGGCGCGCCATCCGGACGCGGCGACGCGGGAACTTCTGTCGCGCGACGCGGGGGCGTTCCTGCACCAGTCGCTGTCCTCGCCGTGCCTTTCCACGATCGCGAAGGCGGAAGGCATCTGGATCGAGGATACGGCCGGGCGACGATACATGGATTTCCACGGCAATTCGGTCCATCATATCGGCTATGCCCATCCGCGTGTCGTGGCCGCGATCAAGGCGCAGCTCGACGCGTTGAGCTTCTCGCCGCGCCGGTTCACAAACGAAGTGTCGGTAGAACTGGCCGAGGCTCTGGCGGCGCTGGCGCCGGGCGATCTCGGCAAGGTCCTTTTCACCACCGGGGGGTCGGACGCGAACGAGGTGGCGCTGAGGCTCGCGCGGGCCGCGACGGGACGGTTCAAGACGCTGAGCTTCTGGGACGCCTTCCACGGCGCCGGGTTCGGCGCGTCGAGCGTCGGCGGCGAGGCGACGTTCCGCAGCGGCATCGCGGGGCCGCTCCTGCCGGGGGCCGAGCATGTCGCGCCGTTCAACTGCTATCGCTGCGCCTACGGTCATCCGGGACCGGAGGCCTGCGGCCTCGCCTGCGCGAAGATGGTGGACTACGTCCTGGAACGCGAAGGCGACGTTGCCGCCGTCATCGCCGAGCCGATGCGGGCCGTGCCCGTGGTGCCGCCGCCCGGCTTCTGGAAGGCGGTGCGGGCGGCCTGCGACCGGCACGGCGCGCTTCTGATCCTGGACGAGATCCCGACCGGGCTTGGCAAGACCGGAGCCATGTTCGCCTTCGAGCATGACGAGGTGGTCCCCGATATCGTGACGCTCGGCAAGGCGCTCGGCGGGGGGATATTGCCGATCGCGGCCGTCGTGGCGCGGCGCGATCTCGACGTCTGCGGCGATTTCGCCATCGGCCACTATACCCATGAGAAGAACCCGGTGACCGCGCGGGCGGCTTTGGAAACGCTCGCCGTGATTCGCGAGGAGGGGCTTGTCCAGCGCGCGGCGGAGCTTGGCACCCATGCCCTGGAACGACTGCGCGCGGCGCTGGGCGATTGCCGGATCGTCGGGGACATCAGGGGACGCGGCCTGATGTTCGGCATCGAGATCGTCGAGGATCGCGACAGCCGGCAGGCGGCGAAGGAGCGGGCGGAACGGATCTGTTACCGCTGCCTCGAGGCCGGTCTCAGTTTCAAGATCAGCGCCGGATGCGTCCTGACCCTGTCGCCGCCGCTGGTCATCGGGCGCGCGGATCTCGACCGGGCGCTCGACATCGTGGGCGAGGCGATCCGGGCCGAGGCGGCCTAGCCAGCCAGCGTCAGGGCCGTTCCCGTCGCTGCGAGCGCCGCGGTGATCTCGGGTGCTGGCGGCCGGTCGGTGATCACCTCTCCGATACCGTCGAAACCGGCGACGCTGATCAGGCCGCGGCGGCCGAATTTCGAGTGATCGGTGACAACGACCCGGCGTTCGCCGCGCGACAGGACGAGGCGGGCGAATTCCGCCTCTTCCAGCGCATAGTCCATCACCCCGGTCGCATCGACGGCGCCGGCGGAGATCACCGCATGGTGCACCGTGAAGCGGGCGATGAAGTCGAGGGCGGATTTGCCGAAGGCCGCGCCGGAATCGCTGCGCAGCTCTCCCCCCGCCATATAGACCCGGTTGCCATTCACCGTGGCGAGGGTTCGGGCGATGTCGGAGGAGTTGGTGACCACTGTCAGCCGCCGGTGTCCCACCAACTCGCGCGCGACGTAGCTCGTCGTCGTGCCGGTATCGAACATCACCGATTCGCCGTCGCGGATCGACGCCGCGACGGCGCGCGCGATCGCCTGCTTGGCGGCGGCATTCTCGCGCATTCGCTTCTGGAAGGGTGCCTCGCCGATCTGTCCGGCGAGGCCGACCGCGCCATGGACCCGCATCACCGCGCCGGTCTCGCTCAAGGGTCTCACGTCCCGCCGCACGGTTTCGAGCGAGACGCCGAGCTGGCGCGCCAGCGCCGAGATCGTCACCGTGCCCTCGGCCTCGAGGATCTTCAGGATGTCGGAATGGCGCTTGGACAGCATGATCACGGGCTCCGGCGATGGCGCGATCTTAGGCGAGATGGCGCACTTGCGCAATTATCGGGCATGAAACGGGCACGAAAATCACAAAAAGCCACACAAGCCGATTGACGGAATCACTTCGCTCGGCCCTACTTGGAGCCAGGGACGGGCAGGGCACGCTGACGGTGCCCCGGGAACGACCGTCCGAAGACCGGCGAAGCCGGCCGAACAGGGGGTTCACCAATGTCCAAGACCAAATCGAAGATGTTCATCCGCGGGCTGGCGGTCTCCGCGCTGGCACTGACGGCCGGGGCCGCGATGGCCCAGGAATCCGCCGATCCGATCAAGCTGACGCTGCATGACTGGACCGGGCAGCTGATCACCACCCGGCTGATGGGCGATATCCTGCAACAGGCGGGTTACAACGTCGAATATGTCCAGGCCGACTACCTCGCGCAGTTCGCCGGGCTCGAGACCGGCGATCTCGATGTCGCGATGGAGATGTGGGAGACGACGGGCCGCGAGGCGATGGACGCCGCCACCGCCACCGGCAAGGTCGAGAATTTCGGTCCGACCGGCATGAAGGCCAAGGAAGAGTGGTGGTATCCCACCTACATGAAGGAAAAATGCCCCGGCCTGCCGAATTGGGAGGCCTTGAAGGACGCGGCCTGCGCCGAGGCGTTCTCGACGGCCGAGACCGCGCCGAAGGGCCGCTATCTTGGCGGGCCGGTAACATGGGGCGGGTTCGACGATGAGCGGGTCGAGGCGCTCGACCTGCCCTTCGAGGTGATTCATGCCGGCACCGACGCGGCCTTGTTCGCCGAGCTGGAAAGCGCCTATCAGCGCCAGGCGCCGATCATGCTCTGGATCTACGCGCCGCACTGGGCGCCGGCCAAGTATGAGGGCGAATGGGTCGAGTTCCCGGAATACACGGTGGAGTGCTACAACGATCCGGCCTGGGGCTCGAACCCCGACATGGCCTATGATTGCGGCAAGCCCTTCGGCGAGATCTGGAAGGTCGGCTGGGCCGGGGTGAAGGACAAGTGGCCGGGCGCCTACGCAGCGATCAAGGCCTTCACCATCGACAACGACGAGATGGGCGCGATGATCACCGACGTCGATCTGAACGGCAAGACCGTGGAAGCGGTCGCCGACGAATGGATGGCCGCGAACGAGGGCCGCTGGAAGGGCTGGATCGGCCAGTAATCCGGGTCCGGTCCTCCACCGACCCCGTCCGCGCGGCTCCCGGCGCGGGCGGGGCAACATCGCTCTGTCCGGACGCAAGATGACCGACGCCTCCTCCCTGCCTTCTGACGCGAAGCTCGTCTGTCGCGAAGTCTGGAAGCTCTTCGGCGCCCGGGCCGGCGAGACGTTGCGGGCGCTCGGCCCCGCGCCGGAGATCGGCCGCATCGTGGACGCCGGTCTCGTGCCGGCGGTCCGCGCGGTCAACCTCGCGGTGCGCGAGGGCGAGATCTTCGTGATCATGGGGCTGTCGGGGTCCGGCAAGTCGACGCTTGTCAGGCTGATGTCGCGGCTGATCGAGCCGACGGCGGGCGAGATCCTCTTCAACGGCCGCAACCTTCTGGCCGCCTCGACCGAGGAGATGGTGGAGATCCGCCGCCACAAGATGGGCATGGTGTTCCAGCATTTCGCGCTCCTGCCGCATCTGACGGTTCTCGGCAACGTCGCCTTCCCGCTGGAGATCCAGGGTGTTGCGCGCGAGGAGCGCGAGGCGCGGGCGCGCAAGATGGTCGCGCTGGTCGGGCTCGGCGGGCGCGAGGACGCGCTGCCGCGCCAGCTTTCGGGCGGGCAGCAGCAGCGCGTGGGGATCGCGCGGTCGCTGGCGGTCGAGCCCGAGCTCTGGTTCCTCGACGAGCCCTTCTCGGCGCTCGATCCCCTGATCCGGCGCGAGATGCAGGACGAGTTCATGCGCCTGCAATCGGTGCTGAAGAAGACCATCGTCTTCATCACCCACGATTTCGACGAGGCGATCCGGCTTGCCGACCGCATCGCGGTGATGAAGGACGGGGCAATCGTCCAGCAGGGCACGCCGGAAGAGATCGTCCTGAGCCCGGCCACCGATTATGTGCGCGAGTTCACCCGGGCGGTGCCGCGGTCGAAGGTGGTGCGGGTGAAAAGCGCCATGCGTCCCGTCGCGGGCACGGCCGGCGGCGCGGTGTCGGAACGCGCGACGGTGGCGGAGGCGGCGCCGATGTTCCTCGACGGGGCCGAGGTTCTCGCGGTGAAAGGCGAGGGGGGCGCGGTGACGGGCCATCTCCACCGCGCCGATGTCGTCAAGCTGATGCTCGGGGGCTGAGGCGATGGCGGAGGCAATCCTTCCCCGCGCCCGGACTTGGCCCCGCTGGTCGGGTTGGGTATTGGCGCTGGGGCTCTTCCTTGTTCTCCGGGTCGCGGGCAAAGGCCTGGCGCCCTGGGCCTTCGACTGGCCGAAGGCGCAGACGGTTCCGGTCGCGCGGTGGATCTCGGCCTTCACCAAATGGCTTCTGAACGAGGCGAGTTTCGGGCTCTTCACCTTCGCCGAGCTGACGCGCTTCATCGCGGCGGTGATCGACTTTCCCTACCGCATCGTCCTGTCGCTTCTGGCGACCGGGTTCCTCAAAGGGCAGGGCTCGGGGGCGGTGCAGATCCTGCCGCCGCTGGCCTGGATCGCGGTGATCGCGGTCTTCGCGCTGATCGGGGCCTGGGCCGGCGGGCGGCGGCTTGCGCTGCTGGTCGCCGCCTGCTTCACCTTCATCGCGATCTTCGGGCAATGGCAGAGCGCGATGGTAACGCTCGCCTCGATCCTCGTCGCGGTCCCTTTGGGCGTCGCCGGCGGGCTGATGCTCGGCATTCTCGCCTGGCGGAGCCCGCTCTTCGAGCGCCTGATCCGACCGGTCCTCGACCTCATGCAGACGATTCCGGTCTTCGCCTATCTGGTGCCGATCCTCTTCCTCTTCGGCTTCGGCCCGACGGCGGCGGTGGTGGCGACGCTGATCTATGCGATGCCGCCGATGACGCGGGTGACGCAGCTCGCCTTGGCGCGGGTGCCGGGGGAGCTTGCGGATCTCGGCCACATGGTCGGCTGCACGCCGCGCCAGATGCTCTGGCGGGTGATGGTGCCCTCGGCGCGCGACGCGCTGATGGTGGGGGTCAACCAGGTGATCATGCTCAGCCTCAACATGGTGATCATCGCCTCGATGATCGGCGCGGGCGGGCTCGGCTTCGACGTTCTCGCGGCGCTCAGGCGGCTCGATTTCGGCGCCGGGCTCGAAGCCGGCTTCGCCATCGTGGCGCTTGCCGTGGCGCTCGACCGGCTGAGCCACGCGGCCGCGGCGCGGCAGGCAGGGAGCGTGCAGGGAGGTCCGGTGGCGCGGCATCCCTATCTCGCGGGGGCGCTCCTGACGGTCCTGATCGCCGCCATCCTCGGGCTGGTCGCACCGGCGGTGCAGACCTATCCGGCGGCATGGGAGCTTTCGACCGGCACCTTCTGGAGCCGGGTCGTCGAATGGATCAACGTCAACTTCTTCGACTTCCTCGAGGCGATCAAGAACGCGGTTCTCCTCAACCTGCTCATCCCCTTCAAGCGCTTCCTTCTCGGCCTGCCCTGGGTCGGGGTCGCGGGGCTTCTGGCCTTCGCGGGCTGGCGGCTCGGCGGCTGGCGGCTGGCGGTTCTGACCGGGTCGCTCACCGTGCTGATCGCGGTCGCGGGATTGTGGGAAAAGGCGATGATCACCGTCTATCTCTGCGGCATCTCCACAGCGATCGCGATGCTGATCGGCCTGCCCGTCGGCATCCTCGCGGCCGAGCGCGACCGGCTCTGGACCGTCGTGCGGGCGGTCATCGACACGCTGCAGACGCTGCCCTCCTTCGTCTATCTCATGCCGGCGGTGATGCTCTTCCGGGTCGGCGATTTCACCGCGATGATCGCGGTCGTGGCCTTCGCGGTGGCGCCGGCGATCCGCTACACGGTGCTGGGGCTGAAAGGCGTCGATCCGCGGCTGATCGAGGCGGGGCGGGCGATGGGCTGCACCGAGGGCCAGATCCTCCGGCGGATCCGGCTCAGGCTGGCGCTGCCGGAGATTCTTCTCGGCCTCAACCAGACGATCATGTTCGCGCTCTCGATGCTGGTCATCACGGCACTCGTCGGCACCCGCGACCTCGGGCAGGAGGTCTATATCGCGCTGACCAAGGCCGATCCGGGGCGCGGCCTTGTCGCGGGCCTCGCGGTCGCGTTCATCGCGATCATCGCCGACCGGCTGATCCAGGCCGGAGCGCGGGCGGCGCGGGCGCGGCTCGGGCTCGGGGAGGGGGCGGCGTGATGGAGAGGACGGGAGCCTCCGGCGGGGATATTTGCGGCAAGATGAAGGGGCAGGGGCATGACGGTTGACCATGTCCGGGCGCTGCCCTGCTGGGAGGGCGAGGTGACGGCGGAGCCGCTGACCGGCGGGCTGTCGAACGAAAGCTGGAAGGTCACCGATGCGGCCGGCGCGCATGTGGTGCGCTTCGGCGCGGATTTCCCGTTCCACCATGTCAGCCGCGCCAACGAGGTGATGGCGGCGCGGGCGGCCCATGCGGCGGGCTTCGCGCCGGCGGTGGAATATGCCGCACCGGGGGTCATGGTCTCGGCCTTTGTCGCGGCGCGGACCTGGGGCGCGGCGGAGGTCCGGGCCGATCCGGCGCGGGTGGGGCGGTTCCTGCGCGCCTTTCACGCGCGGATGCCGGGCGAGGTCTCGGGGCCGGGGGCGATCTTCTGGGTCTTCCACGTGATCCGCGACTATGCCCGGACGCTTGCGGCCAAGCGGAGCCGGTTCGCGGGCAGCCTGCCGCATCTGGTGCGGGTGGCGGCGGCGATGGAGGCGGCGCAGGTCGCGCTGCCCGTCATCTATGGCCATCACGATCTTCTGCCCGCGAATTTCCTCGAGGATGCGGCCGGGCGGCTCTGGCTCATCGACTACGAATATGCCGGTTTCGGCACCGCGATGTTCGACCTTGCCGGGGCCGCGTCGAATGCCGGGATGGGGGCGGAGGAGGCCGAGGCGCTTCTGACGGCCTATTTCGGCGCCGCGCCGGATGCCGCGATGCATCGGGCCTTCGACGCGATGCAATGCGCGAGCCTTGCGCGCGAGGCGATGTGGGCGATGGTCTCGGAGATCTTCCTCGCCGCGCTCGGGGCCGACTACGACGCCCATGCCCGCGACTATCTCGGCCGGCTCGACGCCGCGCTCGACCGCTACCAGTCCCTTTACGGAAAGATCACTCCATGACCCTGCCTTCGCACGCCCGGATCGTCGTCATCGGCGGCGGCATCATCGGCTGTTCCACCGCCTATCACCTCGCGCGCGACCACAAGGCGGAGGTAGTCCTGCTGGAGCAGGGCAGGCTCACCTCCGGCTCGACCTGGCATGCGGCGGGGCTGGTGGGCCAGCTTCGTTCCTCCGCCTCGATCACCCGGGTGCTGAAATACTCGGTCGATCTCTACAAGGGACTGGCGGCGGAGACCGGGCTCGAGACCGGGTGGAAGATGACCGGCTGTCTCAGGCTCGCCACCAATGCCGACCGCTGGACCGAATACAAGCGGCTGGCCACGACGGCGCGGTCGTTCGGGATGGAGATGCATCTCGTCTCGCCGGCCGAGGTGAAGCGGATGTGGCCGCTGATGGAGGTGTCGGATCTGGTCGGCGCGAGCTGGCTGCCGACCGACGGGCAGGCCTCGCCCTCGGACATCACCCAATCGCTCGCCAGGGGCGCGCGGATGCACGGGGCGAAGATCGTCGAGGGCGTGCGGGTCACGGGCTTCGGCATGGCCGGGGGGCGCATCGCATCGGTGAAGACCTCGGCTGGCGAGATCGCCTGCGAGACGGTGGTGAACTGCGCCGGCCAGTGGGCGCGGCAGGTGGGGGCGATGGCCGGGATCAACGTGCCGCTGCAGCCGGTGAAGCACCAGTATGTCGTCACCGAGAAGATCGACGGCCTCGCCGCGGACGCGCCGACGCTGCGCGATCCCGACCGGCGGACCTATTTCAAGGAAGAGGTCGGCGGGCTGGTGATGGGCGGCTACGAGCCGAACCCGCAGCCCTGGACCACGGGCGACGTTCCGGACGACTGGGAATTCCGGCTCTTCGACGACGATTTCGATCATTTCGAGCAGCATATGGACGAGGCGATCGCCCGGGTTCCGGCGCTGGCGGAGGCCGGCGTGAAGCAGATGATCAACGGCCCGGAAAGCTTCACCCCGGACGGGAACTTCATCCTCGGCGCGGCACCGGAATGCCCCAACATGTTCGTCGGCGCCGGCTTCAACGCCTTCGGCATCGCCAGCGGAGGCGGCGCCGGCTGGGTGCTCGCCGACTGGGTGGTGAACGGCGAGGCGCCGCTCGATCTCTGGACGGTCGACATCCGGCGCTTCGCGGGGATGCACCGCGACCGGCAATGGGTCGCGGACCGCACCCTCGAGGCCTACGGCAAGCATTACACGATCGGTTTCCCGCACGAGGAATACCAAAGCGGCCGGCCCCGGATCGTGTCGCCGCTTTACCAGCGGCTGAAGGCGCACCGGGCGGTCTTCGGCTCGAAGCTCGGCTGGGAGCGGCCGAACTGGTTCGCGCCCGAGGGGATGGCGCCGCAGGACGTCTATTCGATGGGACGGCAGAACTGGTTCGGCCCGGTCGGCGGCGAGCACGCCCATGTGCGCGAGGCGGTCGGCATCTTCGACCAGTCGTCCTTCGCCAAATACGAGGTGACGGGGGCGGATGCGGCGCGCGCGCTCGACCATGTCTTCGCCGGCAACGTGGCGAAGGCGCCGGGGCGGCTGACCTATACCCAGGCGTTGAACTCGCGCGGCGGGATCGAATGCGACCTGACGGTGGCGCGGCTCGCCGAGGACCGGTTCTACATCGTCACCGGCACCGGATACCGGACCCATGACCTTGCCTGGATCTCGGAGCATCTGCCCCGGGGCGATGTGGCGATCCGCGACATCACCGAGGATTGGGGGGTGCTGTCGCTGATGGGGCCGAAGGCGCGCGCCGTGCTGGCGCGGGTGACCGGGGCCGACGTGTCGAATGCGGGCTTTCCCTTCGGCCATGTGCGCGAGATCGGGGTCGCCGGGGCCGTCGTCCGGGCGCTCCGCGTGACCTATGTCGGCGAGCTTGGCTGGGAGCTTCACGTGCCGCTCGCCGCGACCGGGGCGGTCTTCGACGCGCTGATGGCGGCGGGGGCGGGCGAGGGGATCCGGCCGGTGGGCTACCGGGCGATCGAATCGCTCCGGCTGGAGAAGGGCTATCGCGCCTGGTCCTCCGATATCACCCCGAACGACACGCCCGACGAGGCGGGGCTCGGCTGGGCGGTGAAGATGCGCTCGAACGCCGACTTCATCGGCCGCAAGGCGCTCGAGGCGGCGGCGGGGCAGCCGTTGAAAAAGCGCCTCGCGGGGTTCACGCTCGACGATCCCGCGGCGGTCCTCGTCGGGCGGGAGACGATCCTGCGGGACGGGGAGCCGGTGGGCTATCTCACCTCGGGGGGCTACGGCTACACGGTCGGCAAGAGCATCGGCTACGGCTATGTCCGCCATCCGGGGGGCGTCACGGACGACTTCCTGCGCGCGGGGCGCTACGATCTCGTCGTCGCCAACGAGGTCTTCCCGGCGAGGATCGGGATGGAACCGTTCTACGATCCGGGAAACCTGCGCGTCCGGTCCTGAGGGCCCGCGCCGGTTTCCGTCAGGCCAGATTCGGATATACAATAGCGAATTGAATGCCTTGCGTGGCGTCGTTCAGGTTTTTGCCCGGCTCAGCCGGCTGGCGAGCAGGTCGCCGGTCTCCGACAGGATCGGATAGGCGATCATGGTGAAGGCGGAGTTGACCTGCTTCAGCGCCCTCAGCGTCTCCTGGTGGATGTTCGAGGTCTCGATGCTCTCCGCAAGGCCCTGCTTCAGCCGGTCGAGATGCGATCGCTGCAGGCGTTGCTCGATATCGCGGACATGGTCCTTTTCCCCGACGAGGGCGCGGGCGGCGTCGGGGTTGAGCGTCATGAGGACGTTCAGCCCGGATTGCGCGTTCGACAGGACGCGGTCGTGGAAGTCGCGGATCTCGCGCAAGCCGGCTTCGGAGAACGTGGCGCCGCTCTGGTCGAGCCGCCGGGCGAGGCCGAGCATCGTATCGGCGATGGCATTGCCGGCGCTTTCGAGATTGACCGCCATGTCGGCCAGTTCGAGCCCCCGGCGCGTCACGTCCTCGTCGTTCGAGCTCCGCTGCACTTTCGCGAGGTAAAGCTTTGTATCGATGTGCATCTTGTCGATTTCGGCTTCCTTGGCGCGGATCGCCGCGGCGGTCGCGTCGTTCCAGTCGTCATAGACCCCGATGACCGAGCGCAGCATCGCCTCCACGCCTTCGCCCATCTGCAGGATCTCGCGCGCGGCACAGGCCAGCGCCCGGTCGGGATGTGAAAGGGCCGCGGGATCGAGCGCGCTGACCCGCGACAGGTTCGCGGTCTCCGCCGGCGGCGTCACGAAGCGCGAGACGAGCTTCAGGACTGGGCCGACCACCGGCAGCGCCAGAAGGGCAAGCGCGAGGTTGAAGGCGAGGTGCAGGTTGATCACCTGTCGCGCCGACGTGGCGCCGAGAAGATCGAGGGGCGGCGCGAAGACCGACAGGGCCAGAAGCGCCGCCGCCGCGCCGCCGCCCCTCAGCGCGAGGTTGGCGATCACCACGCGCCGCGCGGCGATGTCGGAACCGAGCGTCAGCACATAGGCGATGATCGTGCCGCCGAGATTGGCGCCGAGCACCATCGCGATGCCGGCGGTGACCGGCAACACGCCTTGCGCCGCGAGCGTCACGAACAACAGGACCGCCGCGACCGAGGAATGCACCGCCCAGGCGAAGACCGCCCCGATGACGAAGGCGGTGACCGGATCGCCGCCGAGATAGCCCATCGCGGCGACCAGCCCGGCGCTGTCGCGCAAGGGTTCGGTCGCGGCCCGGATCATCGACAGCGACACGAAGATCAGCGCGAGGCCGATCAACACGCGGCCGGCCATCCGGTAGTCGCGGCTCTCGGCCTTGAGAAAGAGCGCGACCCCCGCCACAAGGAGCACCGGCACCAGCCAGTCGGCCCGGGCGAGCAGGATCTGCGCCACGATCGCCGAGCCGAGATCGGCGCCAAGGAGGATCGCGAGCCCCGCGACACCGGCGAGCGTGCCCGCCGCCACGAAGTTCGCTGTCAGGATGGCGACGGCGGTCGAGCTTTGCAGGACGATCGCCGCCGCGGTTCCGGTCAGCGCCGCAAGCAGCCGGTTCTCCGCCCCCCGCCGGAGAAGCCGGCGGAGCAGCACCGACCAGCCGCGCTCCACCCCGGTGCGCACGAGCCGCACCGCCCAGATCAGAAGGGCGGCGGCGCCGGCGACATTGAGCAGGAAAAGCAGCGGCGAGGGTTCGGGCATTCTTGTCGTCCTTGTTCGACCGGGGTCATGTTGTCATAAAACCGTCACATAATGTTTACAATCCGCCGGGCGCCGTTCGCCGCCCTGTCTTCGGTCCTGTTGACTTCGCGGCGCCACGGCTTCAGGTGGTCGCGGGTGGCGCCGGGGAGGTGCGGATGGCATTCACCATCAGACAGTTGCAGTTCTTCGTCGCGGCGGCCGAAAAGGCCAGCGTTTCCGGCGCGGCGCGGGCGCTTTCGATCTCGCAAAGCTCGATCACCGAGGCAATCCAGTCGCTGGAAGCCGATCTCGGGGTGACGCTCTTCGAGCGCCGCGCGCGCGGGCTCGACCTCACGCACAAGGGCTCGCTCTTCCTTCGCCACGCGACGCAGATCCTCGGCGACGTGTCGAACGCGCGGATGGCGTTCCGCGACGAGGCGGGGCAGATGGCGGGCAAGCTGTCGCTCGGCGTCACCTCGCTGGTTGCGGGCTATGTGCTTTCCGACATCCTGTCGCGGTTCCGCCGGGCCTGGCCCGAGGTGGAACTGTCGGCGATCGAGGACGACGGCGACTATCTCCAGCACCTCCTGATCGGCGGCGAACTCGACGTCGCGGTGATGCTGACCTCGTCGATCCGCGACCGCGCGGCGCTCCAGGTCGAGAGCCTGCTCGTCTCGCCCTACCGGCTCTGGCTGCCGCTCGGCCATCCTCTGACCGATGCCGAGGCGATCGCCCTCGACCAGCTTGCCGGCGAACCGCTGATCCTCCTCACCGTCGACGAGATCGAGGAGAGCACGCGGCGGCTCATGGCGGCGCTTTCGGTCAAGCCCGACATCGCCTTCCGCACCCGCTCGGTCGAGGCGGTGCGGAGCCTCGTGGCGACCGGGGCAGGGGTGGCGCTCCTGCCGTCGCTCGTCTACCGGCCGTGGTCGCTCGAAGGCGACCGGATCGAGATCCGAGACGTGTCGGGCGACCTGCCCTCGGTGCAGGTCGGGCTCTGCTGGCGCAAGGGCGCGCCCTTGTCGCCGGTCGCGCGGGCCTTCGTCCGCGCGGCGCAGGGCGCGGTGCCGGAGCGCTGAGGTATCGGCATGGCCGATACCACCTATCTTTCTTTTGATATTGCGAATGATCCGGGCCGGTCACAGACTAGGGCCAGCTTGGCCCGCGCCGGGCGGTGCGGCCGCGCGCGCATCGGAGGGCGGCGCGGACAACAGAAAAAGACGTCAACAGGAAGGTGCACTACCATGAAAAGGCTGCTTGTTTCCACAACGATTCTCGCGTTTTCGGCGGCCACCGTCGCCTCGGCGCAGATGACGGCCGTGGGCGACGGCGAGGGCCAGGTCGATATCGTCGCCTGGCCCGGCTATGTCGAGCGCGGCGAGACCGATGCCGCATTCGACTGGGTGACCAGGTTCGAGGAGGCGACGGGCTGCAAGGTCAACGTCAAGACCGCCAACACCTCGGACGAGATGGTGGCGCTGATGAACGAGGGCGGGTTCGACCTCGTGACCGCCTCCGGGGATGCCTCGCTGCGGCTCGTCGCCGGCAAGCGGGTACAGGCGATCAACACCGACCTCATCCCGTCCTGGGCGAATGTCGACGACCGGCTGAAGGACGCGTCCTGGTTCACCGTGGACGGGGTCCATTACGGTGTGCCCTACCAGTGGGGGCCGAACGTCCTGATGTACAACACCGAGGTCTTCCCCGAGGCGCCGACCTCGTGGGCCGTGGTCTTCGAGCCGATGGACCTGCCGGACGGCAAGCCCAACAAGGGCCGGGTGCAGGCCTATGACGGGCCGATCCATATCGCCGATGCCGCGCAATACCTGATGGCGCACAAGCCCGAACTGGGCATCACCTCGCCCTATGAGCTGAACGAGGACCAGTACAAGGCCGCGCTTGATCTGCTGCGTCAGCAGCGCGAGCTTGTCAGCCGCTACTGGCATGACGCCTTCATCCAGATGGACGATTTCAAGAACGAGGGCGTCGTCGCCTCGGGCTCCTGGCCGTTCCAGGTGAACCTCCTCAAATCCGAAGGGCTGCCGATATCCTCGACAATCCCCGAGGAGGGGGCCACCGGCTGGGCCGACACCACGATGATGCATGTCGATGCCGCCCATCCGAACTGCGCCTACAAGTGGATGGAGCACACGCTGAGCTCGAACCTGCAATCCGACCTCTCGGTCTGGTTCGGCTCGAACCCGGTGACGCCGGCCTCCTGCACCGATGGCTCGGGCGCGCAGACCGCCGAGGGCTGCACCGCGAACGGCATGGACGATTTCGAGAAGATCCGCTTCTGGACCACGCCGGTCGCGAACTGCGCGCAAGGCGAGGGCGCCTGCGTGCCCTATTACCGCTGGGTCTCGGACTATATCGGCGTGATCGGCGGCCGGTAGGCGCGGACACCGGGGGCAGAGGCGCCCCCCACCCCCATCCCCTCCCCACGGGGGGGGGGAGGGGAGCCGCCCGTCGCCCGTCCTTGCCACGCCCGCCCGCAGCGCCTCCCTCCCCCCCTCGAGGGGGAGGGATGGGGAGGGGGGCGTCACCCGAGCCAGTCGAGAGCCCATGACCCCAGCCGTCGAATTCCAGTCCGTCTCGCGCCACTTCGGAACGGTGAAAGCCGTCGACCGGGTGGACCTCGCCATCGCCGAAGGCGCGTTCTTCGCCATGCTCGGGCCGTCGGGCTCCGGCAAGACGACCTGCCTGAGGCTGATCTCGGGCTTCGAGATGCCGAGCGCGGGCACGGTGCGGATCTTCGGCGAGGATATGGGCGCGGTGCCGCCCAACCGGCGCCACGTGAACACGGTCTTTCAGGACTACGCGCTCTTTCCGCACATGTCGGTGCGCGACAATGTCGGCTACGGGCTGATGGTCCGCGGGGTCGACCGGCGGGCGCGCCGGGCGAAGGCCGAGGAGATGCTGGCGCTCGTCAAGCTCGACGGATTCGGCGACCGCAAGCCCGCGCAGCTTTCGGGCGGGCAGCGGCAGCGGGTGGCGCTGGCCCGGGCGCTCGTCAACGAGCCGCGGGTACTCCTGCTGGATGAACCCTTGGGCGCGCTCGACCTGAAGCTTCGCGAGGCGATGCAGGATGAGTTGAAGTCCTTGCAGCAACGCCTTGGAATCACGTTTGTTTTCGTCACACACGATCAGGGGGAGGCGCTCTCCATGGCGGATCGGGTCGCGGTCTTCAACGAGGGCCGCGTGGCGCAGGTGGGCACGCCCGCCGAGATCTACGAGCGGCCCGCGACACGGTTTGTCGCGGATTTCGTGGGCTCGTCCAACGTGCTGCCGCCCGAGATTACCGCGGCTGTCGGCGGGCCGCGTGCCTGGGCGAGCCTCAGGCCCGAGGCGATCCGGATTGCCTCCGAGGGGCGGCTGCGGGGCATTGTGACCGGCGCGCGCTATCTTGGCGCGGGCACCCGGATCGAGGTGTCGGCCGGGGCGCTGCCCCGGACCCCGGGATATTTGCCGCAAGATGAAGGCGGCATCGCGGTGCTGGTTCCGGCCGGACGCGCGGTTCCGGCGGTGGGCAGCGAGGTCGCGCTCGACTGGGACGAGGGCGCGCTGCATCTGATGGAGGGGGCATGACCGGGACCGCCGCCCATCCCGCGCGGGGGCCGGGTGATCGCCTGACCGGCCTTTTCTGGCGCCGGCCGAAGCTCCTGACCGCGCTCCTGATCGCGCCGCCGCTGCTGTGGCTCGGCGTCGTCTATGTCGGGTCGCTGGTCGCGCTCCTGATCCAGAGCTTCTATTCCATCGACCGGTTCTCCGGCATCGTCGTGAAGGAATTCACGCTGCGCACCTACGCAGAACTGCTGATCCCGTCGAATTTCGACGTGATCGTGCGGACGGTGACGATGGCGGCGGCGGTGACGCTCGCCTCGGTCGTCGTGGCCTTCCCGGTCGCGTTCTTCGCGGCGCGGCATGCGAAGGGTCGCTGGAAGGCGGTGTTCTACCTCGGGATCATGCTGCCGTTGTGGTCGAGCTACCTCGTCAAGGTCTATGCCTGGAAGTTGATCCTGGCGAAGGAAGGCATCGTCACCTGGGCGGCCGAGGGGATCGGCGCGGGCAATCTCCTGAACGCGGTCCTGGCGCTGCCGGTCATCGGGGGGAATTCGCTTTCCACGAGCTATATCGGGACCTTCCTGGTCTTTCTTTACGTGTGGCTGCCGTACATGATCCTGCCGATGCAGGCCTCGCTCGAACGGGTGCCGACCTCGATGCTGGAGGCCTCGGCCGATCTCGGCGCGGGCGGCTGGCGGACCTTCCGGAGCGTGATCCTGCCCTTGGCGCTGCCGGGCGTGATCGCGGGGTCGATCTTCACCTTCTCGCTGACATTGGGCGACTACATCATTCCCCAGATCATCGGGTCGAGCCGGTTCTTCATCGGCCAGACGGTCTACAGCCTGCAAGGCACGGCCGGGAACATCCCGCTCGCCGCCGCCTTCGCGGTCGTGCCGATCGCCATCATGCTGGTCTACCTGACCGTGGCGCGGAAGATGGGGGCCTTCGATGCCCTCTGACGCCCGCCCGCCCCTCGGCCTGACCCTCGGCGCCATCGCCGGCCTGGCCTTCCTGCACCTGCCGATCCTGATCATCTTCCTCTATGCCTTCACGACCGAGGAGCGGAGCTATCAGTTCCCGCCGCCGGGGCTGACGACGGAGTGGTTCGGCGTCGCCTGGAACCGGGCGGACATCTGGCCACCGCTTTACCTCTCGCTCAGGGTCGCGGCGATTTCCTCGGCGATGGCGCTGGTTCTCGGCACGCTCTGCGCCGCCGCGATGGCGCGGGCGAAGTTCTTCGGCCGCGACACGGTCTCGCTTCTTGTGGTGCTGCCGATCGCGCTGCCCGGGATCATCACCGGCATGTCGCTGCGCTCCGCCTTCGCCATCGGCGAGATCCCGTTCTCGACCTTCACCATCGTCCTCGGCCACGCGACCTTCTGCATCGTCATCGTCTACAACAACGCGGTGGCGCGGTTCCGCCGCCTCGGCCCCTCGATGCTCGAGGCCTCGGCCGATCTCGGCGCCAATTCGTTCCAGACCTTCCGGCACGTGATCCTGCCGAACCTCGGCTCGGCGCTGCTGGCCGGCGGGATGCTCGCCTTCGCGCTGTCGTTCGACGAGGTGATCGTGACGACCTTCACCGCCGGCCAGCAATCCACCCTGCCGATCTGGATGCTGAACGAACTGGTCCGGCCCCGGCAGCGGCCGGTGACCAATGTGGTGGCGATCGTCGTCTTCGTGGCGACCTTCCTGCCGATCCTTGCAGCCTATTACCTCACTCGCGGCGCCGAAGAGACCGCGGGCGGGGGCAAATGAAAGGGAGAGCCCCATGACGATGCAATTCGATACCAAGCTTTTGATCGGCGGCGCCTTCGAGCCGGGGCAGGAGCCGGGCGAGAAGGTGCTGAACCCGCGCACCGGCGCGCTGATCCTCGATCTGCCCGAGGCCTCGACCGATCAGGTGGACCGGGCCGTGGCGGCGGCGCGGGGCGCGTTCGCGGGCTGGTCGCGGACGACGCCGGGCGAACGCTCGGCCGCGCTGCTGGCCATCGCCGACCGGATCGAGGCCGAGGCCGACGGCTTCGCGGCGCTCGAGGCCTTGAACTGCGGCAAGCCGATCAACGCGGCGCGGGGCGACGAGATTCCGGCCATCGTCGATTGCTTCCGCTTCTTCGCGGGCGCGGTGCGCTGCCAGCATGGCGCCATCGCCGGCGAATACCTCGCGGGCCACACCTCGATGATCCGCCGCGACGCGGTGGGCGTCGTCGCCTCCATCGCGCCCTGGAACTATCCCCTGATGATGATGGCCTGGAAGCTCGCGCCGGCCATCGGCGGCGGCAACACGGTGGTCTTCAAGCCCTCCGAGCAGACGCCGCTGACGGCGCTGAAGCTGGCGAGGATCCTTGCCGAGGTGCTGCCCGAGGGGGTCGTGAATGTCCTGCCGGGGCGAGGCGAGACGGTCGGCAACTACCTGATCCACCACCCCGGCGTCGACATGATCTCGCTCACGGGCGACGTGGCGACCGGCAAGAAGATGCTGGATGCGGCGGCGAAGACGGTGAAGCGGACGCATCTCGAACTCGGCGGCAAGGCGCCGGTGGTGGTCTTCGACGACGCGGACATTTCCGAGGTGGTCGAAGGGCTCAGGGCCTTCGGCTACTACAATGCGGGGCAGGATTGCACGGCGGCCTGCCGGATCTATGCGGGCAGGAAGGTCTACGACAACCTCGTCGCCGACCTGACCGCCGCCGTCGCCACCATCCGGCTCGGCAACGCGGATGACACCACGAACGAGATCGGCCCCCTCATCTCGCTCCGCCAGCGCGACCGGGTGGCAAGCTTCGTCGAGCGCGCGCGCGAGCAGAACCATATCCATGTCACCACCGGCGGCGAGGTGACGGGCGAGGGCGGGTTCTACTACCGGCCCACGGTCGTCGCGGGCGCCCGGCAGACCGACGAGATCGTGCGGCGCGAGGTGTTCGGGCCGGTCGTCTCGGTCACGCCCTTCTCTGAGGTCGAGGAGGCGGTGAGCTGGGCCAATGACAGCGACTATGGCCTCGCCTCCTCGGTCTGGACCAGGGATGTCGGCCGGGCGATGGCGACGGCGGCGCGGCTGCGCTACGGCTGCACCTGGATCAACACGCATTTCATGCTGGTGAACGAAATGCCGCATGGCGGGCTGAAGCAGTCGGGCTATGGCAAGGACATGAGCGCCTATGCGCTCGAGGATTACACCGTCGTCCGCCACGTCATGGTCAAGCACGGCTGAGGGTCAGGCGCCCGCGATCGCCCCGGCGATGAGCGCGGGCACGCGGGGCGCGGTGCCGAGGGGGGGCAGGGTGACGCCCTGGAAGCCGGCGGCGTGCAGGGCGGCCGGGATGTCGTCCTCCACATGGCCCCAGCGCGCAACGAAAAGCGGCAGGCAGAGCGCGCGGGGACCCGCGCCTTCGGCGACCTCGACAAGCTCCGGCGCTTCCTCGATGAAGCCGAGCCGGCTTTCGGCGAAGGTGAGCCGTGCCGTTATCGCCGCCCGTAGCGCCCGCGCGGCGGCGGCCGGATGCGGGCTGCGGCCGGATCCGTGGGCGGCGAGGACGAGGGTCGTCTTCTCTGGCGTCCAGCCCCGGTGCGCCAGCGCGTCGGACAGCATCCCGACGGCAAGCTCGGCCGTTTCGGGCAACAGGCCGAAGGGTGTCAGCATGCGGGCTTCGGGCGCGCCGGCCTCGGCAAGCCGACGGGGAAGCAGCGTCCGGATGAACCAGCCGTCGGCCATGAAGAACGGAAAGATCAGCGCGTTTTCATGCGCTTGAACGGCAATCTTCAGGCTTTCCGGCGCGGCGAGAGTGGCTGAACCGACCGTCCAGCCCGGCAGGTGCCCCGCGACTTGCCGCGCCAGCGCCGCCAGTTCCACCTCTGGCGGGTCGGGGTCGGAGGGCTGCCCGTGGGCAACGATGATCGCGCGTCGTGTCATGCGGCCGAGCCTAGCGGATCGGCCGGGAAAGGCAATCAGTCGCGTGCCAGCGCCACGGTCTTCAGGACCGCGTGGCAGGGCACCCCCGGCGCCAGCCCGAGCGCCGCGGCCGAACGGCGGGTGATGCGCGCCCTGAGCAGTGTGCCGCCGCAATCGAGGGCGATATCGGCGGAGGCGGGCCCGGCCCCGGCAACGGACCGCACCACGGCCGGCAGGATGTTGAGCGCGCTCAAGCCCTCGGGTCGCGCGCGCGACAGCATCACGTCGCGGGCGCGGATGAATAGCCTGACCCGGGCGCCGGGCGCCCCGAGCCGCTCCGGCGTCAGGATCGTGCCGCCGGGGAAGGCGAGCGCGCAGAGCCCGTCCTCGGTCATCTCGGTGACTGTCGCGGCGATCAGGCTGCCCGGCTCCTCGCCGGCGAGGCCGGGGGCGAGCGCGGGATCGGTGAGGATCTCCGCTGTCGGCCCGAAGCCGGTGACGCGGCCCCCGGCGAGGGTCAGCATGTGCCCGGCCAGCCGCGCGACCTCGGAATGGCTGTGGCTGACATAGAGGATCGGAACCTTCGCTTCGTCCCGCAACTCCTCGATATAGGGCAATATTTCCTGTCGCCTTGCGTGATCTAGGGCGGAGAGCGGTTCGTCCATGAGGATGAGGCGCGGCGCGGTCAGGAGCGCGCGGGCGAGCGCGACGCGCTGCGCCTCGCCGCCCGACAGGGTGTCCGGACGGCGCCCGGCAAGGGGCGCGAGGCCGAAGCGGTCGATCATGGCGGCAAGGGCGCCGGTCTGGCCGGCGCGGCGGGCCGCGTAGGCGAGGTTCGCCCGCACGTCGAGGTGGTCGAAGAGCCGCGGTTCCTGAAACACCGTCGCGACCCGGCGCCGGTGCGGCGGCACGAAGTGCCCGGCATCCTCCCAGGTCTCGCCGGCGAAGGCGACCCGGCCCGCGCCGCGTTCGAACCCGGCGATCACGCGCAGCAGCGTCGACTTGCCCGCACCGCTCGGCCCGAAGAGGGCGGTGAGCCCGGAAAGCGGAACGAACCTGTCTATTTCAAGATTGAAATCAGGGTGTTGAAGGTTGATCCTGAGGTCGATCCGGGTCATCGGCTTCCCCGTTTCCGGCCGCGCCCGTTCAGCACGTAGAGCGTCAGCAGGATCGCGAAGGACAGGCCAAGGAGCAGGCCCGAGAGCAAGTGCGCCGTGGCATAGTCGACAGTCTCGACCGCTTCGTAGATCGCGATGGAGATCACCCGGGTCTCGCCGGGGATATTGCCGCCGACCATGAGCACGACGCCGAACTCGCCGAGCGTATGCGCGAAGGTCAGGACCGCCGCCGTCAGGTAGCCGCGCAGCGACAGCGGTGCCGCGACGGTCAGGAACGCGTCCACCGGCGCGGCGCCGAGGCTCGCCGCCGCCTCCATCGGCGCGCGGCCGAGCGCGGTGAAGGCCGCCTGGAGCGGCTGGACGGTGAAGGGCAGCGAGTAGAAGAGCGAGGCGAGCACGAGGCCGGCGAAGGAGAAGGTGAGCGTGCCGCCGGTCGCCGACAGCCAGAAGGCGCCGAAGGGCGCGGCCGGGTTGAAGGCGAGGAGGAGGTAGAAGCCGAGCACCGTCGGCGGCAGCACCAGGGGCAGCGCGGTCACCGCCTCCACCACCGGCGCGACGCGCGAACGGGTGCGCGACAGCCACCAGGCGAGCGGCGTGCCGAGGACGAGAAGCAGCGCTGTCACGATCGCGGCGAGCTTCAGCGTCAGCCAGAGCGGGGCGAGGTCGCCGAGGCTCATGGTGCGGTCGCGTAGCCGAAGCGCGCGATCACCGGGGCGGCGGCCGCGGAGCGGAGATAGTCGAGGAATGCCGTCGCCGCCGGATTGCCCGCGCCATGCGCCAGCAGGACCGCATCCTGCCGGATCGGATCGTGATGGTCCGCCGGCACGATCCAGCTCGCGCCGCTGCCATCGGTCACGGCCGAGCCCGCGACAAAACCCAGCTCGGCCGCGCGCGAGGCGACAAGGGCGTAGGTCTGGCCGATGTTCTCGCCGGTGACGAGCCTGTCGGAAATGTCAGAAAGATTCAGGAAAGCAAGGGTTTGTTCTGCGGCCTTGCCATAGGGCGCAATCGCGGGATTGGCGACGGCCACATGGCGGGCGGCGCGCAGGGCGGCCACCGGATCGCGGAGGTCAAGCGCGGGATCGGCGGACCACAGGACCAGTTGGCCCACCGCATAGGTGAAGCGGGTGTCGCCGTCCGCCACCCCCTCGGTCACGAGCCGTTCGGGCGTCGCCGCATCGGCGGCGAGAAAGACATCGAACGGGGCGCCGGCCTCGATCTGCGCCGCGAGCTTGCCGGTGGCGGCAGCGCTCACCTCGATCCGGTGTCCGGTCTCGGCCGCGAACCCCTCGGCCAGCGCATCCACCACCGGGCGGAAGTTGGTGGCAACGGCGACGAACGCGGTTTCGGCCCGGGCCTGAACCGCGAGCGCGAGGAGGAGGGCTGAGAGAAGAAGGCGCATGCCGGGCTCCCGTTATGGTCAGTTGGAGATAACGGCAGGAACCGCCGCGAGGCAAGCGTTATTTCCGCGCGGGAATAACGGACATCGCGACCAGCGCCGCGATCTCGTCGGCAAGGGCCGCCCCGGCCTTGGCCTGCATGTCCCGGTAGAGCGCCAGAACCCGCCGCCCGGTCTCGGTCAACTCCGCCCCGCCATGCGCCGCGCCGCCGCGGCTGGCGCTGACCAGCGGATCCCGGAACATCGCGTTCAGCCCCTCGACGAGGCCCCAGGCACGCTTGTAGCTCATCCCCATCCGGCGGCCGGCGGCCGAGATCGAGCCGGTCTCGGCGATACCTTCGAGAAGGTCGGCCTTGCCCGGGCCGAGCCAGTCGCCACCATGGACGACAAGGCGGAGCTTCAGGCCGGGTGCGTTCCTTGGCGTTTTCGTCATGCTGCTTTCGAATCCCACCGGATCGCGTCATGCTACGGGGGCAGGGGCGGCAGGGAAAGGCGGAGGCGGCAGATGCGCAAGGCCACGATCGCGGTCACGCAGTTCGCCTGCTCCCGGGATCTGCCGGACAATCTCGACCGGGCGGAGGCGATGGTGCGGCGGGCGGCCGGCGAGGGCGCCGAGATGCTGCTCTACCCGACCGCCATCGGTTCGGAGCCGCCGGCGCCGGGCTACGACAGCCAGCCGCATTGGGAAATGGCGATGCGCGGCCACGCGGCCGCGAACATCCTGCCCGTCGCCGCCTCCAACCGCATCGGCCGCGAGGTGCAGGAGGGGCGCGAGGTCACCTTCTACGGCGCGTCCTTCATCGCCGACCAGACCGGGCAGCTCGCCGCCACGGCGGGCCGCGACGCGGAGGCGGTGGCGCTGGCCAGCTTCGACCTCGACGGGATCCGCGACCTGCGCCGGAGCTGGGGTGTGTTCCGTGACCGTCGCCCGGATCTTTATGCGCCCCTTCAAGGCTTTGGCGGGCAAGGCTGACGCGGTTCAGAGGGTGGGCGGGCGCCGGTTCGGCCAGTCGGTCGCCCGGTGATAGGCATGGCCCATCGCGAGGATGGCCGCGTCCGCCCCGGTCGGACCGAAAAGCTGCATCCCCATCGGCAGGCCGCTCGCCCCGAACCCGGCCGGCAATGCGAGGCAGGGCAGCCCGATCAGGCTGACCGGCACCACGATCTCCATCCAGCGGTGGTAGGTGTCCATCGGGCGGCCGTTGATCTCCCGCGGCCAGCGCCAGCCGGCCGGGAACGGCCAGACCTGCGCGGCCGGCAGCGCCAGCGCGTCGAACCGTTCGAAAAGCCGCGCCGCCCCGGCATACCAGCGCGAACGGATGACGCTCGCCGCATGGAGATCGGCGGCCGCAAGCCCGAGCCCCTGCTCGATCTCCCACAGGGTTTCGGGTTTCGTCAGGGCGCGCCGCGCCGGGTCCGACGCCAGCTCCGCCTTCGCCCCGGCATTCAGCATCGCCCGGAGCGTGGTCCACGAGCGCCACATCTCCTCGGCCGGGAAGGGCGGGGCGAGCGGCTCGACCACCGCGCCCTCCGCCTCGAAGACCGCAAGGGCGGCCTCGCAGAGACCGGCGATGCCCGGCTCCAGCGGATAGGCACCGCCCCAGTCGGCGAGCCAGCCGATCCGCCTGCCCGCGAGCGGCCGGTCGAGACCGGCGGCGAAATCCTCGGCGGGCCGGCCGAACGGGGTTTCGGGATTGGGACCGGCCAGGACGGTCAGCAGCCGGGCGACGTCCTCGGGACTGCGCCCCATCGGCCCTTCGGTGGACAGGGTCGCAAGGAACGTGTCGCCATCCGCATCCTGCGGCACGAGGCCCCAGCTCGGGCGGAAGCCGTAGACATTGCAGAAGGCGGCGGGATTGCGCAGCGACCCCATCATGTCCGACCCGTCGGCGACCGGCACCAGCCGCGCCGCCAGCGCCGCCGCCGCGCCGCCCGACGACCCGCCCGCACTCCGCGTCCGGTCATAGGGATTGAGCGTGGTGCCGTGCACCGGATTGAAGCTGTGCGAGCCATGCCCCCATTCCGGCGTATTGGTCTTGCCGATGAGGATGGCACCCGCCGCCTTCAGCCGGCGTGCGACGAGATCGTCGGCCTCCGGCACGAACTCGGCATGAAGCGGCGAGCCATAGGTCGTCCGGAGCCCCGCCGTCGCGACGAGGTCCTTCACCGCGACCGGCATCCCGTGAAGCCAACCCCGCCGGGGTGCGCGATCCGCCGCCGCGGCCTCTTCCAGAAGGTCCGCCCTCGGCCTCGGCGAGACGATGGCGTTGATCTTCGGATTGACCGCCTCGATCCGGTCGAGAAAGGCCGCCATCACGGCGCGCGCCGAAACCGCCCCGCCCGCGATCCGCGCCGACAACTCGGTCGCGCCCAGAGCGGTCAGGTCCACCGCTTTCCCCTTCTTCGTTGCCCAAATACCCTGGGGGGTCCGGGGGGCAACGCCCCCCGGCGGATCGGGCGCGCAAGCGCCCGAAACCTCACTTCTGCAACTCGGTCCAGATCGCCGTGTAGTAGCCCTGCGCCGTCGGCGAGCAGGTCGGCAGGAACTTGCCGGCGGCCTTGAACTCCTCTGGAATGATGATCTCCGGCGCGGTCTTCATGTCCTCCGGCATGAAGGCGTCCGACCCGCTGATGCCGTTCGCATAGCGCGCGAAAGACGAGATCAGCGCGGCATTTTCAGGCACCATGATGAAGTCGAGGAACTTGTACGCTTCCTCGACGTTCTGGGCGTCCGACAGGAGCATCACCTGATCCATCCAGAGCGGAAATCCTTCCTTGGGATAACCGTAGACGATATCCGGGTTTGCCAGACGCGCGCGGAAGATCGCGCCGTTCCAGTAGACCGATGCCATCACATCGTTGGCAGCCATCTTTTCGGTCATGCCGTAGTCCATCGACAGCCATTTCGGTTTGGCTTCGAGCAGCGCATCGCGCACCTTCTTCAGGACCTCGGTATCCTCGGTGCAAGGCTCGCCGCCTTCGTACATGATCGCCAGCGACAGGACGTCGTTCATCTCGGGCGTCACGTTCACCTTGCCCACCAGTTCCTCCGGCGGATCCATGAAGATGGCCGAGGTGTTGATGTCGCCCGAATAGGCGGTCTTGTTCACCGCGACGCCGGTCGACCCCCACTGCCACGGCACCGAGAACTTCCGGCCCGGATCGTAAGAGACGTCCATCCATTCGGGCGCGATGTTGCCGTGATTGGACAGCTTTGACAGGTCCAGTTCCTGCGCGAGGCCCTTTTCGACATAGATCTGGACGTAGTTTGCCGACGGCACGACGAGGTCGAAGCCGTGACCGCCCGCCTCGATCTTCGCAAGCGCTGTGTCGTTGGAATCGTAGTCAGTGATCGTGACCTTGATGCCGGTTTCCGCCTCGAATTTCGAGATCAGTTCGGGATTTGTGTAGTCGCCCCAGTTGAAGAGCTGCAATGTGCCCTCGGCGTGGGCGAGCGATGTCGACACCATCATCATGGCCACGGCTGAAAGGTACTTTCTCATTTTTTACTCCCTGTTGGTTGTCAGTCTTTTTTGCGCGTCAGAAAGAAGAACGCCGTCAGGAGGACGACGGTCAGGACGAGCAGCACCGTCGAGATGGCATTCACCTCGCTGGTGACCTGGCGCCGGATCTGTCCAAGCATGTAGGTTGGAAGCGTATCCTGCCCCGCGGATTTAACAAACACCGTTATAACAACATCGTCGAGCGATGTGACAAAGGCCAGCATCAGACCCGCGATCATCCCCGGTGCCAGAAGCGGCAGAGTCACGCGGCGGAACGTCTGCCACGGCGAGGCATAGAGGTCGGCCGCCGCTGTTTCGAGTGTCAGGTCCATCCCTTCAAGCCGCGCGCGGATCGGCAGATAGGCAAAGGGTATGCAGAACGCCGAATGCGCCGCTATCAGGTAGCCGAGCCCTTGATAGCCCGTCGCCACCTTGATCGACGCAAAGAAGATCAGGAGCGCCACCGCCGTCACGATTTCGGGCACCATGAGGGGCTGGTTGATCATGACATAGATGAATGTCTGGCCCTTGAACGCCTTGCGCCGCGTCGTTCCGAGCGCGGCCATCGTCGCCGCGACCGTTGCCACCACCGAGGCGCAGCTTGCGATGACAAGCGAGCGGACGGTGACCTCCTTCACCTGCTGGTTCGCCCAGGCGCGCGCGTACCAGTCGAGGGTGAAGCCTTCCCAGACGGCAACCGATTTGCCCGAGTTGAACGAGTAGAGCACCAGCATGAGGATCGGCAGGTACAGGGCGGCGAAAACCAGCAGCGCCATCGTGCTGAAACCGGGAAGCCGCGAGACCGAGAACGCTTTGTTAGCCATCGGTCTTCTCCGGTGCCGTGACGCGCACATAGACAAGAAGCGTCAGGGCCACGATGACAAGCAGCAGGACCGACAGCGACGCGCCGAGTGGCCAGTTCCGACCCTGACCGAATTGCAGGTCGATGAAATTGCCGATCATCATCTGTCGTCCGCCCCCGAGAATGCGCGGCGTGACATAGGCGCCGAGCGACGGGATGAAGACGAGGATCGAGCCTGCGACGATGCCGGGCCTGACGATGGGCAGGATGATCCTGCGAAGGACCTGCCAGCGGCTCGCATAAAGGTCGTATCCCGCCTCGAGGAGCCTCAGGTCGAAGCGATCGATCGCGGCAAAGAGCGGAAGCACCATCAGCGGCAGGTAGACATAGGTCATCCCGATGAAGACGGCCGTGTCCGTATAGATGATGTTGATCGGCGTCTCGATGAGTCCGGCCTTTATCAGAACGGTGTTCAGCAATCCTTCATTGCGGATGATCTGGTTGATCGCGAAGGTCCGGATCAGCAGGTTCGTCCAGAACGGGATCGTGATCAGGAACAGCCAGAGCGCTCGGGACGCCGGCGGCCGCATCGCGATGAACCACGCCGTCGGGAACCCGACGATGAAGGTGAAGATGGTCGTCAGGATGGACAGCTTCACCGACCGCCAGAAGATCGTCAGATGCGCGTCCGCAAGCTTCAGCGTGTTGTCGAAGATATCCCGCGTGAACAGAATCCCCCGCCATGCATCGGTTGAGAACTGCCATTCGACGTTGCCGTATTTTCCGGGCGTCAGGAAGGAATAGACGAACATGATCATGAGGGGGCCTGTCGCGGCCAGCGTCAGGATGACGAGCGCAGGCGTGGACAGCAGCCAGGCATTGCGGGCTGCCCGCGTGTTCTGCCGGTTCTCGCTGGTGCTCACTCTCAGTCCTCCAGAACCTGGACCGCGCCCGGCGCGAAGCTGATGCCGACGACGGCGCCCGGCTTCGGCTCGCCGGCCCCGTCGGGATCGGTCTGCTGGCGCGCGACAAGCTCGGTCCCGTCGAGCAGCTTCAGGTGCACATGGCTGTCGGTGCCGAAATAGACCGAATGGCTGACCGTGGCCGAAAGCGCGCCGGCCATGCCCTGCGGCACCAGCCTGAGATGCTCCGGCCGGACGGCGAGGGTGGCCGCGCCATCGGCACGGCTCTGGCCGATCTTCAGCTCGACCCCGCCCGCCAGATGGGCGGCCCCGCCACGGATCCGCGCCGGAATGAAATTCGTCTCGCCGATGAAATCGGCGACGAAGCGGTTGGTCGGACGGGCGTAGATCTCGCGCGGGGAGCCGATCTGAAGAATGCGACCGCCCGACATCACGCCGATCCGGTCGGACATGGTCAGCGCCTCTTCCTGGTCGTGGGTGACGAAGACGAAGGTGATGCCGGTCTCGAGCTGGAGCCGCTTCAGTTCGCCCTGCATCTCCTTGCGGAGCTTCAGGTCGAGCGCCGAGAGCGGCTCGTCGAGCAGGAGCACCTTCGGCTTCGGCGCAAGGGCCCGGGCCAGCGCCACGCGCTGCTGCTGGCCGCCCGAAAGCTGCGCCGTCTTGCGCCCCGCCATCGCCTCGAGCTTGACCAGCGCCAGCATCTCGGCCGTGCGCTGCTCGACCTCGGCCTTCGGACGGCCGAGCATCTCGAGGCCGAAACCGATATTCTCGGCGACGCTGAGATGCGGGAAGAGCGCGTAGCTCTGAAAGACCGTGTTCACCGGCCGCCTGTTCGGCGGCAGGTCGGTGATGTCCTGACCGTCCAGAAGGATCGTGCCCGAGGTCGGGCTGTCGAAACCGGCGATCAGCCGCAGGAGCGTGGTCTTGCCGCAGCCCGACGGGCCGAGAAGCGTGAAGAATTCCCCCTGCCGGATCGCGACCGAGACCGTGTCGAGGGCGCGGACCGCCCCGGCACCCTGGCCGAACTCCTTGACCGCGTCGCGGGCTTCGACGGCATAGGTGTCTGTCACTCTGCGGTCCCTCCCCAGGTGGGCGTCAGAATTTGATCATTTGGCGGTTTGAGCATCGCGCCTTTCCCGATGGTCGACGAAGGCGACGTTTGTTGTCAAACGATTCCTCCGATCCCTGTTTCCCGGTCCGGCCTCAAGCTGCATTGATCAAATCCCTTTCGGCCCCGCCCCGGCGCGCGCTGCCGGCGGCCGCCGCCCGGCCCAGGGGCGGGCGGTTTCCAGCTCGGCCGAGAGCGCGATCAGTTCCTCGTCGGCGCCGAAGCGCGCGGCAAGGTGAATGCCGATCGGCAGGCCCTCGGCGGTCCAGTAAAGCGGCAGCGACGCGGCCGGCTGGCCCGAGGCGTTGAAGGCGGCGCAGAAGGGGGAATAGTCGAAGACCATCCCCGCGCCCATCCGGTAGTCGACATAGTCCCTGCCGGCATGGGAAAACCGCCCGACCATCGCCGGCGGCTCGGCCAGCGTCGCGGTCAGGAGCATGTCCCATCCGTCGAAAAACCCAGCCATTTCGCGGCCATAGGCGTGGATCTTGCCAACCGACTCAAGGTAGTCGGCGCCCGAGATCGTGGCGGCATAGTCGAGGGTGGAGCGGCTCACCTCCTCGACATCGTCGGGGCCAAGCGCGCGGCCCTTCGCGGCGAGCGCCTTGCGGATGCCGAGCGCCGTGCCGCAGCCGACGATCTTCGTCCAGGCGGCCATCATGCCCTTGGTGTCGGCGCCGGGCCGGGCGGGTTCGACCGCATGCCCGAGGCTTTCGAGAAGCGCCGCCGCGTCGCGCACCGCGTCGCGGCAGTCGGGGTGGATCGCCTCGCCGGTCAGCGTCGTCTCGCAGAGCGCGATCCGCAGCCGGCGCGGCGGTCGGGCGATCGCCGCCCGGTAGCCCTTGCCGAGGGGCGGCGCCCAGTAGGGCGCGCCGGGATCGGCACCTTCGCAGGCGTCGAGCAGCACCGCGCTGTCGCGGACCGAGCGGGTGAGGAAGCCGTCGATCGCCATTCCCGCCCAGCCTTCGCCGGCATAGGGCCCGTCCGGCAGCCGCGCCCGCGTCGCCTTGAAGCCGTAGAGCCCGCAGCACGAGGCCGGGATCCGCACCGACCCGCCGCCATCCGACCCGTGCGCGGCCGGCACGATCCCCGCCGCCACGGCGGCCCCGGCGCCGCCCGACGATCCGCCCGGCGTGCGGGCGAGGTCCCAGGGATTGCGCGTCGGCCCGCCATGGATCGCCGCCTCGGTCGCAGGGCCGACCCCGCCCTCGGGCGAGGTGGTGCGCCCGAAGGTCACGACGCCGGTCGCGCGGATGCGCTCGAAGATCGCGCTGTCGAGCCGGTAGCGCGTGTTCGCCAGCAGCCGCGAGCCGTTATGCGAGGGGAAGTCCACCGCCTCGCAGCCGAGGTCCTTCAAGAGGAAGGGCACGCCGCGAAGCGGCCCGTCGGGCAGGCCGGCCGCGATGGCGGCGCGGGCCTTCTCCTCCTGCATCAGCACCACGGCGTTGAGGGCGGGGTTGCGCGCCGCGACCCGGTCGAGCGCCGCGTCGAGCAACTCGCCCGCCGAAACGGCGCCATTCGCGACCGCCGCCGCCATCGCGGTCGCATCCCAGTCGTCGTATTCCGCGATCATCTGCCGCCCCCAAGCCGCCATCCGAGGCCAGTTAGACACAGCAGGCCGGCTTCGGCAATCGCCTGGGCGCCGGAGAGGGGCGCACCCCCGCCGCGCGAAGGCAGAGCGGCCCTTGCAGCCCCCGGCGCGCGTCACTAAGACAAGGGTAAGGTTCTGTGCATAAGCATTTCACCCGGGAACAGCGACAGGCGGACGATGATGAAAGACCCCTATGATCTCTACATGAACACCCTCGTGCCGATGGTCGTCGAGCAGACCTCGCGCGGGGAACGGGCCTATGACATCTATTCGCGCCTGCTGAAGGAGCGGATCATCTTCCTCTCCGGTCCGGTCCACGACGGCATGTCGACTCTGATCTGCGCCCAGCTTCTCTTCCTCGAGGCGGAAAACCCGTCGAAAGAGATCGCGATGTACATCAACTCGCCCGGCGGCGTGGTGACGAGCGGCCTCTCGATCTACGACACGATGCAGTATATCCGGCCGAAGGTCTCGACCCTCGTCATCGGCCAGGCGGCCTCGATGGGCTCGCTTCTGCTGACGGCGGGCGAGAAGGGCATGCGCTTCAGCCTGCCGAACAGCCGGATCATGGTGCACCAGCCCTCGGGCGGCTATCAGGGCCAGGCGACGGACATCATGATCCACGCCCAGGAGACCCAGAAGCTCAAGGACCGGCTCAACGACATCTATCACAAGCACACCGGCCAGCCGGTGAAGAAGGTCGAGGCGGCGCTGGAGCGTGACAACTTCATGTCGCCCGAGGATGCCAGGGACTGGGGTCTGATCGACGAGATTCTCGCCGCCCGTCCCGGCGAAGACGCGAAGAAGTGACCGGAACCGCCCGCACCCGTGACGCGGGGCAGGGTATTTTGGCATTGTGATGAGATGGTGCCTGCCCTAATCTCGTCAAAAAGGGCATTCACGAAGACGATGAACGAATTGCGAACAGGCCGCAGAGGGTGACGATGGCGAACAATTCAGGCAGCGACAGCAAGAACACGCTCTACTGTTCTTTCTGCGGAAAGAGCCAGCACGAGGTGCGCAAGCTGATCGCTGGCCCGACAGTCTTCATCTGCGATGAATGCGTCGAGCTCTGCATGGACATCATCCGCGAGGAGACGAAGTCGACCGGTCTGAAATCGACCGACGGCGTGCCGACGCCGCGCGACATCTGCAAGGTACTGGACGACTATGTCATCGGTCAGGAACATGCCAAGCGCGTGCTCTCCGTCGCCGTCCACAACCACTACAAGCGGTTGAACCACGCCTCGAAATCCGCCGATATCGAGCTGGCGAAGTCGAACATCCTGCTGATCGGCCCGACCGGTTGCGGCAAGACGCTTCTGGCGCAGACGCTCGCGCGCATCCTCGACGTGCCCTTCA
>WOZM01000007.1 GCA_011620265.1 Paracoccaceae bacterium
GGCAGGAATTTCAGCGTGGCCGGGTTCGGCGTGGATTCGGTCTGGATGAACATGGGGGCGCCTCCATTGCCTTTCCGATATGCGCCCGGGTGGGGCGCGAGTCAAGGTTTGGAATGATTCCAAGGTGCGCCCGCGCCCGTGCCGGACCCCTGCGCCGCTTGTGCTTCCGGCGTGCTGCCGCTACCGATCCGGACCGGAGGCCCGCGATGTCGCTCACCGTCTTTTTTTCGCCGTCCTCGCGGCAGCGCTCCTGCACGCGACATGGAACGCGCCGGTGCGGATCGGGGCGAGCCGGGCAGGCACGATGATGGTTCTTTCGGGAGTTCAGGGCCTGATCGGCGTCGCCGTCGTGGCGACCCAGACCTGCCGGCCGGCGCGGTCTGGCCCCGGCTTGTCGCCTCGGGCGCGATCCATTCGGCCTACAAGATGTTCCTGACCTTCGCCTTCGGTTCGGCCCGCGCGGCGGCCGGATACACACTGGTCGACGGCCTCGGTCGGACTGATCGCGGCGGGCGTGATCCTGACCCGGCTCTGACGCTCAGCCCCGTTCGGGGAAGAGCTGCTGCGCGACCCCGGCGAGGAGCAGGTAGATCGAGGTGATCGCCAGCCCCCAATGCGCAAGCTCCCCCGCCGCGAAATCGACCCAGGCGGCGCGGGCGGCGAAGGCCACCCAGGCCAGCGCGATGGGCAGCGTGATCCAGCGCCAGCGCTCGGTGCGGACCGGATGGACGAATTTCAGGTTGGTGAACATCGTCGCGGCCAGTGCCACGATGATCGCCAGCATCAGGTAGAAATTCGGCTCGAGCGCGAAGAGGACGATCACCACCATGTTCCAGCAGGCCGGGAAGCCGGCGAAGGAATTGTCGGTCGTCTTCATCCTGGTATCCGCGAAGTAGATCACGCTCGCATAGGTGATGACGATGATCGCGCACCAGCCGGTCCAGCCGGGCAGGAGGCCGGACTGGAAGAGCGCGAAGGCCGGGATGAAGACATAGGTGAGATAGTCGATGATGAGGTCGAGAAGCACCCCGTCATAGGTCGGCCACATCGTCTTGACGTGATAGTGCCGGGCGAGCGGCCCGTCGATGCCGTCGACGATGAGCGCCACGACGAGCCAGAGGAACATCAGGCTCCACTTCTCACCGACCGCCGCGAGCATGGCGAGCATCGAGAGGACCGCGCCGGTCGCGGTGAAGAGGTGGACGGACAGCGCTTTCATCTGCGGGGTCATCGGATCACTCGTTCCTCGGGTTCAGGCACGCGGATGTGCCTTGTCGTAGACTTCCATGAGCCGCGCGGTGTCAACCGCCGTATAGGCCTGCGTCGTCGAAAGCGAGGCATGGCCGAGAAGCTCCTGGATGGCGCGGAGGTCGCCGCCGGCGGTCAGGAGGTGGGTCGCGAAGCTGTGGCGGAGCGCATGCGGCGTGGCCGAGGCGGGCAGGCCGAGGCCAAGCCGCGCCTGCTCCATCGCCTTGGCGACGAGGCGCGGGTTGAGGGGGCCGCCACGGGCGCCGCGAAAGAGCGCTGCGGCGGGTTCGTCCGCGACCGGGAAGGGGCAGAGCCGGACATAGGCGGCGACGGCGGCGCGGGCGGCGGGCAGCACCGGCACCATCCGCTCCTTGTCGCCCTTGCCGCGGATGCGCAGCGTCTCGGGCAGCGGGCTGTCGGCGCCGGTGAGGCCCAGGGCCTCGGAGATCCGCAGCCCGCAGCCGTAGAGCAGCGTCGCGACGGCGGCGTCGCGGGCCGCGATCCAGTCCTCGCGCGGGGTGCTGCCCATGAGGCCGATCACGTCGCGGGCGCCGTCCTCGGACAGCGGGCGGGGCAGCTTGCGCTGGAATTTCGGGCTGCGCGCGGCGAGGATCGCGGTCGGGTCGAAGCCCTCGCGTTCGGCAAGCCAGCGGGTGAAGCTTTTCACCGCCGACAAGGTCCGCGCGAGCGAGCGGGCCGAGGTGCCGCGCCCGCGCTCATGCGCCATCCAGGCGCGCATGTCGCCCTGGCTCACAGTCGCGAGCCGCTTCGGCGCGATCCCCTCGCCGCGGTGCCGGGCGAGGAAGGCGAGGAAACCGGACAGGTCCGCCCGATAGGCCTTCACCGTGTTCTCCGCCGCCCCGTCGAGCGCCACGAGGTGGTCGAGCCAGCTGGCGAGCGCGTCGCGGAGCGCCGGGGTGAGGGCGAGGCTCATCGCCCCGGCTCAGGCCAGCCAGCGCCGCATCGCGCGTTCGAAGACGCCTCCGAAGAAGGTCAGAAGGTCGGTGCCCTGGTTGGCGCGGAACTGGTGCGGGTCCTCCGCCCCGAGGGCGAGCATCCCCGGAAGGCGGCCCTGGCCGAGATCGAGCTTCAGCGCCGCCTCGGACCGGATCCAGGTGCCGTCCCGGCCATAGATCGTCTCCGATTCCGCCATGGTCTGGCGCAGGACGACGCTCCGCGCGGGGCCGGACCGGCCGCCGGCCATGTAGCTTTCGACGAAACCCGGTTCGGCGACGCAGAGCACGTCGCCGAGCCGGCCGAGCGCCGGATCGTGCTCGGGCTGCACGGTTTCCAGCACCAGCCTGACGCAATCGACGCGCAGGATCTGCGCCACTTCGCCGCCGATATTCTTCAGGAAGCCCTCGAACTCGGTCGGGTCGAGCATCTGCAGGATCGCCCGGTGGATCTGATTGGTGCCTGCGAGGTTCTCGTAAGCCGCCGCGATGACCGAGCGGTGGGTGTCCTCGAGCCGGTCGAGCCGCGCTTCGAGCCGTTCCATGGCGATGCCGCGCAGGTCGACGATGTTCGCGCCCATCGCGCGTTCATTGGCCGCGATCAGCGCCTTCATCAGGTCGCGATCCTCGAGGATCACCTCGGGTTCGGCGATCAGCCGGTCCCGGACTTCCGCCGCAATGTTCGCCGTTTCGGCCATCTCTGCCCCCGCCTGTCTCTCGCTTTCCACCGACTCTAGCAGCCCGTCCAAACGATTTCTGCAACTTTTTCCATGTTCCGGACGTTCCGGGTGCAACCGTTGCAGCGAGGACTCCCGGAGCCGCTTCGGCGGTCAGAGAATCTTCTGTCCGGTCTGCGCCCAGTCCTTGAGGAACTGGTCGAGCCCCTTGTCGGTCAGGACATGGTTCGCCATCGACTTGATCACCGAGGGCGGCGCGGTGACCACGTCGGCGCCGATCTTGGCGCAGTCGATCACATGGTTCACCGAGCGGATCGAGGCGGCGAGGATCTCGGTCTGGAAGTCGTAGTTGTCGTAGATGGTGCGGATGTCGTGGATCAGTTCCACCCCGTCCATGTGGATGTCGTCGAGCCGGCCGATGAAGGGCGAGATGAAGGCCGCCCCGGCCTTGGCGGCAAGGATCGCCTGCGCGGCCGAAAAGCAGAGTGTCACGTTGACCTTGTGGCCTTCCGATGCGAAAGCCTTGCAGGCGGTGAGCCCGTCCCAGGTCAGCGGCACCTTGATCGCGATATTGGGCGCGATCCTGGCAAGCTTCAGGCCTTCGGCGATCATCGCCTTGGCCTCGGTGGCCACCACTTCGGCAGAGACGGGACCCGAGACCATGTCGCAGATCTCTTTCGTCACTTCGAGAATGTCGCGCCCCGATTTCAGGATCAGCGAGGGGTTGGTGGTGACCCCGTCGACCATGCCGAGATCGTTGAGTTCGCGGATGGCGGCGGTATCGGCGGTATCGACGAAGAATTTCATGGCTGCGGTCCTGTCGCTGGCAAGGGCTGTCGGCCGGGCTTTTAGCGCAAACGCCGCGCCGCAGGAACCCGGGAAAGGGGTCCCCCGTGTCCGGGATTGAGTTTTTCGACGAAGGCGCGCTCGTCTCGGTGCTGACGACGGAGCCTTTGGGCCGGGCGCTCGACTACCGGGCGCCGGAGGGCGGCTGTTTCGCAGGCGCCTTCGTCGAGGTGCCGCTCGGTCCGCGCCGGGTGCTGGGGGTGGTCTGGGGGCCGGGCGAGGGCGGCTACGATCTGGCCAGGGTGCGCCCGGTCACCCGGGTTCTCGACGCGGCCCCGATGGCCGAGGCGATGCGCGCCTTCCTGATCCGGGCGGCGGACTACACGCTGACGCCGATGCCGGCGATGCTGCGGCTCGCGACCCGGGCGCCGGGGCTCGCCGATCCGCCGGGGCCGCGCAAGGTCTATCGCAAGGGCTGGGCGGAGCCCGACAGGATGACCGACGCGCGGGCGCGGGTTCTGGACATGCTGGATGAATACGGCGGCGCGGCCTTCACGCTCGGCGAGCTGGCCGGGCTGGCGGGCGTCTCGACGAGCGTCGTCAAGGGCCTCGTGAAGCAGGGCGCGGTGGCCGAGGAAGAGGCCGCGCGCGATCTGCCCTATCCGCGGCTCGATCCCGATCTGGCGGGCAAGGCGCTTGCCCCCGATCAGGCCGAGGCGGCGGCGCGGCTTCGCGCCGGGGTCGCGGCCGGGCTCTACGGCACGACGCTGCTGAAGGGCGTGACCGGGTCGGGCAAGACCGAGGTCTATCTCGAAGCGGTCGCGGAATGCCTCAGGCAGGGCCGGCAGGCGCTGGTCCTGCTGCCCGAGATCGCTTTGACGGCGGAATTCCTCACGCGGGTCGAGGACCGTTTCGGCGCGATGCCCGGCGAATGGCATTCCGGCGTGACGATGACAGAACGCCGGCGGCTCTGGCGGATGGCGGGCGAGGGCAATGTCGGGATGGTCGTCGGCGCGCGCTCGGCGCTCTTCCTGCCGTTCCGCGATCTCGGCCTCATCGTCGTCGATGAGGAGCATGACACCTCCTACAAGCAGGAGGACGGCGCGCTCTACAATGCCCGCGACATGGCGGTGCTGCGGGCGTCCCTGTGCGACGCGCAGGTGGTGCTGGCCTCGGCGACGCCGTGCCTTGAAAGCTGGGCCAATGCCGAGGCCGGGAAATACCAGCGCATCGACCTGACCTCGCGCTTCGGGGTGGCCGAGATGCCGGAGCTTCGCGCCATCGACATGCGCGACGAGCGGCTGGAACCGAACCGCTGGATCGGCCCGACGCTGGTCTCGGCGGTGGGCGAGCGGACCCGGCGCGGCGAACAGTCGCTTCTCTTCCTCAATCGTCGCGGCTATGCGCCGGTCACCATCTGCCGCGCCTGCGGCCACCAGATCGGCTGCGAGCATTGCGACGCGCGGATGGTCGAGCACCGGTTCCTCAAGCGTCTCGTCTGCCACCAGTGCGGCGAGACGAAGCCGATGCCGGAGGCCTGCCCGAACTGCAAGGCCGAGGGGCGGCTCGCCCCGGTCGGTCCGGGGGTGGAGCGACTGGCCGAGGAAGTGGCCGCGCGGTTTCCCGAGGCGCGGGTGGCGGTGCTGTCCTCGGACCTTTTCGGCTCCGCCCGGGCGCTGAAGGAGAAGATCGCCGAGATCGCGGGCGGCGGCGCGGACATCATCATCGGCACACAGCTTGTGGCGAAGGGTCACAACTTCCCGCTGCTGACGCTGGTCGGGGTGATCGACGCCGATCTCGGGCTTCAGGGCTCGGACCTGCGCGCGGCGGAGCGCACGTTTCAACTGATGCGGCAGGTCTCGGGCCGGGCCGGGCGGAGCGAGAAGCCCGGCGTGGCGATGCTCCAGACCTATCAGCCCGACCATGCGGTGATCCGGGCGATCCTCTCGGGCGACGAGGAGGCATTCTGGCGCGCCGAGGCGGCCGAGCGGCAGGCGGCGGGGATGCCGCCTTACGGCCGGCTCGCGGGCATCGTGCTCTCGTCGCCCGACGTGCAGACGGTCTTCGACTTCGGCGCCGAGCTTGCCCGCCGCGATGGCCCCTTGCGCCGGATCGGCGCGCAGGTCTTCGGGCCGGCGCCGGCCCCCGTGGCAAGGGTGCGCGGCCGCCACCGGGTGCGGCTTCTGGTCAAGGCGGCCAAGGGCGTGGCGCTGCAACCGGCGCTGGCCGAATGGGTCGGTCAGCTGAAGCCGCCGTCGAACCTGCGCCTTTCGATCGACATCGACCCGCAGAGCTTCTACTGACCGGACGTCAGGCCGCGACCCGCCCGGCCCGCTGGTCAACGACGAGATCGGTCGCGACCGCGCCGACCCACATCGCGAAAAGCGCCATCCATGCCGTCCCGGCGAAGATCGACCCGCCGGTGACGCCGGCGCCGATGGAGCAGCCGCCTGCCAGCATCGCGCCGAAGCCCATGAGGACCGCGCCGAACATCGAGCGGCGCATGTTGCTTTCGCCCTCGAAGCCCTCGAAACGGAACTGCCCGGCCAGAAGCGCCGAAAGCCCCGCGCCGATCACCACGCCGGGCACCAGCCCGACATCGAATTCGAGGACCCGCACCGGCTCGAGAAAGAACATCAGCGTCGAGGCCGAGGGGCCGGAGAAGGTCACGGAGCTGATCGTCACCGGCTCGAAGCTGACCTGCGCCAGCGCGTAGGTGGAAATCCAGCCGAGTGCCACCGAGAAGCCGACGCCCGAGGCGAAGACCAGCGTCGCGGCGCCGATCCGGTTCCGGCGCGAGAGATAGAGCGCGAGAAGCGCGATCAGGAGACCAAGAACGAGCCCGCTTTCGCGCGGCAGCCCGCTCCATCCGATGAGGTCGAGATTGCGCCCGCCCGACGTGACCCAGAGCCCGGCGAGCCGGTCGCGCAAGGGCGCGAGGACGCCCTTGAGGCTCATCTGTGCGACGACCGCGAAGATCAGCCCCGAGACGACCGACCGCAGGTTGCCCGACGAGGCGAGGACCAGAAGCCGGCCGGGACAGCCGCGCGACAGCACCATGCCGATGCCGAAGACGATCCCGCCGATGATCGCCCCGGTCCAGGACCCGGTGATCGCCATCATCCGCGCCTCCTCGACCCGCATGAAGCCGAGAAGCTCCGCCCCCTGGACCCAGACGACGGCGGTGGAGAAGCACAGGAGCCAGACCGCCACGCGCGGCCCGAGACGGCCGCGGGCGAATTCCACCGTGGCGGCCCGCAGGCAGAAGCGCGAGCGCTGGGCCGCGATGCCGAAGACGATGCCGGTGACGAGCCCCAGAAGGGCGGCCGCCGGCGCCTCGCCGATCCGCTCCACGAGTGCGAGAATGTCCATGGGCGTTTCCTCCCCTCCCGGACGGATGCGGGATCATGAATGTGTGCGCCTTGATCCAGATCATTTGCCCTGTGCGAAACCCCGCCCGGCGCTGTGCGAAACCGCCCTCGCCACGGCGGGGAAAGCGGCGTATGTCGGGCAAATGCGTGTTCCGACGATCACCCTGAAGGACGCGGCCCATCTGCCGCGCTGGCGCCAGCCGGCCTTCCTGCTGTTCCTGATGGCGGCGGCGATGCCCATCGCCTTCTCGACCTGGTCGGCGCTTCTCAACAACTTCGTCAAGGAGGCGGCGGGCTTCACCGGGGTCGAGATCGGCTGGCTCCACACGGTGCGGGAGATCCCCGGTTTCCTCGCCATCGGCGTCATCGTGCTTTTGTGGGTGATGCGCGAACAGGTGCTCGCGGTGCTGGCGCTCGGGCTCCTCGGGGCGACGACGGCCGTCACCGCGATGTTCCCGACGCTCGGCGGGATCCTGACGATCACGCTCCTGTCGTCGATCGGGTTCCACTATTTCGAGACGGTCAACCAGTCGCTGCAATTGCAGTGGATCGACCGCAAGCGCGCGCCGCAGACGATCGGCTGGATCGTCGCCATCGGATCCGGCGCCTCGATGGTGGCCTATGGCCTGATCGTGCTGACCTGGAAGACCTTCGATCTGAGCTACGGCCTCGTCTACGGGATATCTGGCGGCCTCACGCTCGCCATCGCGATCTTCGCGGCGCTGGCCTATCCGCAGTTCGAGGCGCCGGACCCGCAGCACAAGCATTTCGTGCTGCGCCGGCGCTACTGGCTTTATTACGTCATGCAGTTCATGGCCGGCGCACGGCGGCAGATCTTCGTCGTCTTCGCGGCCTTCATGATGGTCGAGCGCTTCGGCTTCGAGGTGCACGAGGTGACGGCGCTCTTCCTCGTCAACTACTTCGTGAACATGATCGCGGCGCCTTTCATGGGCCATGCGGTCGGGCACTACGGCGAACGCGCGGCGCTGATCTTCGAGCATGGCGGCCTTCTTCTGGTCTTCCTCGCCTATGGCGGCATCTACTGGTTCGGCTGGGGCGTCTTCGTGGCGGCGGCGCTCTATGTCATCGACCACCTCTTCTTCTCGCTGGCCTTCGCGCTGAAGACCTATTTCCAGAAGATCGCCGATCCGCAGGACATCGCGCCGACGGCGGCGGTCGCCTTTACCATCAACCACATCGCGGCGGTCTTCCTGCCGGCGGCGCTCGGTTATCTCTGGGTCGTCTCGCCCGGCGCGGTCTTCGGGCTTGCAGCGGCGATGGCGGCGGTGTCGCTGCTCCTCGCGCTCCTGATCCCGCGCCACCCCGAGCCGGGATTCGAGACGATCTTCGCCCGCGGCCTGCCGGTGGCGGCCGAGTAGGTGGCGGCCGAGCGGGGCAAGTCCGTCACCGGCAGCCTGACGCGGCATGTCATGGTCATGTCGCTTTCGGGGGCGATTGGGCTGTCGTTCACCTTCCTCGTCGATTTCCTGGCGCTCTGGTGGATTTCCCGGTTGCGGGTCGAGGCGAGGATCGCCGCTGTCGGGATCGCCGGGACGATCCTCGCCTTCATCTTCACCGGCGCGCTCTTCGTCGCCAACGCGACCTTCAACAACCTCGCCCGGCCCCTGTGGTCGACCGCCGCCAACTGGTTCCGCGACGGCCTCCCGATGCTCCCCGCCGGCATGGCGCTCGCCGCCCTTGCCGGGGCCGAGGGCGTCGTCCGGGCCAACGCGCGCGTCAATGTGATTGCCGGGACCGTAGCCGCCTGGCCCGCCTGGCGCTATATATGGTCCCTGAACCGGCCGCAGCCCGTCGCTGCCGCCGCCGCGTAGGAGAGAGACATGCTGAACGCGCTCTTCGGAAAGAAGCCCGACATGCCCGCGAAAGACGAGGCCCTGCCCGGCCGCGCCGAGCCGATCCCGACCGCGGAGGAGCATTTCATCTTCCACCGCCCGCTGAAGTCGCCAGTGCCCGAGGGCATGGAAGAGGCGATGTTCGGCATGGGCTGCTTCTGGGGCGTGGAACGCAAGTTCTGGCAGTTGGACGGCGTCTGGCTGACGATGGTCGGCTATTCCGCCGGGATCACCCCCAACCCGACCTACAAGGAGACCTGCACCGGCCTGACCGGGCAGAACGAGGTGGTGCGGCTGATCTACGATCCGAAGCTGATCACCTATGACGACCTTCTGAAGGTCTTCTGGGAAGGCCATGACCCGACGCAGGGCAACCGCCAGGGCAACGATGTCGGCACGCAGTACCGCTCCGGCATCTACACCTATACCGGGGCGCAGGCCGAGGCGGCGGAGGCGAGCCGCAAGGTCTATGCCGACCGGCTGAAGGCCGCCGGTTACGGGGCGATCACGACCGAGATCATACCGGCCGAACCTTTCTACTTTGCCGAGGACTACCATCAGCAATACCTTGCGAAGAACCCGGCCGGCTATTGTGGCGTCGGCGGAACCGGCGTGAGCTGCCCGATCGGCCTCAGGGCCTGACATGGCCCGCTCCCCGCGCGAGATCATTGCGAGCGGGGAGTGGTATTCGTGCCTTGACCTTGCCTGTGAGGAGATGCGCCGGCGCGGTCGTCTCGCGTGACGTCGCGGCAGGATCACGGGTTGCAGTCATCCCCGCCCGGGGGCTATAGCGCCGCGCAACGCTGCCGCTTGCTCCCCCCGGGAAGGACTGCCCATGCCGACCTATGCCGCCCTCACGACCCTGCCGGACCGCGAGCGCGCCGAGGCGCTGGCCGAGGCGATGGAGAACTTCCTGCCCGAACCGACCGGCATCGGCAGCTTCGAGATCGAGGACGGGTCGGGCCGCTACGAAGTCGGCGTCTATTTCGAGGAGGAGCCCAATTCGATCGAACTGGCGCTGATGGCCGCGATCTATGGGGCGCAGCCCTTCGCGGTGTCGGAGGTGCCGGAAACCGACTGGGTCGCACATGTGAAGCGCAACCTCCAGCCGGTCGAGGCGGGGCGGTTCTTCGTCCATGGCAGCCACGATGCCGACCGGGTGCCCGAGGGCAAGGTGGCGCTTCTGATCGAGGCGGCGATGGCCTTCGGCACCGGGCACCACGGCACCACGCTCGGCTGCCTTCTCGCGCTCGACCGGCTCGACCGGGCCGGGTTCCGGGGCCGCAATGTCGCCGATATCGGCTGCGGCACGGCGGTGCTGGCGATGGCGGCGGCGTCGATCTGGCCGGACCCGGTCATCGCCTCGGACATCGACCCGGTCGCGGTCGAGGTGGCGGCGGCCAATGTCGCCGCGAACGGGTTGCAGGGCCGGGTGACTTGCGTCGAGGCGGCGGGCTTCGACCATCCCGGCTTGCGCGCCAGGGCGCCCTTCGACCTCGTCTTCGCCAACATCCTGAAAGGCCCGCTCATCGCGCTGGCGCCCGACATGGCCGGCGCGATCGGTCCCGGCGGATACGCGATTCTGTCCGGGATCCTCAATCCGCAGGCCGACGCGGTCGCATCGGCCTATAAATCACAGGGTTTTTGCCTGGTTTCGCGCGACGAAATCGGCGAGTGGACGACATTGGTTCTCAAACGTAATCAATCGGCCTGACGTCACGTCGTGCCGCATTTTCGCCACAAAGTCTCCTCACCCTCGTCACTTGCGGGGGCACGAAACTTGGGAGATCGACATGGTCGATCGCAATTTGCAGAATTTCTACGGCCGGCTCGGACGGATCGAACGGATCCATGACGCCGGCGGCGGCTTCGAGGCCGACGGGACGCTCGGCATGTCCTACTACAACGCGCGCCGTCGTCCGCTGCGCCGGGCGGGATTGCTTGGCCCGCTGGTTCTGGTCGCGACGACCATCGTCGTGATCAAGGCCTCGGTCTTTGCCACGATCGGCGCCGAGCGCTACGAGGAGCGGCTTGCCGCACTCAGGGCCGGCGCGAGTGTCGAACAGGTCGGCGCGTACGTGCTGCAGGCCGATCCGCTGACGGTGGCGGTTGCCGGGCAGATCCGCAAGGCGCTCTACTGACGCCTTCCCGCAAGGGACCTCCAACAAGAAAGGCCGTGTCGGGCTGCCCCGGCACGGCCTTTGGCGACCGAGATCGCGGTCTGAGGTCGATCAGGCGCGCGTCGCGATCGTGTCGATGTCGCCACGGGTCAGGCCGATATCGTCGAGCTCGCGGTCCGACAGGCGCGACAGCGCATTGCGGGTGACGCGGGCGTCGTTCCAGGCCGCGAAGGCCGAGACGAGCGTGCCGAAGAAGCCGGTGAAGTGGCTGGTCGAGCGGTTCATTTCATAAACGGACATGGTCATTTCCTCGAATTTTCACGGCGCATCGTTTTTGTGCGTCTGTGCTTCGATCCGTCAGATAATTGGGCGGCCCGCGATCAGCAAGAGCACCGCCTGCAGCCCGGTCATGCGTTTTCTGCATGGGTCGCGGATGCTGTAACCTTTTGTAAAGAAGCCGTTTCTGCGGACGCGAAATCTGTCGTATTTCGCACTTGCAGCGACGGATTTCGACCTCGCGCGTAACGCCGCCGTGACAGCCGCGGCACCGGCATTCGGCCTTTGCGATGTTCGCTTTTCGTGCTAGTCGTGGGAAAAAAGCAACAGAGGAGGGGCAGATGCGCGTCATCGGCATTGATCCAGGGCTTCGCAACCTCGGCTGGGGCGTGATCGAGGCTGCGGGATCGCGACTGAGCCACGTCGCGAACGGCGTCATCCGGTCCGAAGGCGACGACCTCGCGGCGCGTCTGCTGTCGCTCTACCTGGCGTTGACCCGGATCGTGGCCGAGCATGCGCCGGATGCCGCGGCGGTCGAGCAGACCTTCGTCAACAAGGACGGCGCCGGGACGCTGAAGCTCGGCCAGGCGCGGGGGATCGCGATGCTGGTGCCGGCGCAAGCCGGGCTCGCCGTCGGCGAATACGCCCCGAACGCGGTCAAGAAGGCGGTGGTCGGCGTCGGCCATGCCGAGAAGGGCCAGATCGCCCATATGGTGCGCTTCCAGCTTCCCGGCGTGGTGCTGGCCGGACCCGATGCGGCCGATGCGCTGGCCATCGCGATCTGCCATGCCCACCATCTGCAAAGCGCCGGCCGGCTGGCGGCCGCGCTGAAAGGGGCGGCATGATCGGGCGCATCGCCGGGGTGATCCTGCATCGGGCGATGGATCACGTTCTCATCGACGTGCGGGGGGTCGGCTACATCGTCCACGTGTCGCAGCGCACCGCCGCCGGATTGCCGCCGGTGGGCGAGGCGGTGGCGCTTTATACCGAGCTTCTGGTGCGCGAGGATCTCTTGCAGCTTTTCGGCTTCCCGACGCTTCTGGAGAAGGAATGGCACCGGCTGCTGACCACCGTCCAGGGTGTCGGCGCCAAGGCCTCGATGGCGATTCTCGGCACACTTGGAGCGGAGGGCGTCGGCCGCGCCATCGCGCTCGGCGACTGGACGGCGGTGAAGGCGGCGCCCGGCGTCGGCCCGAAGCTCGCCCAGCGGGTGGTGATGGAACTGAAGGAGAAGGCGCCGACCGTCATGGCGCTCGGCGGGGCGCTCTCGGTCGATGTGGCGGAGTCCGGCGAGGTGGTCGAGGCGACGGCGGCCAAGCCGGCGCCGCGGACGGCGGCCGTGCCCTCCGCCTCGGCATCCGCCACGTCCGACGCGATGTCGGCGCTCGTCAACCTCGGCTACGGCCAGGGCGAGGCCGCCGCCGCCGTCGCCGAAGCCGCCGGCGCGACCGAGGGCGCCGAGGCGCCGGCGCTGATCCGCGCGGCGCTGAAGCTGCTCGCGCCGAAGGGGTAGGGGATGGAACCCGATCCCACCCTGCGCCCCGCGCCGCAGCCCGAGGATGCGGACCGGTCGCTCCGGCCCCAGACGCTCGCGGATTTCGTCGGGCAGGAGGAGGCGCGCGCCAATCTGCGGGTCTTCATCGAAAGCGCCCGGCGGCGGGGCGAGGCGATGGATCACACGCTCTTCCACGGCCCCCCCGGCCTTGGCAAGACGACGCTGGCGCAGATCATGGCGAAGGAGCTCGGCGTCAACTTCCGCATGACCTCCGGCCCGGTCCTGGCGCGGGCGGGCGATCTTGCGGCGATCCTGACCAATCTGGAAGCCCGCGACGTTCTCTTCATCGACGAGATCCACCGGCTGAACCCGGCGGTCGAGGAGGTGCTCTACCCGGCGCTCGAGGATTTCGAGCTCGACCTCGTGATCGGCGCGGGGCCGGCGGCGCGGACGGTGCGGATCGAGCTTCAGCCCTTCACGCTCGTCGGGGCGACGACGCGGCTCGGCCTCTTGACGACGCCGCTCAGGGACCGGTTCGGGATTCCGACGCGGCTTCAGTTCTACACGGTGCCCGAGCTCGACCATATCGTGACGCGCGGCGCGCGGCTGATGGGGATCTCGTCGGACCCCGAGGGGACGCTGGAAATCGCCAAACGGGCGCGGGGGACGCCGCGGATCGCCGGGCGGCTTCTGCGCCGGGTCGTCGATTTCGCGCTCGTCGAGGGCAACGGGCGGCTGACGCGCGAGATCGCGGACAGCGCGCTGACCCGGCTCGGGGTCGATCACCTCGGGCTCGACGGGGCGGACCGGCGCTACCTGACGCTCGTCGCCGAGAATTATGCCGGCGGGCCGGTGGGCGTCGAGACGCTGTCGGCGGCGCTGAGCGAGGCCCGCGACGCGATCGAGGAGGTGATCGAGCCGTTCCTCCTCCAGCAGGGGCTGATCCAGCGGACGCCGCGCGGGCGGATGCTGGCGGGGAAGGCCTGGACCCATCTCGGCCTGGCCGCGCCGAAGGCGCCGGGGCAGGGCGATCTGTTCGTGAAATGAGGCATGTTTCACGCGTGAAAGCCGCTCAATACATGGACGGAAGGTGAATCCTGCGGCGTTAACCTGAAGTTAACCGGATTCCGCGCCCGGACCGCGCCCACCCCTGATCCGCCCACCCGTGATCCGGCGGCATCGGCCTCCCGCCGGTCAGGGCCGCGCGACGAGGTGGCCCTCGCCGATATCGGTCAGCACCACCCGCGCCGGCCCTTCGCCGAGGGGATGGACCGGGCTCGGCACCTCGCCGGAAAGCCGCGCCGTGGCCGGGCGCTTTAACGCCGGGTCGGGGACCGGCACCGCCTCGATCAGGCGCTGCGTATAGGGATGCTGCGGATTGCCGAAGATCTGCGCCCGGGTGCCAAGCTCGACGATCTGGCCCAGATACATCACGCCGACGCGGTCGGAGATGTTCTCCACCACCGCCATGTCATGGCTGATGAAGAGAAAGGCGATCCCGTATTCCTTCTGCAACGCGCGCAGAAGCTCCAGCACCCGCGCCTGCACGCTCACGTCGAGGGCCGAGACGCTTTCGTCGGCGATGATGAGGTCGGGGTTGAGGGCCAGTGCGCGGGCGATGCAGATGCGCTGGCGCTGGCCGCCGGAAAACTCGTGCGGATAGCGGCCGAGCTGGTCGCCGGTCAGCCCGACTCGGCCCATCAGGTCGGCGGCGCGGGTCTGGCGTTCGGCGGCATCGCCGATCCCGTGGATCAGGAGCGGCTCGGCGATCTGCTCGCCCGCGGTCATTCTCGGGTCGAGCGCCGCCATCGGGTCCTGAAAGACCATCTGGATCCGCCGGCGCAGCGCCTTCATCGCGGGGCCGGTCAGCGTGGCAAGCGGGCTGCCGCCGATCTCGATCAGACCCTCATGCGGCACAAGGCCGACCATCGCCTTGGCGATCGTCGACTTGCCGCAGCCGGATTCGCCGACGAGCGCGAAGGTCTCGCCCTTGCGGATGTCGAAGCTGACATGTTCCACCGCGTGGACATGGTGGGTCGTGCGGCCGAGGATGCCGCCTTTCAGCGGGAAGCGCACGGTGACATCCGCAAGCCGCGCGACGGGCGCCGCGGCGACCGCGGCCCGCGCGGCACCCCGGCCCATGCGCGGCACGGCGGCGAGAAGGTCGCGGGTATATTGCGCGGCTGGCCGGGCAAATAGATCGGCCGTCGCCGCCTCTTCCACCGCCTTGCCGTCACGCATGACGATCACCCGGTCGGCCATTTCGGCCACCACGCCCATGTCGTGGGTGATGAGGATGATCGCGGTGCCGGTCTCGCGCTGAAGGTCGCGCAAAAGGTCGAGGACCTCGCGCTGCACCGTCACGTCGAGCGCGGTCGTCGGCTCATCCGCGATCAGCACCTCGGGGCGGAGCGCGAGCGCCATCGCAATCATCACCCGCTGGCGCATACCGCCGGAAAGCTCGTGCGGATACTGCGTCATCCGCCGTTCCGGCTGGCTGAGCCGGACCGCTTTCAGCGCGGCGAGCGCGCGGCTGCGCGCCTTCGCCCGGCCGACCGGGTCGTGCGCCCGGATCGCCTCGGTCAACTGGGTGCCGACGGTCATCACCGGATTGAGGCTCGTCATCGGCTCCTGGAAGATCATCGCGATCCGGTCGCCGCGGATGGCGCGCATCCCGGCCTCGCCGAGCGCGGTCAGGTCGGTCGGCCCAAGGCGGATCCGGCCGCCGGTCACGCGGACGGCGGGCGGCGGCAGAAGGCCCATGATCGCAAGCGAGGTGATCGACTTGCCCGAGCCGCTTTCGCCGGCGATGCAGAGGGTCTCGCCCCGCCGGAGCGTGAACGAGAGATCCGAGACGAGCGGTGTCACCCCCGCCTCGCTTCTCACCGAGACTGTCAGCCGCTCGACCGCGAGGACGGGCGGGGCGTCCGGGGCCAGATCGGCCCCGGACCGGCTTGTCTGCGCATCATCCGGCGCAAGGCTCATTCGAAGACGCACCGGGGGAAGTAGAAGCTGACCACGCAGTTCGGCATGTCGACGATCTCCGATATGCGCAAGTCGCCGCAGACCGAGCAGAGCATGTAGGCATCGAGAGGCGACAATCCCCGCTCTGCCGACAGAAGGTCGATCATGTTCGCCACCGCGTCGCGCGCGGCGGTCATGAGGTCGGGCCCGATCCCCGTCGTTGCCTCGTAGCCCTTGGCGTCGAGGTGCCTTGTCACCGGCCCCGGCGTGGTGAAGCGCGGTGTCTTCAGGTTCGCGCCCTTCACGAGGTCGAGCGTCAGCACCACGTCCATCGGGCTTTCGATGGCCGTGCCGCAGACCTCGCCGTCGCCTTGGGCCGCATGGGTGTCCCCGACGCTGAAGAGGGCGCCCTCGACCTCGACCGGCAGGTAGAGCGTAGTGCCCGCCGCAAGGTCGCGGATGTCGAGATTGCCGCCGACCCGCCGGGGCGGCACGACGGAAAGCAGCCCGGCCTCGGCCGGGGCATTGCCGATCGTGCCGGCGAAGGGCTTGAGCGGGACGCGCGCCTCCTTGCCCCAGAGCGCCGGGACAAGGCTGTCGGGATCGTAGGACCAGATCGTCAGGCCGGGGTCGGCGAACTGGTCGGCGAGAAGCCCGAAGCCCGGGATGTTCGCCGTCCAGCCGAAGCCCTTGCCGTCGAGGGCCCTCGGCGTGAAGCCCTCGATCGTGATCTTGAGCGCGTCGCCGGGCTTCGCACCCTCGACAAAGACCGGCCCCGAGACCGGGTTGATCTTGCCGAAGTCGAGGGCGATGACGTCTTGCAGCGTCGACGACGGGCCAAGCTGGCCCGCCGAACTGTCCTGGCAGTGGAACTGGATCGTCGCTCCGGGTTCGGCGCGCAGCGCCGGGGCGAGGGAATTATCCCAGCCGAAATGGTGCTGCGCGCCGTGGATCGTGTAGTCGCAGGCCTTGCACATCTTACTGCTTCACCCAGACGTAGTCGTAGTTGACGGGGATCGAGACCGGATCGACATAAAGCGCATCCTCGCCGCCCATGCGTTCGGACTTCATCGTGTAGCGTTCCTCGTTGAAGACCGGGACCCAGGGCGCCTGTTCCATCACGCCCATATAGGTGTCGGACCAGAGCTTCAGCCGGGCTTCGGCCTGCGCCGGGTCCGACAGGCTGTCGGCCTCGACCGCCATCTTGTCGAGGGTCTCGTCGCAGAACTTCGACCAGTTCCAGCCGCCTTCACCGGCACCGGCGCAGCCGAGGATGGGCCCGTAGAAGTTCGACGGATCGGGGAAGTCGGCGATCCAGGCCATGCCGCCCGACCAGATCATCGGCGCGGTGCCCGCGCCCCCCGCCTCGATCACGTTGGCCTGTGCGAGGGACTGGATGCTCGCCTTGATGCCGATGGCCGACAGGTCCTGCTGGATCGCCTGGGCGATGCGCGGGTTGGGGTCGGTGTTCATGACGTAGAGATCGGTCTCGAACCCGTCGGCAAGGCCCGCGCCGGCAAGGAGCGCCTTCGCCCCCTCGACGTCGTAGGGGTAGCCGGCATAGCCCTCGGTATAGCCCGGCATCGAGGGCGGCAGCGGCTGGGTCGCGGGCACCGCGCGGCCGTTGATGATCTGGGTGATCCGCTCCTTGTTGATCGCCATGTTCACCGCCTTGCGCACGTCGAGTTTGTCGAAGGGCGGAATGGTGACGTTGAGCGTGATATAGCCGGTGTGAAGCTGGCCACCCTGCACGACGCGCGCGGCTTGGGCCGGATCGCCCATCACCTCGGTGAATTTCGCCGGCGGAATGCCGTCGCCGGGCACATCGACCTCGCCGTTCTGAAGCCTGAGAAGCGCGACGACCGGTTCCTGGCCGACCTCGAACACCACCTGGTCGAGATAGGGCACGCCGTCGCGCCAGTAGTCGGCGTTCTTCTCGAAGACCAGCCGCTGGCCGAGCGTCCATTCGCCGAGCTTGAAGGCGCCGGTGCCGACCGGCTTCTTGCCGAAATCGGCGCCCGCCTCGTCCACCGCCTCTTTCGCGACGACGCTGGCGAAGTTGAGCGCCATGACGTGGAGGAAGGTGGCGTCAGGCCGCGACAGCGTGATCTTCACCGTCGCGGGATCGACCACCTCGACGCCTGAGAGTCCATCCGGCCCGGCATTCTCGAACCCGGCGATCGAGCCGAAGAAGCCCGCGCCGGGAGATTGCGTCGCCGGGTCGGTGACGCGGTCGAGGGAATACTTGACGTCCTCGGCCGTCATCTCGCGCCCGTTGTGGAACTTCACGCCGGCGCGAAGGTGGAAGGTGTAGGTCAGCCCGTCCGACGAGATCTCGTAGCTTTCCGCAAGGCCCGGGCGCAGCGTCGTCGTGCCCGGCACATAGTCCATCAGCCCGTCGAAGAGCGACTTGATCATCGACCAGTTCTGCCAGTCGTAGCCGATGGCGGGGTCGAGTGTTGCCACGTCGTCCTTGTAGGTGATGACAATCGACCCGCCGGCTTCTGCGTTCGGGTCGGGCGTATAGTCCTGCGCCGTGGCGCGCATCGCCAGGGCGAGCATGACGGCGGTCGAAGCAAGCAGTCTTTTCATGTCTTCTCTCCTGTTGGTCATTTCAGTTTGATGCGGGGGTCGATCATCGGCGCGATCAGATCGGCCAGAAGGTTGCCAAGGACGATGGCGCAGGCCGAGACCAGCGTGACACCCATGATGATCGGGATGTCCACGCGCTGGATCGCCTGCCAGGCAAGCTGGCCGATGCCGGGCCAGCCGAACACTGATTCCACGACGACGATGCCGCCCATGAAGATGCCGATGTCGATGCCGATCATCGCGATCACCGGCAGGATCGCGTTCGGCAACGCATGGGCCAGCACGACGCGGGCACGGCTCAGCCCCTTGGCGCGGGCGGTGCGGATGTAATCGGCCCTGAGCACGTCGAGCATCGAGGAGCGCATCATCCGGCTGTACCAGCCCGAGCCGAGGATGCCGAGCGTGAGCGAGGGCAGGACGAGATGGGCGAAGGTGCCGTAGCCGCCGATCGGGAACCAGCCGAGCTTGACCGCGAAGACGTAGAGAAGAAGGAGGCCCACGACGAATTGCGGTGCCGAGACGGTGACGAAGGAGAGCATCATCAGGCTGTGGTCAAGCGTCGTGCCCCGCCTCAGCGCCGCGAAGATGCCCATCGTCAGGCCGATCGCAAGTTCGCAGGCGATTGCCCCCAGCATCAGGAGAAGGGTGGCCGGAAGGCGCGAGGCGATCAACTCGGCCACCTCGGTCTTCTGCAGGTAGCTGCGGCCGAGGTCGCCCTGCACCATGCCGGCGAGGTAGCGCGCGTACTGGACCACGAAGGGCTGGTCGAGCCCAAGCTCGCGGCGGATGTTCTCCACCGTCTGCGCGGTGGCCGAGCGTCCGGCGATCTGGCGCACCGGGTCGGCGGGCAGGACATAGAGCAGGACGAAGGTGATGAAGCTGACGCCGAGAAGGATCAGCAGCGATTGCAGGAGGCGGCGGAGAAGATAGGCGGCCATGTCAGTCGCGCCCCCGCTGCATCGGGTCGAGCACGTCGCGAAGCGCGTCGCCGACGAGGTTGAAGGCCAGCGCCAGGAGGATGATCGCCGCCCCGGGGATGAAGACCAGCCAGGGCGCGGACTGGAAATAGGTCTGGTTCTCGAAGATGATGTTGCCCCAGCTCGGCGTCGGCGGCTGCACACCCACGCCGAGGAAGGAAAGCGTCGCCTCCAGCAGCACGGTCGTCGAGATGCCGAGCGTGCCCCAGACGATGATCGTCGGCACCAGATGCGGCAGGATGTGGCGGAAGAGGATGCGCCCGGTGCCGGCGCCGAGCGTCCTCTCGGCCGCGATGAAGTCGCGTTCGGCGAGAGAGCTCGTCTCGGTGTAGATCACCCGTGCGGTCTGCACCCAGTTCACCAGCGCGATGACGATGGCGACGATCCAGAGCGAGGGATGGAAGATCGCCGCAAGGCAGATCGCGAGGAGAAGCGCGGGAAACGCCATCATGAGGTCGGTGAACCGCATCAGGAGCGATCCGATCCAGCCCCGGAAAAATCCCGCCGTGATCCCGATCAGCGTGCCGATGACCAGCGCCAGCCCGTTCGCCGCCACCCCGATGATGAGCGAGGTCCGCGCCCCGTGGAGGATGCGGCTGAGAAGGTCGCGGCCGAGAAGGTCGGTGCCGAGAAGAAATGTCTCGTTCGGCGGCAGCGGTGCGCCTTCCAGCGTCAGCCCGTCGAAATGCTGTTCGTCGGGCGCGAACGGGGCGAGGAGGGGGGCGAAGACCGCGCTTGCGACGACGATGACGATCAAGGCAAGGCCGAGGAGTGCCAGCTTTCGCTGCATCAGCCGGGCGAGGGCGCCCTTCGGGATATGCGCCTCACCTGCGGTTGCGTCGGTCATCGCCATCGTCCTGCCGGTCCGTCCCTCGCGCGACCACCCGTGCCGCGGCTTCCTCGAAGCTGATCCGCCAGGCCATCGCCATCTGGCGGAGCTGATCGTAGGCCGCCGCGTCGTCCTTGCCCGCCCGCGCCGCAAGGACCGTCACGGCGCGGACCACCGTCTGGCGTTCGTCAAGCCGCCGCCTGAGGTCGGCGATCTCGACCGACAGCGACCGCTGCACGTCGAAGGCATCGCGCGCGATGAGAAGCGCGGAATAGGCGCCGTTGTCGCCCACGGGTTTCAGAAGCTGGGCATGTGCGCCTGCCCGCAAGGCCCATTCGATCCGGCCCGGCGCCTCGGAGCCGATGAGCGCGATCATCGGCATCGGGCTGGCGCCGGCCGGCCAGGGAAACTGCTCGTCGTGCCCCATGTCCGCGTCGAAGAACACGAAGTCCGCGCCGAGCGCCTCGGGCCCGAGATCGGGCCAGGCCTGCCGCACCTCGAGCCCGATGGCGAGGAGTTGGCGTTCCAGCGCCTGCACGACGGGGTGTGGACGGTGCAGGATCACCGCTTTCGCGCCCCCGAGGTTCTGGATGCGCAGCGCGTGGCGTTTCATGACACCACCCTGAGGTCCGGGGCGGCCAGTGCCGGGCGCGGCCGGGTGAGGTAGGGGTCGCCCGCCACCGCCGGCAGCGCCTTCACGGTGCGGAAGGCGCCGCCCTCGACCCGCGCGATGAGGACCGGCAGACAGGTGTGATGCGTCGCCGCGTCGATGACGCCGGCGGGTGATTGCCGCAGGAGCGTGCCGAGCGGCAGGTCCTCGGCGCCGGGGCGGCCGTTCAGCATCCGGGCAAGCTCCCGCACCGCGGCAAAGGCCGCCGCCTCGTGCGAGGAGGCGAAGCCATCGCTGCCGGGCCAGCCCGCCGCCCCGCGAAAATAGGGGCCGGCGGCGATGAGCCCGTCGGCGGCGTATTTCAGCGCCGGGAACTCGGCCTCGGTAAGGTTGCACGACAGGATCGGGCAGCGCGACGCGGCGAAGGCCGGATCGTCCTCGGCCAGCCGGTGCATCGCCTCCAGAAATTCGTAGGTCGAGGTGCCGACGAGGTTGTTGAGGACGAAATCGGGCCTCGCGTGGCGGATCTCCTCGACCATCCGCCCGATGTCGCGGGAGCCGAGGGGCAGGTAGCGCTCGCCGAGGATCTCGCCGCCGGCGGCGGTGACGTATTCGCGGGCCAGCCGGTTCATCTCCCAGCCCCAGATGTAGTTCGATCCCGTCAGATAGGCGCGCCGTCCGTGGGCCGGCATCGCCCAGTCGAGCAAGGGAAGCAGGTGCTGGTTCGGGCAGGCATGGGTGTAGACGACATGGTCGGAAGCCTCGAACCCCTCGTAAGGCAGGGGATACCAGAGCGTGCCGCCGTGCCGTTCGAGGACCGGGATCACCTCCTTGCGGCTCCACGAGGTCACGCAGCCGATGACATGGCGGGCGCTGCTGTTGCGCAGGATGTCGTCGCAGTGGGTCCCGTAGGCATCGGCATTGCCGCCGGGATCGCGTTCCACCGGCACGAAGCTCAGATCGAGGGCGGGGTCGCCGTTGACCGCCGCCATCGCGGCGAGCGCGCCGGCGCGGCTCGCCTCGGAAATCAGCGAGTAGCCGCCCGAGCGGGAGTAGAGCAACCCGAGTTCGATGCGCCGTTTCCTGTCGCCCATGGATCCCCAAAATCAAAAAACCCCGAAGCGGACCTAGGGGTCTGCGTTCAGGGCCTGTCTGCCGTCCGGCTCTTCGCCGATATGTGTTCAGACTATAGAGGTCTGAAATCCGGTCAAGTAGGTTCGGCCGGAAGGGCGGCGGCTTTCAACGGTGCCCGGGGAATGGGCGGTTTTTTCGGGCGGTGCCCGGAAAATGTCGCCCGTATGCGGCCGGTGCGATCCCGCCCGGGTGCCGCGGGTTGAGGCGGCGGGGGAAAACTTCTATGCCTCCGGCGGGGATATTTGCACCAAGTGGAAGCCGGGACGTGACAGAGGACGAGATTGCCGCGCTTTTTACCCGGGGGTCGGGTGACTACCTCTTCGCGCGCTGGGCGCGGCCCATCGTTCCCGTCGTCTTCGGGGTCAGCGACGCGACGCTGGCGGTGGTGAAGGGGGCGATCGAGGCCGTGGTGACGCTGGCCGGGCACCGGATGGCCGAGACCGATCCCGAACAGGGCGCGAACCTGATGATCTTCTTCCTGCGCGACTGGTCGGAGCTTCTGGAGGTACCCGACCTCGGCCGTCTGGTCGAGGGGCTGGAACTCGTCTCGGCGCGGCTCCGCAAGGAGGGCGCGACGCAATACCGGCAGTTCCGCTTCGAGCAGGACGGCGCGATCCGCGCCTGCATCGCCTTCGTCCGCGTCGACGCGGCCACCGCCGATCTGCCGGCCGAGACGGTCGCGCTCGGCCTTGCCGCGCAGGTGATCCTGCTCTGGTCCGACCACGCCTTCCGCGACCGGTCGCCCCTCGGCCGGATCGACGGGGGCGAGATCCTCAGGCCGGAGATCGCCGGGGTGATCCGCGCCGCCTACGATCCGGCGATGCCGGAGGTGGCGCGTGAGGCGAGCCACGCGCTGAGGCTCGCGGCGCGGATCGCGGCGGCCTCGTAGAGCGGTCCGGGTTTTTCAGGAACCCGTGATGCGGCCAGAGGTCCGGGTGCAGGGTGATGCCTCGTGCATGTGGTCCGACCCGATGGAGCTGGTCGTGTGCCGAAACCGTGGCGCCCGGCAGTCCGAAGCGGACCTTCCGGCAGGTGTGTCACGCGTTGGGCGGGCGCCAGCCCGCCGGGACGCGCAGGCGCTCGCCCGGCGTTCGCCTTGCTTGCGGGCGAAGGCGGGGCCGCTTCGTCCGCGTGTCGAAGGAACCCGCATTCGAAACAGGGTCGAACGCTTCAGGGTCGCCGGGCGGAGAAGTAGTTGAGGAGCGCCGGGACCCGCACCCCGTCCGGCCCTTCATAGGCGCGGAAGCGGCCGGCGAGGTCGGCGGCGATGGCGATGCGGTCGGCCTCGGTGCCGCCCTTCTCGCGCAGGATCCGCGAGACCGGGCCGATGCCGGTCGCGAGATCGGCGGCCTCCTCGGCCGGGCCGGCGACGTGGAGATGGCTTCCGGCCTCCTCCCCGGCGATCCCGGTGAACCCGGCATTGGCGAGGATATCGGTGACATAGTCGATCTCGGCGAAGGCGAACTGGCCCGGGGCGCGGGGATCGTCGGCGGGAACGGGGCCGAGCCGGGCCACGCCCGCATCCTTCGCGTCGCGGTTCCAGGGATTGGCCTCGACCCGCGCCCAGGTGACGAAGTGGACGCGGGCGCCGGGCTTCAGCGCACGGGCGAGGTTGCGAAAGCCCGCGACCGGGTCGGCGAAGAACATCAGCCCGAAGCGCGACAGGAGGAGGTCGTGGGTTTCGGGCGTGAAGGCATGGGTCTGCGCGTCGGCGAGGACGAACGCCGTCCCAGGCCGGCCGGCCGCGCGGTCCCGCGCCACGGCAAGGAGCGTCTCGGAGATGTCGAGCCCGGTGGCGCGGCCCCGAGGTCCGGCGCACTCGGCGGCGGCGAGGGTCGAATCGCCCGCGCCGCAGCCGATGTCGAGAACATGTTCGCCCGGCGCGATGGCGGCGCGGGTCAGAAGCCCGGCCATGATCGGAGCGAAGAGCGCGTCGAGCCGCGCGTGATGGGCGGCCCATTTCAGTCCCGGACCGGTGGTCCAGAACGCGGCCTGTCCGGCATTGGCGCCGGCGAGGGGATCGGATGAGGTCATGCGCGTCTCCGGCGCTGAGTTAACCACGGGCCGGGCGCTCAGGGAAGGGCCGCGTGCGACGGGCCCGGCTCGCGCTCAGCCGGTGATCTGCACCTTGCCGACGAGCCGGGCGCCCTTTTCGGACGAAAGCGTCTGCGCCTTCACGTCGGCCTTGACCTCGGCGTTCTTCTCGAGCGCGAGTTCGCTGCATTCGATGCGCCCGGAATGTGTGCCCTGGATCGTCACCGCATCGGCGGTGATGGCGCCCTGGACCCTGCCCGAGACATGCACGTCGACCGACCGCGAGGTGATGTCGCCCGTCACCTTGCCCTTCACGTCGATATCGCCGTCCTTCGAGACGACATTGCCGTCGATGGTGAGGTCTTCCTCGATTACCGATCTTGTCATTCTGGCTCCTGCCTGGCGCTGCAGCCCGGGGCGTTGCGGGCGGTGATCTGCACTTTGGCTACAGGAGAAGGGGCATCCCTGCCAAGCCCAGTTTCGCCCCGATGGGCGGGAAACGGCGGATCGGGGCGCCCGCGGCCCCCCTGCCTTGTGCCCGTTACCGGCCGCGCATAACGTGGCCCGCGGACAGGGGAGCCGACACGCATGACCCACAGCCACCCGCTTCGCGTCTACTACGAGGACACCGATCTGGCCGGGATCGTCTATTACGCGAACTACCTGAAGTTCATCGAGCGCGCCCGCACCGAATGGGTCCGCGGCCTTGGCGTCGATCAGGCGCGGCTGAAGGCCGAGGAGGGGATCGTCTTCGCCGTCCGCCGGGTCGAGGCCGACTATCTCCGCCCCGCGCGGTTCGACGACGAGCTGGTGGTCGAGACCGGGGTCGAGGCCTTCACCGGCGCGCGGATCGTCCTCGAGCAGGTGGTGCGACGGGGTGGCGAGGCGCTTTTCCACGCGGTCGTGACGCTCGTCTGCCTGACCGAGGCGGGGGCGCCGGCACGGCTTCCGGCGGAACTTCGCCGAAGGCTGGCGCCGGCTTTGCACTGATGGCGGCGGTTTCGCGCGGGCGGTGACGCAGATGTGTTGGCATTCCCCCTAAAAGCCGGATAGAATCAGGAATAAGAGAGCCGCGAGAACGTGGCCCAACCGGCGAGCAGTGACCCATGGATACCCAAACCCTTGCGATGGCGCAGGAGATCGACTTCTCCTTGCTTGCGCTTTTCTGGCGCTCATCCTTCGTCGTCAAACTGGTGATGATCATGCTGACCGTGGCCAGTTTCTGGTCATGGTCGATCATCGTGCAGAAGTTCATCTCCTACCGCCGCGCGCGGCAGGAGGCGGCGATCTTCGACCGCGCCTTCTGGTCGGGCGAGCCGCTGGACGAACTCTTCGAGAAGATCGGCAGCCAGCCCGACGGGCCGAGCGAGAAGATCTTCGCCTCCGGCATGGTCGAGTGGCGCCGCAGCCACCGGCAGGACGGCGAGTTGATCGCCGGCGCGCAGGCGCGGATCGACCGGTCGATGGATGTCGCCATCGTCAAGGCGACGGAGAACCTCACGCGCGGGTTGCCGTTCCTCGCGACGGTGGGCTCCACCGCGCCCTTCGTCGGCCTCTTCGGCACGGTCTGGGGCATCAAGGTCGCGTTCGAGCAGATCGCGATCAGCCAGAATACCTCGCTCGCCGTCGTGGCGCCGGGCATCGCCGAGGCGCTGGTGGCGACGGCACTCGGGCTTCTCGCCGCGATCCCGGCGGTGATCTTCTACAACAAGCTCTCGACCGACAGCGACCGGATCATCGCCGGCTACGAGGCCTTCGCCGACGAGTTTGCCACCATCCTCTCGCGCCAGCTGGACGGCTGATCCGATGGGCGCGGGAGTGATCAAGGGCGGCGGGGGCGGACGGCACCGCCGCCGCGGCGGCCGCGGCAAGGCGGCGGTGATGAGCGAGATCAACGTCACGCCCTTCGTGGACGTGATGCTGGTGCTTCTGATCATCTTCATGGTGGCCGCACCCCTGCTGACCGTGGGCGTGCCCCTGGAACTGCCGAAGACCGCCGCTCAGGCGGTGTCGACCGAGCAGGAGGAGCCCTTGACGATCTCCGTTCAGGAGGACGGCACGATCTCGGTCCAGAACACGCCGGTGCCGGAGGCGGAGCTGATCTCCAGGCTCACCGCCATCGCGGCGGAGCGGAATGACGACAAGCTCTTCCTGCGCGCCGACGGCAAGATCCCCTATGCGCGGGTCGTGCAGGTGATGGGTGCCCTCAATTCCGCCGGATTCTCCAACATCGTCCTCGTCACCGACGCGGGCGGGCCGAGCTTCGACGGGCAGGCGGGGAACTAGGGCGGATGCCCATGGACCGGTCAGAACGCATCGGCATGATCGTCTCGGGGGTCGCGCATCTGGGCGCGATCCTCTGGCTGATCCTGGGCGGGATCTTCTTTTCGCACGACCTGCCGCCGCCGGTCGCGACCGCCGAGGTCACGCTGATGTCGGAGGCGGAGTTCAGCGCGCTTCAGGCCGCCGCCCCCACGGCCCCGACCGAGGCGCCGCCGGCGCCCTCGGTGCCCGAACCGCCCGCGGCCGAGGAAGCTCCGCCCGCGCCGGTGGCCGAAACCGCGCCGGAACCCGCCCCGCCGGCAGAGCCGGAGGCGCAGCCCGAACCCGACACCGCGCCCGACGTGACCGAGCTGACCCCGCCCGAGACGGTGGTCGAGGACACGCCGCCGACGCCGCCCGCGCCCCCCGTCGAAAGCCCCGCCGACACGGTCCTGAGCGAGGTGCAGCCCGACCCCAGGGCCGCGCCGCGCGTCGCGCCCGAGCCGACCGAGGCACCGGCCGACAATGCCGATGTGGCGCCCGAGGCGGTAGCCGAGACCACGCCCGAGCCCGCGCCGGAGCCGACCCCGGTCGAGCCCGAGGAGGCGGCGGCGCCGCCGGAAACCGGCCAGGTGCTGGAGACCGAGGCCAACAGGGAGCAGACCGAGCTCGCCTCGGCCGCGCCGCAAGCCTCGGTCCGGCCGAAATCGAAGCCTGAAAAGCCGAAGCCCGCGCCCGAACCGGCCGCCGAATCCGCACCAAGGCCCGCACCCGCCGCGCCGGAGCCGGACGCGCCCACCGATGATGCCGTCGCCGACGCCCTGGCCGAGGCGCTGGCGGGCGAACAATCCGACACGCCGGCGCCCGGCACCGGCACCGCCGCCTCCGGCCCGCCGATGACGGGGGGCGAGAAGGACGCGCTGGTGGTCGCGGTCAAGCAGTGCTGGAATGTCGGCGCGCTCTCGACCGACGCGCTCAAGACCGTCGTCACCATCGGCGTCAGCATGGACCAGTCCGGCATGCCGATCAGCAGCTCGCTGCGCATGATCGGCTACGAGGGCGGCAACGAGGCCGCCGCCAATCAGGCCTACGAGGCCGGCCGCCGTGCCATCATACGCTGCGCGAAGACCGGCTATCCGCTGCCGCCGGAGAAATATGACCAGTGGCGCGAGGTTGAAATCGTTTTCAATCCTGAAAAGATGAGGATGAAATGACCCGCGTCGCGCCGGCCCCTGCGAGGCCGCAACCCGAAACGCACCCGACCCAATGGGTCCGAAGAACAGGGAACGTCATGAGTATTGTCCGCACGCTTTGCCTGGCACTTGCCGCCGCCGGCCTCGCCGCCCCGATCGCCGGGGCGCAGTCCGGCCCCTTGAGGATCGTCATCGAGGAGGGGGTGATCGAGCCCTTGCCGTTTGCGGCCCCGACCTTCATCGCCGAGAATCCCGGCGCGGCCGAGATCGCGGCGAGCATCACCCGGGTCGTGGCCGCCGACCTTGCCGGCACCGGGCTTTTCCGCGAAATCCCCGCCTCGGCCTTCATCAGCCCGGTCACGAGCTTCGACGCGCCGGTCGCCTATGCCGACTGGAAGGCGATCAACGCCCAGGCGCTGATCACAGGCGCGGTGGCCGTGGGATCGGACGGCCGGATCAACGTGAAGTTCCGCCCCTACGACGTCTTCTCCGGCACCGAGCTTGGCGCGGGGATGCAGTTCGGCGGCGGCCAGGGCGACTGGCGGCGGATCGCCCACAAGGTGGCCGACCAGATCTATTCCCGCATCACCGGCGAGACCGGCTATTTCGACAGCCGCGTCGTCTATGTCTCGGAAAGCGGGCCGAAGGACGCGCGGCTGAAGCGGCTCGCGATCATGGATTACGACGGCGCGAACGTGCAGTACCTGACCGACAGCTCGACCATCGTGCTCGCGCCGCGCTTCTCGCCCTCGGGCGACCGCATCCTCTATACCTCGTTCGAGACCGGCTTTCCGCGCATCAAGCTGATGGACATCGCCTCGGTCACCTCGCGGGCGCTGGCCGAGCTTTCGGGCAACATGACCTTCGCGCCGCGGTTCTCGCCCGATGGCGGCACGGTCGTCTTCTCGCTCTCGCAGGACGGCAATACCGACCTCTACGCGATGCAGCTCTCGTCCGGTCAGACGACGCAACTGACCAACGCGCCCTCGATCGAGACGGCGCCCTCGTTCTCGCCCGACGGCAGCCGCATCGTCTTCGAGAGCGACCGGTCGGGGAACCAGCAGCTCTACATCATGCCGGCGGGCGGCGGCGAGGCGACGCGGATCAGCTTCGGCGAAGGCCGCTACGGCACCCCGGTCTGGAGCCCGCGCGGCGACATGATCGCCTTCACCAAGCAGAATGCCGGCCGCTTCCATATCGGCGTGATGCGCACCGACGGGTCGGAGGAGCGGCTGCTGACGGCCTCGTTCCTCGACGAGGGCCCGACCTGGGCGCCGAACGGGCGGGTGATCATGTTCACCCGCGAAAGCGCGGGGGCGGGCGGCGCGGCGCAGCTCTATTCGGTCGACATCTCGGGCCGCAACCTGAAGCCGGTGCCGATGGAAGGTAGCGCGTCCGACCCGGCGTGGTCGCCGCTCCTTCCGTGACTAAGGCGCGTTTCCAAGCGATACGCGGAATGATATGGTAACGGCCATCGAGCCAAGAAACAGAGGCGGTAGACCCGATGAACAAGCTATCCACGATCCTTCTTCTGACCGGCGCGCTGGCGCTTTCGGCCTGCAACAATCCCGATCGCTTCGGCGCGGGCGGGGCCGGTGCGGCCGGTGCCGGCGGCGCGGGCGGCATCACCGCGGGCGGCCTCGGCGATCCGGGCGACCCCAACTCCATCGCCTATTTCAACCAGACGATCGGTGACCGGGTGCTCTTCGCGGTCGACCAGTCGACGCTGACGCCCGAAGGGCAGGCGACACTCGCGCAGCAGGCGGTGTGGCTGAACCAGCATCCGACCAATACCGCGATCATCGAGGGCCATGCCGACGAGCAGGGCACCCGCGAATACAACCTCGCGCTCGGCGACCGGCGCGCGAATGCGGTGAAGGCCTATCTCATCTCGCAGGGCGTGTCGGCGGCACGGTTGCAGACCGTGTCCTACGGCAAGGAACGCCCGCTCGCGGTCTGTTCGGACGAGGCCTGCTATTCGCAGAACCGCCGCGCGGTGACCGTGGTCGGCGTCGGCGCGGGCGTCTGAGGCGGCGATGATCCGTTTCGTTCGTTCCATCGTGGTGGCGGTCGTCCTGGCCGCCCCGCTCGCGGCCCCGGCACAGGACCGGACCCGGACGCTCGCCGATATCCGGGCCGAGCTTGGCGCCCTGGCGGGCGAGTTGCAGGCCCTGCGGTCCGAGCTTCTCGCCGGCGGCGGGGCGGCGATGCAGGCGGCCGGCGGGACCGCGGCGCTCGACCGGATGAACGCGATCGAGGCGGCGCTGTCGCGGCTGACCTCGGAGACGGAGGCGCTTCAGAACCGCGTCAATCGGGTCGTCGCGGACGGAACCAACCGGGTCGGCGACCTCGAGTTCCGGCTTTGCGAGCTGGAAGAGGGCTGCGATCCGGCGAACCTGCCGATCACCGCGACGCTCGGCGGCGGCGCGGCGAGCGCGGCGACCGGGCCGGCGGTCACCTCGCTTCCGGCGGTCACCGGTTCGGGCGCGCCCGAGCTTGCCATCAGCGAACAGGCGGATTTCGATCGGGCGAAGGCGGCGCTCGATTCCGGTGACTTTCGCGGCGCCGCTGACCAGTTTGCGGCCTTCACCCAGTCCTATACGGGCGGCCCCCTGGCCGGCGAGGCGCATTTCCTGCGCGGCGAGGCGCTGGCCCAGCTTGGCGAGACATCGAACGCGGCGCGGGCCTATCTCGAGGCGTTTTCGGGCGCGCCGGACGGGCCGCGCGCGCCGGCGGCGCTTCTGAAGCTCGGCGCATCGCTCGGCCTTCTCGGGCAGACCCAGGAGGCTTGCGTGACGCTCGGCGAGGTCGGCACCCGCTTCCCGACCGCGCCGGAAGCGGTCGAGGCCGGGACCGCCTTGCGCTCGCTCGGCTGTCAGTGACCGAGGCGGACTGGCCGCTCACGGAGGGCGAGGACGCCTTTCTTCTGCAAATCGCCGACGGCGCCTTTCCCGGCGAAGCCCCCCGGGTGATCGGCGTGGCGGTCTCGGGTGGCAGCGACTCGATGGCGCTTGTGCACCTCATCGCCCGTGTTCAGGCCCATCGCGGCGGCGAGGTCCGGGCGGTGACGGTCGATCACCGGCTGCGGCCCGAGGCGGCCGGAGAGGCGCGCTTCGTCGCGGCGTTCTGCAAGACGCTCGGCGTCCGGCACGAGGTGCTGGCCTGGGAGCACGGGCCGATCACCGGCAACCTTCAGGATCGGGCCCGCCGCGCGCGCTACGGCCTGATCGGCGACTGGGCGCGGGCGAACGGCATCGGCCATGTCGTCGTCGGCCATACCGCCGACGATCAGGCCGAGACCTTCCTGATGGGACTGGCGCGCGAGGCGGGGATCGACGGGCTGTCGGGGATGCGCAAGGCGTGGACCGCGGAAGGCATCCATTGGGCGCGGCCCTGTCTTCTGACCCCGCGGGCTGAGTTGCGGGCTTATCTGCGCCGAACCGGTGTTTCCTGGGTCGAGGATCCGTCGAATGCCGACGAGCGCTTCACGCGCGTGAAGGCGCGCAGGGCGCTGAAGGCGCTGGGGCCGCTCGGGATCACGGTCGAAAAGCTGTCCACGGTGACGACGAACCTCTCGATCGCGCAGAGCGCGCTGCGTCTGGCGGCGTCGGAGAAGGCGGGCCGGGTCGTTCGCACGGACGCCGGGGAGGTCATCATCGACCGCAAGGAATTCCGGCGGTCGGGGCCGGAGATCGTGCGGCGCATCCTGATCGGCGCGCTGGCCTGGGTCGGGCGCGGCGACTATGCCCCGCGCGCCGATGCGCTGTTCCGGCTGGACCGGGCGATTGCCGAGGGGCGCGGCGCGACGCTCGCCGGCTGCCGGATCGTCGTGAAGGACACGGAAATCCGCATCACCCGCGAAGCCAAGGCTGTGATGGGGCTGGAAGGGCCGACCGACATGCTTTGGGACAACCGATGGCGCCTGACAGGACCGCATGATCCGGGGATCCGCGTGCGGGCGCTGGGGGCGGAGGGCCTTCGCCAGTGCCCGGACTGGCGGGCGACGGGTCACAGCCGGGCGGCGCTGGTCGTGTCCCCCGCGATCTGGAGGGGAAACGCGCTCGTGGCAGCACCTTTGGCGGGAATGGGGAACGGCTGGACGGCAGAAATCGTCGCAGGCTTCCACTCATTCCTCTTATCGCATTGAACCCGGCCTGCTAATCTCTATTTTAGGGGAAAGCCCGCGCGGTTCGCCCTGCGGAAAGAGTTCGTTTGGAGGATATCCCTTGGGTAACGCGAGAAACATCGCCTTCTGGGTCGTGCTGTTCCTGTTGATCCTGGCGCTGTTCAACCTTTTCGGGAACGGTCAGACGACAATGAATTCCCGCACGCTGGCCTATTCCGACTTCATTCGGAAGGTCGACAAGGGCGAGGTGAGCGCTGTCGTGATCGACGGCGAGCAGATGCAGGTCCAGACCAAGGACGGCCAGACCTTCGTGACCATCCAGCCGCAGAGCGAGCAGATGAACGAGACGCTCGTCGAGACGCTGATCGCCAAGGACGTCTCGGTCAAGGCCGAGCGTCAGCAGCAGTCGGGCTTCTTTTCGATCCTGTCTCTGTGGCTGCCGTTCCTCGTGCTCATCGGCATCTGGATCTTCTTCATGAACCGGATGCAGGGCGGCGGGCGAGGCGGCGCGATGGGCTTCGGCAAGAGCCGCGCGAAACTGCTCACCGAAAAGCATGGCCGCGTCACCTTCGACGACGTCGCCGGCATCGACGAGGCCAAGGAAGAGCTTGAGGAGATCGTCGAGTTCCTGCGCAACCCGCAGAAGTTCAGCCGTCTCGGCGGCAAGATCCCGAAAGGCGCGCTGCTGGTCGGCCCTCCGGGCACCGGCAAGACGCTTCTCGCGCGCGCCATCGCGGGCGAGGCGGGGGTGCCCTTCTTCACCATCTCCGGCTCCGACTTCGTCGAGATGTTCGTGGGCGTCGGCGCGTCCCGCGTCCGCGACATGTTCGAGCAGGCCAAGAAGAATGCGCCCTGCATCGTCTTCATCGACGAGATCGACGCGGTCGGCCGGTCGCGCGGCGTGGGCTATGGCGGCGGCAATGACGAGCGCGAGCAGACGCTGAACCAGCTTCTGGTCGAGATGGACGGCTTCGAGGCCAACGAGGGCATCATCATCGTCGCGGCCACCAACCGGCCCGACGTGCTCGACCCCGCGCTCCTGCGCCCCGGCCGCTTCGACCGCCAGGTGCAGGTGCCCAACCCCGACATCAAGGGCCGCGAGAAGATTCTCGGCGTCCATGCCCGCAAGGTTCCGCTGGGGCCGGATGTCGACCTGCGCATCATCGCGCGCGGCACGCCCGGCTTCTCGGGCGCCGACCTCGCCAACCTCGTGAACGAGGCCGCCCTTCTCGCCGCCCGGATCGGCCGGCGCTTCGTGGCGCTCGACGATTTCGAGAAGGCCAAGGACAAGGTGATGATGGGGCCGGAGCGCCGCTCCATGGTCATGACCGAGGACGAGAAGAAGCTCACCGCCTATCACGAGGCCGGCCACGCCATCGTCGGCATCCATGTGCCGCAGCACGATCCGGTCCACAAGGTGACGATCATCCCGCGCGGCCGCGCGCTTGGCGTGACCTTCTACCTGCCGGAGCGGGACAAGCTGACGCTGACGCGGGAATCGGCCCTGTCCAAGCTTGCCTCCGCGATGGGCGGCAAGGCGGCGGAGGAACTGGTCTTCGGCCCCGAGAACGTCACCAACGGCGCCTATTCCGACATCCAGCACGTCACCAATCTGGCGACGGCGATGGTCAGCCAGTGGGGCATGTCCGACAAGCTCGGCAACATCAACTACACCTCGACCCAGGAAAGCTTCCTCGGCAACCAGTCGCATTTCAACGCTTCTGAAGAGAGCCGCGAGATCATCGACCAGGAGGTGCGGCGCCTTGTCGACGAAGCTTACGAGCGGGCCAAGAAGATCCTCAAGGAGAACTGGGACGAGATGGAGAACCTCGCCCAGGGGCTTCTGGAATACGAGACGCTGACCGGCGCGGACATGATGCGGGTGATCCGCGGCGAGCCGCCGAAATCCGGCGACGACGAGGGCGACAGCTCCGACCAGGGCTCTCCCGCGCCGTCCCTGACCGCGATCCCGAAGACCAAGAAGCCGCGGGCGCCGAAAGGCGGCGGGATGGAGCCCGAGCCGTCGGCCTGAACCTTCCCCCGGATCGGACGCGAAAGGAGCCCCGATGGCGGGCCGGAGCGACTGGAACCCCGAAAGCTACGCGCGTTTCGGCGATCTGCGGCTGAGGCCGGCGCTGGACCTTCTGGCGCAGGTGGGCGCGCTGCCCGAGGGCGAGGTCGTCGATCTCGGCTGCGGCAACGGCGCGGCCGGCCCGGCGCTTGCCGAACGCTTTGCCGGGCGGCGGGTCGTCGGGCTCGATGCCTCGCCGGCGATGCTGACGGCGGCGCGGACCGGCGGCGCCTATGACCGGCTGATCGAGGGCGACGTGGCGGACTGGCGGGCCGAGGCGCCGGTGGCGCTGATCTTCTCCAATGCCGCGTTGCACTGGCTGTCGGACCATGCCGCGCTGATGCCGCATCTGGCGTCGCAGCTTGCCCCCGGCGGTACGCTTGCGGTGCAGATGCCCCGGCAATACGGCGCGCCCTCGCACCGGTTCCTCCGCGATTTCGCCGCCGAGATGTTTCCCGACCGCTTCGATCTCGGCGCCTGGAAGGCGCCGGTCTCGGCGCCGGTCGAGTATCACCGGATGCTCGCCGGCCTCGGCCGGGTGAACGTGTGGGAGACCGACTACGTGCAGCGGCTGGGGCCGGTGGCAGGCGGCCACCCGGTGCGGCGCTTCACCGAGGCGACCGCGATGCGTCCCTATCTCGACAAGCTCGCGCCGGCGGAGGCGGTGGAGTTCGTCGCGCGCTACGAGACCGCGCTGGCGGCCGCCTATCCGATCGAGCCCGATGGTTCGGTGCTCTTCCCGTTCCGCCGGCTCTTCCTCACCCTCACGATCTGATCCCGCCCCCCGGAGGTTCCATGCCCGCACTCATCCCGACGGACCATGTCGCAAGGATCACCTGGCTCGGCCGCGTTCCCGACCGCGCGGCGGGGCTCGCCTCGGTTCCGGTCACGGAGGTCGTGGCCGGTTTTGCGGGGATCGAGGGCGAGGCGCATTCGGGGTTGACGCGGGCGGCATGCGTCCGGGTCTCGGCGCAGCATCTGAAGGGCACGGAGATCCGCAACGTGCGGCAGCTCTCGGTCCTCTCCGCCGAGGAGATCGCGGCGATCGCCGCCGGGATGGGGATCGAGACCCTCGACCCCGCCTGGCTCGGTGCCAGCATGGTGATCGAGGGCATCGCCGATTTCAGCCATGTCCCGCCCTCGTCCCGGCTGCAGGCGGACAGCGGCGCGACGCTGGTCGTCGATATGGAGAACCGCCCCTGCATCTATCCCGGCCGGGTGATCGAGGCGGCGCTGCCGGGCAAGGGCGCCGCATTCAAGGCTGCGGCAAAGGGCCGACGCGGCGTGACCGCCTGGATCGAGCGCGAGGGTGTGCTGAGGCTCGGCGACCGGGTGCGACTGCACATTCCTGACCAGCCCGCTTGGAACCCGTCGCCCTGAAGCGTTTCGGGTTTATGTGGAAATATCAAGTATCGGAATTCGAACAGGAAAAGTTCGAATTCCGATTCCAATGCAAACCCGAAACGCGACCGGTCGGCTCAAACCAAAAGGAAGAGCGTCGCGGCGAGAACGAGGCCGAGGGCAAAGCCCGCGTTCACGATGAGGGTCGTCGTCCGCATCCTGTCAGTCCTTCCCCGATATCTGGCCTTCCCCGATATCTGGCCTTCCCCGGTATCTGACGGACCAACGCACGGCAGGCGCGGCCGGTTCCCGCACCTGTCGCGGTCGCGGCGGTCCGATACGAAACCGCTTCTGGCGATTCCGCCCGCGAAAATGTCGCAATCCATCCTCACGCCCCGGCATGGGACGGCTATAGCCCGAGGGGAAGGCACCCGGCAGGAAGCCCCAGAGGGAGACGAATTCAGATGGCGATGAAGACGGATATCGAGATAGCGCGGGAGGCGGTGAAGCGTCCGATCATGGAGATCGGGGAGAAGCTCGGGATACCTTCGGAGCATCTTCTGCCCTACGGGCACGACAAGGCGAAGGTGAGCCAGGCGTTCATCCGCTCTCTGGAGGGGCGCGAGGACGGCAAGCTGATCCTGGTGACGGCGATCAACCCGACGCCGGCGGGGGAAGGCAAGACGACGACGACGGTGGGCCTTGGCGACGGGCTGAACCGGATCGGCAAGAAGGCGGTGATCTGCATCCGCGAGGCGTCGCTGGGGCCGAACTTCGGGATGAAGGGCGGGGCGGCGGGGGGCGGCCATGCGCAGGTGGTGCCGATGGAAGAGATGAACCTCCACTTCACCGGCGACTTCCACGCGATCACCAGCGCCCACAATCTGCTGTCGGCGATGATCGACAACCACATCTACTGGGGCAACGCGCTTCAGATCGACGAGCGGCGGGTGAGCTGGCGGCGGGTGATGGACATGAACGACCGGGCGCTCCGGGACATCGTGGTGTCGCTCGGCGGGGTGTCGAACGGCTTCCCGCGGCAGACCGGGTTCGACATCACGGTGGCCTCGGAGGTGATGGCGATCCTGTGTCTGTCGAAGGATCTCGAGGACCTGCAGAAGCGGCTCGGCGACATCGTCGTGGCCTATACCCGCGACAAGGCGCCGATCTATGCCCGCGACATCAAGGCCGACGGGGCGATGACGGTGCTTCTGAAGGACGCGATGCAGCCCAATCTGGTGCAGACGCTGGAGAACAACCCGGCCTTCGTGCATGGCGGCCCGTTCGCCAACATCGCCCATGGCTGCAACTCGGTGATCGCGACGAAGACGGCGCTGAAGCTCGGCGACTACGTGGTGACGGAAGCCGGGTTCGGCGCCGATCTCGGGGCGGAGAAGTTCTTCGACATCAAGTGCCGCAAGGCGGGGCTGAAGCCCTCGGCCGCGGTGATCGTGGCGACGGTCAGGGCGATGAAGATGAACGGCGGGGTGGCGAAGGCCGATCTCGGCGCCGAGAACGTGGCGGCGGTCAGGAAGGGCTGCCCGAACCTCGGGCGCCACATCGCCAACGTGAAGGGCTTCGGCGTGCCGGTGGTGGTGGCGATCAACCACTTCCACTCCGACACCGAGGCCGAGATCGCGGCGGTGAAGGCCTATGTGGCCGAGCAGGGGGCGGAGGCGATCCTCTGCAAGCACTGGGCGGAAGGCTCGGCCGGGATCGAGGTTCTGGCGCGCAAGGTGGTGGAGATGGCCGAGAGCGGGTCTGCCAACTTCGCGCCGCTCTATCCCGACGAGATGCCTCTCTTTCAGAAGATCGAGACCATCGCCAGGCGGATCTACCACGCCGACGAGGTGATCGCCGACAAGGCGGTGCGCGAGCAGCTGAAGACCTGGGAGGCGGCGGGCTACGGCCACCTGCCGGTCTGCATGGCCAAGACCCAGTACTCGTTCACCACCGACCCGAACGTCCGCGGCGCGCCCGTGGGCCATTCGGTGCCGGTGCGCGAGGTGCGGCTTTCCGCCGGGGCGGGGTTCATCGTCGCGATCTGCGGCGAGATCATGACGATGCCGGGCCTGCCGAAGGTGCCGTCGGCGGAGGTGATCCGGCTGAACGCCGAGGGCCATGTCGAGGGCCTGTTCTGAGGCGGCGGCAGGGGGCTTCGCCCCCCCTGACCCCCCGGCGGGGTATTTCGGCAACGAAGAAGCGGGGCGGGGCGGGTGCCTGCCGGGCCCGGCGGCGGATGAGCGCGGCGCCCTTGGGGTGCGAATCGAGGAGAGCGGAATGACGGCGAAGATCATCGACGGCAAGGCCTTCGCGGCCCGGGTGCGGGGCGAGGTCGCGGCCCATGTCGCGCGGCTGAAGGAGGAGAACGGGATCACGCCGGGGCTGGCGGTGGTTCTCGTCGGCGAGGACCCGGCGAGCGAGGTCTATGTCCGCTCGAAGGGCAAGCAGACGGTCGAGGCCGGGATGACCTCCTGGGAGCACAAGCTGCCGGCGGAGACCTCGGAGGCCGATCTCCTGGCGCTCATCGCGCGGCTCAACGCCGATCCGGCGGTGCACGGGATCCTCGTGCAGCTGCCGCTGCCGAAGCATCTGAACGCCGACCTCGTGATCAACGCGATCGACCCGGCCAAGGACGTGGACGGGTTCCACATCTCGAATGTGGGCCTGCTTGGCACCGGGCAGAAGGCGATGGTGCCCTGCACGCCCTTGG
>WOZM01000056.1 GCA_011620265.1 Paracoccaceae bacterium
CCCTCATCGCCGGCAACGCGGTGATCCTGAAGCACGCGACCCAGACGCTTCTCGTGGGCGAGCGGCTGGCCGAGGCCTTCCACGCGGCGGGCGTGCCCGAGGATGTGTTCCAGAACGTCGTTCTGGATCACAGCGTCACCGAACAGCTCATCGGCCAGCGCGCCTTCGGCTTCGTCAACTTCACCGGCTCGGTCGGCGGCGGCGTGGCGATGGAGAAGGCGGCGGCGGGGACGTTCACGGCGCTCGGGCTCGAGCTTGGCGGCAAGGATCCGGGCTACGTCATGGACGACGCCGATCTGGATGCGGCCGTCGACAGCCTGATGGACGGGGCGATGTACAATGCCGGCCAGTGCTGCTGCGGGATCGAGCGGATCTATGTCCACGAAAGCCTTTACGACGCCTTCGTCGAGAAGGCCGTGGCCTGGGTCAAGACCCTGAAGCTCGGCAATCCGTTCGACGCCGCGACGACGCTCGGGCCAATGGCCAACAGGCGCTTCGCCGATACCGTGCGCAGCCAGATCGCCGACGCGATCACCGATGGCGCCACCGCGCTCATCGACCCCGCGCTTTTCCCAGAGGATGACGGCGGCGCCTATCTCGCGCCGCAGATCCTCGTCAACGTCAACCACGAGATGCGGGTGATGCGCGAGGAAAGCTTCGGCCCCGTCGTCGGCATCATGCCGGTCAAGGACGACGCCCATGCGATCGCGATGATGAACGATTGCGACTATGGCCTGACGGCCTCGCTCTGGACCCGCGACAGCGCGCGCGCGGCACGGATCGGCCGGCAGGTGGAGACGGGAACCGTGTTCCAGAACCGCTGCGACTATCTCGACCCCGCGCTTTGCTGGACCGGCTGCAAGGATACCGGGCGGGGGGCGGCACTCTCGCCGCTCGGCTTCCAGTCGGTGACGCGACCGAAATCCTACCATCTCAAGAAGGTGACGAAATGACCGTGCCGACCGTCAACTGGTCCTACCCCACCGCGATCAAGTTCGGACCGGGCCGCATCAGGGAACTTGCGGACCATTGCAAGGCGGTGGGCATGAAGAAGCCGCTCCTTGTCACCGACAAGGCGCTGGCCTCGCTGCCGATCACCGCGCAGGCGCTCGCCATCCTCGACGCCGCCGGTCTGGGCCATGCGGTCTTTTCCGAGGTCGATCCGAACCCGAACGAGATGAACATGGAGGCCGGGCTGAAGGTCTACCGTGCGGGTGGGCATGACGGCGTCGTCTGCTTCGGCGGCGGCTCGGCGCTCGACCTTGGCAAGATGATCGCGCTGATGGTCGGGCAGACGGTCAGCGTCTGGGATCTCGAGGATATCGGCGACTGGTGGACCCGTGCCGACGCCGCGAGGATCGCCCCGATCATCGCGGTGCCGACGACCGCCGGAACCGGCTCGGAAGTCGGCCGTGCGGGCGTTCTGACCAACTCACTGACCCACAAGAAGAAGATCATCTTCCACCCGAAGCTCCTGCCTGCCGTCACCATCTGCGACCCGGAGCTGACCGTGGGCATGCCGAGGTTCATCACCGCCGGCACCGGCATGGATGCCCTCGCCCACTGCCTCGAGGCCTATTCCTCGCCCTTCTACCACCCGATGAGCCAGGGCATCGCGCTCGAAGGCATGCGGCTGGTGTTCGAGAACCTGCCCAAGGTCTATACCAACCCGACCGACCTCGAAGCCCGCGCCCACATGATGTCGGCCGCCGCGATGGGCGCCGTGGCGTTCCAGAAGGGCCTCGGCGCCATCCACTCGCTCTCCCACCCGGTCGGCGCGGTCTACGGGACCCATCACGGCACGACGAACGCCGTGGTGATGCCGATGGTGCTCGACTTCAACCGCAAGGCCATCGAGACCCGGATCGAGGCCGCGAGCGCCTATCTCGGCATCAAGGGCGGCTTCGACGGCTTCCGGGCAAGGGTCATGGACCTGCGCGCCGAACTCGGCATCCCCGCCAACCTGACCGCGATGGGGGTCGAGGCGGCGCGGCTCGACGAGTTGACCGAAATGGCGCTCGAAGATCCGTCCTGCGGCGGCAATCCGGTCGAGATGACGCGCGAGAATACCCGCGCGCTCTTCGGCGCCTGCATGTAGGCGGGACCGGGCGGGCTTCCGTAAGGTGGGGTTCAACCCACCTCTGCCGGCCGGAGGGTGGGTTGAAACCCACCTTACGGGAAACCACTGCCGGTCATTCGTTGCATTTTTGCCGGCCCGCCGGCGAAGGGCCGCCCGAAGCGGGCTGTTGCGATCTCTTGTCTCTCGCAGTAACACCCTGACCGTGTATAGTGCCAGTCAACAAGAAGCGGTCAATAAGAAGACGGAGAGCAGGGTGCGGGGACAGAAGATCGCAGGCCTCGGCATGACGTCGGTCGCAGCGTTTGGCGCGATCATGGCCTATGCCGATCCGCTCCTGAGCGACAATCCGGGGACGTTCGGGCTTCCCGGCCTCATCGACATGCCGACGGCCGAGAGCGTTCCGGAAGGGATGATCGGCGCGACCGTGTTCCGCTTCGGCGGCGGGATGCGGGTGACGGCGACCTTCCAGGTGACCGACCGGCTCCAGGGCGCGTTCCGCTATTCGCGGGTGCCGGGCGTCTTCACCAACGGCTCGGTGCTTTACGACCGCTCCTTCGACGTCCAGTACCGCCTGCTCGACGAAAAGCGCCTGCGCCCGGCGGTGGCGATCGGCCTGCGCGACTTCATCGGCACCGGGGTCTATTCCGGCGAATATGTCGTGGCGACCAAGTCCATCAGCCCGAGGCTCCGCGCGACGGCCGGCCTCGGCTGGGGCCGGCTCGGCACCGAGGGCGATATCGGCAGCCCCTTCGGCGACCGCCCGGCGCTCGATATCGGCGAAGGCGGCAAGGCCAATACCGACCAGTGGTTCCGCGGTCCCGCAGCACCCTTCTTCGGTCTTGCCTGGGACGCCAGCGACAAGCTGACGCTGAAGGCGGAATATTCCTCGGACGCCTATCTGCGCGAAACCGCCGCCGGAACGTTCAGCCGCGACTCGTCGGTCAACTTCGGCTTCGACTACCGGATCAACAAGTCGGCGAGCGTCAGCGGCTACTACCTCTACGGCTCCGAGGTCGGGTTGCAGTTCAACCTCGCCATCGACCCGCGCAAGCCGCCCGTGCCGAGCGGGCTCGAGACCGCGCCGCTGCCGGTCCGCCCGCGGCCCTCGCCGTCGAGCGACCCCGCGGCCTGGGCAACCGACTGGACCGCCGACCCCGAAGTGCATCCCGGCATCCAGACCGCCGTCGCCAGGGCGATGGAGAAGGACGGGATGGTGCTGGAGAGCATGGCGCTTTCAGCCACCCGGGTCGAGGTGCGGCTCCGCAACGAGAGATACCTCGCCCAGCCGCAGGCCGTTGGCCGCACCGCCCGCATCCTCACCCGGGCGCTGCCGCCCTCGGTCGAGACGCTGGTCATCACCTCCGTCGCCGAGGGCATGCCGACCTCCTCCGTCACGCTCGCCCGCCGCGACGTGGAAGCGCTCGAAAGCGAGGAATCGGTGGCGCTCCTGCGCCGGGCGGAGTTCAGCGACGGCGTCGCCGGCGCCCATCCCGGCCTCGTGCCGACCGAACATGTCTATCCGCGCTTCGTCTGGTCGCTCTCGCCCTATGGCGAGGCGAGCGTCTTCGACCCCGACGATCCCTTGCGCGCCGATTTCGGCGTCGAACTGGCGGGCCGCTACGAATTCGCGCCGGGGCTGGTCCTGTCGGGCTCTGTCCGCAAGAAGATCATCGGCAATCTCGACGAGTCGACTCGGGTGTCGGATTCCACCGTCTACCACGTCCGCTCCGACCTCGTGGAATACCAGAAGGAGGGCGATCCGGGCATTCACGACCTGACGCTCGCCTGGTATACGCGCCCGGCGCCGAACCTCTATGGCCGCGTCTCCGCCGGCCTGCTCGAACGCATGTATGGCGGCATTTCGGGCGAACTGCTGTGGAAGCCGGTCGACAGCCGGCTCGCCCTCGGGGCCGAGGTGAACTATGTCAAGCAGCGCGATTTCGACACGCTCTTCAGCTTCCGCGACTACGAGATCGCCACGGGGCATGTCTCGGCCTATTACGATTTCGGCCAGGGGTTCATGGGCCAGGTCGATGTCGGGCGCTACCTGCTCGGCGACTGGGGCGCAACCTTCACGCTCGACCGCGAATTCGCCAACGGATGGAAGGTGGGCGCCTACGCGACCCTTACCGACCTTTCCGAGGCCGATTTCGGCGAAGGCTCGTTCGACAAGGGTGTGCGGCTGACGATTCCGGTGTCCTGGACCACCGGCAAGCCCTCCACCAACAAGGTCTCGACCGTCATCAAGCCGCTCAATCGCGACGGCGGTGCCCGGCTCGACGTCGATGGCCGTCTTTACGACACGGTCCGCAGCACCCATCAGGGCGACATGCAGATCCAGTGGGGGAGGTTCTGGCGGTGATGGCCCGGCACTTGCTGGCCGGGTTCGGGCGCGCGGCGCTCCTGTCCGGCATCGTCCTTGGCGCGACGCTCGCGGGCTGCGGCACCGACACGTCGAGGACCGAGGGCACCTCGATCGCCATCGGCGTCGCCAAGGGGCTGAAGCAGAAGCTTCTCCCCGGCAAGTCCGCCCCGACGGCGACGCCCGACCCGGAGAAGCTGGCGGCGGCGGCGAAAGCCTCGTTCGCGGGGCCGATCATCCTTGCCCAGATCGAGAAATCCGGGCTGTTGACGGTGCTCGGCGAATACGGGCGCAACGGCGACACGCGGACCTACGCGACCCCGAACCAGCAGACGCTGGTCCTGCGGCACGGTCTTCTGATCGCCACGCGCGGGCTTGGCAACGACCTCATGTCCTCCGAAAGCGCGGCGGCGGCCGGGCTGATCACGCGCCGCCAGGCCGGCACCGTGGCGCGGGTCTACCGCTATCTCGACGGCGAGGGGATCGAGCGGCCGCTGCCGGTACAGTGCGGCATCAGCCTCGGGCCGGCGAAGTCCTTCGACTTTGCGGGCGACCACTACGACACGGTGCAGGTCGACGAGGCCTGCCGGTCGGACGCGGTGAAATTCGAGAACAGCTACTGGGTCACGGCAGGCGGCACGGTCGCGCTGTCACGGCAGTGGATCGGCCCGGCCCTCGGCCACGTGACGATCCAGCTCGTCCGCCCCTGACCGCCAGCTATGGCGTTTCGGGTTTGCATTGAATCAGAATTCGAACTTTTCTTGTTCGAATTCTGATATTTGATATTTTCACATGAATCCGAAACGCTTCAAGGAACAGGCTGGGGGGCTTTTCCGTCAGCGTCCTCCCCGAAAGCACAAGGGCCGGATGCATCCGCACCCGGCCCTTGCCATATTCTTCAGGTCGGTCGACCGGATCAGGAATCCGACGAAGCCGCCGCGATCACGCCCAGGAGCAGAAGCGCCGGAACGATCAGGCCCGCGTTGGACGAGCTGGACTCTTCGACGACGATCGGCTCCGCTTCGACGACCGGGGCCGAGTAGCCGCCCGCGAACGCTGCGCTGGCCGAAAGGGTCAGGACGGCAGCGACGGTTGCAAGTTTTTTCATGTTAGTTCTCCGCTCTTAAACCAGTACAAGCCACCGATCACGGCAGCTCCCTTATTCAAACAAGCACAATCTCGGGAAGAAGCAAAGAGAAATCCCGCGTTGCCGCAGTAGAAACAATGAGGTGTTGCAGATCGGCAGTCATCAGCCGGCGAAACTCTGGGAAACGTAATAATTTCCACAATATGGGGCCTTCCCGTCGAAGCCAACCCCGGATCCCACGCGTGAGACTTTCCGGTCGAGGATATTGCGCCGATGCGCCGATGATTCCATCCACAGGCCCACGATTGTCCGGGCCAGCGACGCATAGCTGTGCGGCGGGATCGCCTGGCCGTTGCTGCCGAGAAATCCGCACGTCCCCGCGTCGGCGATGCGGAAGGACCGCCCGTCGATCTGGAAACGCGCGATCTGGCCGATATTCTCCGACCCGGCGCGGAACCGCAGCCCCGACGCTTTCAACCGGGCGGTCGCCGTCGTCTGGCCCGGCGTCTTCGAGTTGTGCGAGAGACTGCGCGCCCGCGCCATCCATTTCGCGTGCTGGCCCGCGACCTTGCGCAGCCCGCCGGCCTCGGCCACCGGCGGCAAGCCGGCACGGCAGCGCTGATAGTTGATCTCGGCTCGGATCGCCGCGTCGACCAGCCCCTGGTCGATCCGCCCCTCGGCGTGGATCGACGCCTGCGCGCCCGCGACGCTCGCCCGCGTACAGGCCGCGGCGGAGCCCGCCACCGGCGCCAGCAGCATCCCGACGATCAAACCCTTCCAGAACATGGACAACTTTCCATCCGCTGCGGATTGAGAGACAAGCTCCCCAGACACCGCTCACTGTGCACGGAAATCTGGCAATAAATTGGCGCCGGGGCGCCGAAATCCTGCTGGGGCGTTGACAGGCAAACGGCGATCGTTCCATGTCGGCGCACGGTATTGTTCGAGGACGGATTGATGAAAATCGCGATGATCGGAACCGGATATGTCGGCCTCGTCTCGGGGGTCTGTTTTTCCGATTTCGGCCACGAGGTCGTCTGCGTCGACAAGGACCCGCGCAAGGTCGAGTTGCTGACCGCTGGCAAGGTGCCGATCTACGAACCGGGGCTCGACGTGCTGATGGCCAGGAACGTCGCGGCGGGGCGGCTGTCGTTCACCGGCGATCTCAAGGCGGCCGTCGATGGCGCCGAGGCGGTCTTCATCGCCGTCGGCACCCCGACGCGGCGCGGCGACGGACATGCCGACCTCACCTATGTGATGGCTGCCGCCGAGGAGATCGGCCGAGCGCTGACCGGCTACGCGGTCGTCGTGACCAAGTCCACGGTTCCGGTCGGCACCAATGCCGCCGTGCGCGCGGTGATCGAAAAGGCCGTGCCCGCAGCAGAGTTCGACGTCGCCTCCAACCCCGAATTCCTGCGCGAGGGGGCCGCGATCGACGATTTCATGCGCCCCGACCGGGTTGTCGTCGGCGTGACCTCGGAGCGCGCGCAGAAGGTGATGGGCGAGATCTACCGCCCGCTTTTCCTGCGCGATTTCCCGATCCTCTACACCGATCTCGAGACCGCCGAGATGATCAAGTACGCGGCCAACGCCTTCCTTGCCACCAAGATCACCTTCATCAACGAGATCGCCCGGCTCTGCGAGAAGGTCGGCGCCGATGTGAAGCAGGTGTCGCGCGGCATGGGCCTCGACAACCGGATCGGCAACAAGTTCCTGCATGCCGGGCCGGGCTATGGCGGGTCGTGCTTCCCGAAGGATACCTCGGCGCTGGCCCGGATCGGGCAGGAACACGCCGCGCCGATCCAGATCGTCGAGACGGTGATCAAGGTCAACGAGGAGATCAAGCGCCGGATGGTCGAGAAGGTGACGGATCTCTGCGGCGGATCGGTGAACGGCACGACCGTCGCCGTCCTCGGCGTGACCTTCAAGCCCAATACCGACGACATGCGCGACGCGCCGTCGCTGACCATCGTGCCGGCGCTGGTCGGCAACGGCGCCAGGGTGCGCGTCGTCGATCCGCAGGGCCGGCGCGAGGGCGAGAAGCTCTTGCCGGGCGTGACCTGGATGGACGACGCCTATGTGGCGGCCGAAGGCGCGGACATCGTCGTGATCCTGACCGAGTGGAACGAGTTCCGCGCGCTCGATCTCACCCGGCTGGCCGGGAGCATGGCGCATGCCCGCATGGCCGACCTGCGCAACGTCTATTCGCCGAAGGATGCCGAGGCGGCGGGGTTCGAGGCCTATTCCGGCGTCGGGCGCTGACGGCGGGCCGGCCGGGGCGCCGCCCCGGACCCCGGGATATTTCCGGCAAGATGAAGGTCAGGGCGCGAAGACGTCCTTCAGCTCGTCCCGCAGAGCGACCTTCTGGACCTTGCCCATCGTGTTGCGCGGCAGGGTGGCGCGCAGCGCGATATGCTTCGGCTGCTTGAATTTCGCGAGGCTCTTGCCGAGGGCGGCGCGGATTGCCTCCGGGTCGGGCTTGGTGCCGGATTCGGGGACGACGACGGCCACCACGGCTTCGCCGAAATCGGGATGCGGTGCGCCGATCACCGCGCTTTCGAGGATGCCGGGCAGCGCGTCGAGCGCCATTTCCACCTCTTTCGGATAGACGTTGAAGCCGCCCGAGATGATCAGGTCCCTGGCCCTGCCGACAATGCTGACATAGCCGTCCGCGTCGATCACCCCGAGATCGCCGGTGATGAAGAAGCCATTCGGGCGCAGTTCCTCGGCCGTCTTCTCCGGCATGTTCCAGTAGCCCTGGAAGACGTTCGGGCCGCGCACCTCGATCGTCCCGATCTCGCCCCTTGGGAGTTCCCTCCCCTCGGCATCGCAGATCTTCAGCTCCACGCCCGGCAGGGGGAAGCCCACGGTGCCCGCCCGCCGCTCGCCCGCACAGGGATTGGAGGTGTTCATGTTGGTCTCGGTCATGCCGTAGCGTTCGAGGATGCGGTGGCCGGTCCGCGCTTCCCACTGGCGGTGGGTCTCGGCCAGGAGCGGCGCGGAGCCGGAGATGAAGATCCGCATCTTGTCGACCAGGTCGCGGGTCAGGCGCGGATCGTCGAGAAGCCGGGTGTAGAAGGTCGGCACCCCCATCATCGCGGTCGCCTGCGGCAGGTGGCGGATCACCTCGGCCGCGTCGAATTTCGGCAGGAAGATCATCGGACATCCAGCCAGAAGCGCCACATTGGTCGCAACGAAGAGCCCGTGCGTGTGAAAGATCGGCAACGCATGCAGCAGCACGTCGTCTTCGGTGAAGCGCCAGTACTCCGTCAGCACCTCGGCATTCGACAGAAGGTTGCCATGGCTCATCATCGCGCCCTTCGACCGGCCCGTGGTGCCGGAGGTGTAGAGCAACGCCGCGAGATCGCCGGCCGTCCGCGCGGCGACGGGCACCGACCCGGCCGCCCGTGCCGCCTCGCCGAAGCTGCCCGTCCCGTCGGCGTTCAGGACTGCGAGCGCCGCGCCGCAGCCCGCCGCGACCGGGGCGAGCGATGCCTCGGCCCGCCCGTCGCAGAGGAGGAGCTTCGCCCCCGCATCGGCGACGAAATAGGCGACCTCGGCGGCGGTATAGGCGGTGTTGAGCGGCAGGAACACCACGCCCGCCCGGATCGCGCCGGCGATCACGGCGAGCATGTCGACGCTCTTTTCCAGTTGCAGCGCCACGCGGTCGCCGGGTCCGAGCCCCGCGGCGACCAGCGCGCCGGCAAAACCTGCGGCGCGTCCGGCAAAGTCGGCATGGCTGACCCGGCTGTCATCCGGCAGGATCAGGAAGTCCCGCCCGCTGCCCTCATGCCGCCCGAAGAGCGCGTCGTAGAGATGATTGGCCATGCCGCCCCCCTGCGTTTCCACTTGGACCAAATATCCCCGCCGGAGGCAAGAATCTAGCGCGCGCGCCGCAGGGGAATGAGGCTGAGGGCGAATATCCCGGCCGCGGCCGAGACGATCGACGGGCCGGCCGGCGTATCGAAGCGGAGCGAGAGCCAGAGCCCCGCCAGAACCGCGACGGCGCCCAGCGCCACGGCCCAGGCCGCCATCGCCTCGGGCGTCCGCGACAGCGCCCGCGCGCTCGCCGCCGGGACGATCAGCATCGCCGCGATGAGAAGCGCGCCGACGATCTTGATCGACACCGCGACGACAAGTGCCAGCGCCAGCGTCAGGACCAGCTTCTCGCGCCTCGGGTCGATGCCCGCCGCCTGCGCCAGTTCCTCGTTCACGGTCGCCGTCAGGAGCGGGTTCCAGCGCCAGACCATCAGCACGAGGACCAGCGCCGATCCGCCCCAGACCCAGACGAGGTCGGCGGAACTCACCGCCAGGACATCGCCGAAAAGATAGGCGGAGAGGTCCGAGCGCACGTTCGGCAGGAACGACACCGCGACAAGCCCGAAGGCGAGCGCCGAATGCGCCAGCACGCCGAGCGCGGTATCGGCCGCCCTGCCCCGGCCGCTGAGGCCGGTCACCGCCAGCGCCATCGCCAGTGCCACGATCGTGGTGCCCGCCGCCACCGGCAGGTCGGTCGCGAGCGCCAGCGCCACGCCGAGGATCGCCGCATGCGCCGTCGCGTCGCCCATATAGGCCATCCGCCGCCAGACGACGAAGGCGCCCAGGGGGCCGGCGGCGAGCATCAGGCCGATCCCGGCAAGGGCCGCGCGGATCAGGAAATCGTCAGGCATTCCCGGCCTCGGGGCGGTGGTTGTGGTCATGGTCGCGGTCATGGTGGCCGTGATGCACATGACCCTTGCCGGGGTCGGGGTCGTGGACGTGGTCATGGTCGTGCCGGTAAAGCGCCAGCGCTCCGCCGGTGCCGAGGCCGAAAAGCGCGCGGTATTCCGGCGCGGCCGACACGACCTGCGGCGCGCCTTCGCAGCAGACATGGCCATTGAGGCAGATGACGCGGTCCGAGGCGCTCATCACCACATGGAGGTCGTGGCTGACCATCAGCACCGCCACCCCGGTCTCCTGCCGAACCTCCTCCAGAAGCCGGTAGAACCCGGCGATCCCCGGCTGGTCGAGGCCTTGCGTCGGCTCGTCGAGGATGAGGATCTCCGGCCGCGCCAGAAGTGCGCGCGCGAGGAGGACGCGTTGCAACTGTCCGCCCGACAAGGCCGCCATCTGCCGGTCCTCGAGCCCCGGCACGCCGGTGCGGTCGAGCGCCCGCGCAGCCTCCTCCGCCGGCATCCGGCGCGGCAAAGACAGGAACCGCGCGACGGTCATCGGCAGGGCCGCGTCGATGTGAAGGCGCTGCGGCACATAGCCGATGCCGAGGCCCACGCGGCGCGTGACCGTGCCTTCGGCCGCGCGTTCGAGCCCGATCAGCGCCCGGATCAACGTCGATTTCCCCGACCCGTTCGGGCCGACCACGGTCACGATCTCGCCCGCGCGGATCGCGAAATCGACCGCGCTCAGCACGGTCTGCGCGCCGTGGCGGACGCTCAGGCCGCGCGCTTCGATGAGGGTCACGATGCGGCCTCCGCGCAGGTGGGGCAGAGGCCGAGGGCCTCGACATTCATGCGTTCCACCGAGAACCCGATGCGGGCTGCCGCCGCTTCCATCGCACGGCGTACCGCCTCGGCCGGCGCCTCGGCCACCGCGTCGCAGGCGCGGCAGATGAAGAAGGCGGGCGAGTGCGCCTCGCCGGGATGCATGCAGGCGGCGAAGGCGTTGAGCCTGCGGATACGGTGGGCGAAGCCTTGATCCACAAGGAAATCGAGCGCCCGGTAGGCGACCGGCGGCTGGTTGCCGAAGCCGGCCTCGGCAAGCTTTTCCAGCACCTCGTAGGCGCCGAGCGCCCGGTGCGATTCGAGCAGGATTTCCAGCGCCCGGCGGCGGACCGGCGTCAGCCGGGCGCCGGTCTCGGCGCTCAACTCCTCGGCCCGCGCCAGGACATCTCCGGTGCAATGGGCGTGATCGTGCGCGGCGAAGGCGAGTGCCGGATCGGAATGTTTCTGCTCGGTCGTCATGGACAGGTTCGCAATCCGCTTGACATGTTATGCTATAACATACGATATCGTTTCCCGACTCGCAATCCCAGAAAGGAGGTCGCCATGCGACACCCGCTTCCCCTTGCCGCCGCCCTCGCCCTTCTGGCCCTGCCGGGGCGTGCCGAAGTGCCCGATGTCGTGACCGACATGCCGGTCGTCCATTCGCTGGTCTCCCTCGTCCTCGGCGATCTCGGCGATCCGATGCTGCTTCTCGACAAGGGGGCCGACGCGCATGACTTCCAGCTTCGGCCCTCGCAGATCCGGGCACTGAACGGTGCGGCTCTCATCGTCTGGATCGGGCCGGAGATGACACCCTGGCTCGACCGTGCCATCGCCAGCGCGGACGGACCGCGTTCACTGGCCCTCCTCGACCTGCCCGGAACGGTGCTGCGGACCGGGCAGGACGAGGACGATCACGGCGCCGGCATGGCGGATGATCAAGATCAAGATCAAGATCATGATCACGGGCACGACCATGGCGGGCTCGACCCGCATGCCTGGCTCGACCCCGACAATGCGGCGCTCTGGATCGGGCGGATCTCCGATGCGCTGGTCGATCTCGATCCCGGCAACGCGGTCGCCTACCGTGCCAATGCCTCGATCGCCCAGACCCGGATCGAAACGCTCGACAGGGCGCTACGCGAGCGGCTGGCCCCGGCGGCGGACGCCGGGCTGATGGTGGCGCATGATGCCTATGGCTATTTCGCCGAGCATTACGGGCTGAAGATCGTCGCAAGCCTCGCCGAAGGGGATGCAACCACCCCCGGCGCGGCGCATCTGGCCGGGCTGCGGGCGGCGCTTGAAAGCGGCGCGGTCACCTGCATCTTCCCCGAAGCCGCGCGCGACCCGGCGCCTGTCAGCGCCCTCGCCGAGGGCACATCGGTGCGGATCGGCCGGCCGCTCGACCCCGCAGGCCGGGCGATGGGGCCGGGACCGGAGCTCTATCCCGCGCTGCTGACGACGATGGGCGAGGCCATTGCGGATTGCGTCGCGGGGGATTGACCCGGGCCGGTCCCCGCGCCACTTGAAGCCGGCGCATGACCGAAGGTGAACGATGCCTCACCACCACCTGCCCCGCCGGGACAAGCCATGACCGCCGCGCTCCGCGATTTCGGCGCCACGCGCGCCGGCGACCGGGTCGCGGCGGTCGACATCGCGGGCGGCGGCCTTCGCGCCACGGTCCTGACCCTTGGCGCGACGGTGCAGGACCTGCGTCTCGCCGGGGCCGACTGGCCGCTGGTTCTCGGTGCCGGCAGCGTGGCGGCCTATGAGGCGCCGCTCCTCTATGCCGGCGCCATCGTCGGGCCGGTGGCGAACCGCATCGCCGGCGCCTCGGCGGTGATCGCCGGGCGGCGCCACGTTTTCGAGGCCAACGAAGGCGGGACGACGGTGCTGCATTCCGGCGCGGCGGGGCTTCACGCCCGCCTCTGGCGAATCGAGAGCGCGGGCGCGGACCAGGTCACGCTCGGCATCGACCTGGCCGATGGCGAGGGCGGCTTTCCCGGCAACCGCCGGATCCGTGCGAGCTTCCGGCTGGCCGACCCGGGCGACCTCATGATCGAACTGACGACCGTGACCGACGCGGAAAGCCCGGTCAACCTCGCCCATCACGGCTACTGGACGCTCGACGGCACCGCGGATACGCTCCGGCACCGGCTGCGGATCGCCGCCGACCAGTACCTGCCGGTCGATGCCGCGCTGATCCCGACCGGAGAGGTCCGCCCGGTCGCCGGCACCGGTTTCGACTTCCGCGCCGGACGGATCCTCGGCGACGCGCCGCCGCTCGACCACAATTTCTGCCTTGCCACGGCGCGGCGCGACCTGACCGAGGCGGCGGAGTTGGTCGGGGCTTCCGGCATCCGGCTCCGGCTCGCGACGACGGAACCCGGGCTGCAGGTCTATGACGGGCGGCACTTCGCCCCCGGTCCCGACGGGCGCGGCCCGGTCCCCCATGCCGGCATCGCGCTCGAGGCGCAGGGCTGGCCCGACGCGCCGAACCGGCCGGACTTTCCGCCGGCAGCACTCCGCCCCGGCGAGACCTGCCGTCAGATCACGCGATTTCGGATCGACCGGCCGGACAAGCCTTGACCGGGCGGCCGAATTCGGCATCCTGACGGTATTCGGATTTTTCAGGAATACGGGAATCCATGCCGGAACCGCACAGCTTTGCCGATATCGTGGCCGAGATCGGCGGCCTTGTCGGCCTGTCACGCCCGGCCGCCCAGTGCTTCGCCGCGATCTGGCGCGCGGCGCAACCGCCCTGCGCCGACGACCTGACGCGGGTGCTCGGCCTGTCGCGCTCCAACGTCTCGACGGCACTGAAGGAGCTGCGCGACTGGGGGCTCATCTCGCGCACGCGGGCGCCGGGGGACCGCAAGGACTACTTCACCGCCCCGCCCGACCCCTGGGACGTTGCCCGCGCGGTCCTGTCGGCGCGCCAAAGGCGAAGCATCGCGCCGATCCTCGACCGGCTGGTCGCGGCCGGGGCGGACAAGGGCGACGCGCGGATCGCGGCCCTTCACACCGTCCTCAGCGCGGTCTCGGCGCGGATGGAAGCGCTCGCCGCCCTCGATGCCGAGGCGCTGGCGCGGGAATTCGCGCCGGCGACAGCGGAAAAGACAGCCGCCGGCAAGAAGAAGAAAAAGAAGCGGAAGGCCTGACGCCCCGCCCGGCAGGCCGGGGCGTGGGACGCCTCAGTTGTCCTCGTCGTCCTCGTCATCGTCGTTCGGCAGGTTGAAGAAGCTCTCCGCGTCCGAATAGTCTGCCGGGTTCTTCTCTTCCTCTTCCGATCTCGACAGCGAGAAATTCTCGAGCCCCGCGATCGAGGAAGGCATCTTCGGCTCGGCCGACATGCCCAGCGACTGCTCGGTCGAGACGAGCTTGCGACGCTCGTCATCCGACATCACCACGCCGTCGGGATTCTTCTTCTTCGCCGCCTTCTGCACGGCGGCGTCAAGCTCGGTCTGACGGCAGAGCCCCAGCGCCACCGGGTCGATCGGCGTGATGTTCGAGATGTTCCAGTGGGTCCGGTCGCGGATCGAGGCGATCGTGGGCTTCGTCGTGCCGACGAGCTTGGAGATCTGCGAATCCGCGAGCTCGGGGTGGAACTTCACCAGCCAGAGGATCGCCGCCGGCCGGTCCTGCCGCTTCGAGAGCGGCGTGTAGCGCGGGCCGCGGCGCTTTTCCTCGCCGACCGAGGCCGGGTTGAACTTGAGCTTCAGCCGGTAGGACGGATCCTTCTCGCCCTTCTCGATCTCGCCCGGCTCGAGCTGGCTGTTGGCGATCGGGTCGAAGCCCTTCACCCCCGCCGCGACATCGCCGTCGGCGATGCCCTGCACCTCGAGCTCGTGCATGCCGCAGAAATCCGCGATCTGCCTGAAGCTGAGCGTCGTGTTGTCCACAAGCCAAACGGCCGTGGCCTTGGCCATGAGCGGTTTCGTCATGCGGCGTCTCCTTTACAAATCTCTCCCGCGCCGGGAAAACGGCTGCGACCCTCGGGCCGCCTTTCCTCGTTTTCGGGGAAGTTCGCGGGCTATATAGTCGTTTCGACGACCGGAGAAAAGAGAAAATGCGCTGGTGTCTCGCCCTCGCCCTGACGGCCCTGCCCGCCTTCGCCGAAGGCGAGCGCGCCGGCGAATTCGACTATTACATCCTGTCGCTATCCTGGTCGCCCACCTTCTGCGCGCTGACGGGCGACGCGCGGGGCGAGGATCAGTGCGATCCGCGCCACGATTTCAGCTTCACCCTGCACGGGCTCTGGCCGCAACACGAATTCGGCTGGCCGAGCTATTGCCGGAGCGGAGAGCGCGATCCCTCGCGGGCCGAGACGCGGGCGATGGCCGACATCATGGGGTCGTCGGGGCTGGCCTGGTACGAATGGAAGAAGCACGGGCGCTGTTCCGGCCTTGCGGCCAGCGAATATTTCGCCGCGTCCCGTCGGGCCTATGAGAAAGTCGAGATCCCGGAGGTTCTTTCGGACCTTCGGCAGGACGTGAAGCTTCCCGCCCATGTCGTCGAAGAGGCGTTCGTCGAGGCCAATCCCGGACTCGATGCGACGATGATCACCATCACCTGCGAGGCGGGCCGCATTCAGGAAGCGCGGCTCTGCCTGACCCGCGATCTCGACTTCCGGCGCTGCGGTCTCGACGCCGCGCGCGATTGCCGGATGGAAGACGCGCTGATGGAAGCGGTCCGGTAGGGGGCTTGCGAGGGGCCGGAGGCATCCGGGCAGGCCGTCCCGCCAGATAAGCAACGGAGGGCCGCGCCCTCCCTCGGGTGGGCGCTCCGACGGTCGGGATGGGCACTTTATGGTGCGGCAAACCTCCCGCGACTGTGCGGTGCGCGGCGCCGCAGGGGCGCCCTCCCAAGGGGGAGGGAGGGCGCGGCCCGGCGGGCTTCGCCCCTGAGTCCGGGCCAGGGCCGCCTCGGGGTCAAATCTCCGCTCCATCCCGCGAGCGCCGACCCGATTGATTTCGAGAAACGGACGAAACCCGTCCCCCGGACGCCCCAACTCCAGCGATTCACCCGGCCCGCCCGCCCGTGGCTTGCGTCACCTCGTCCGCCGCCGCCCGGACCAGCGCGCCGATCGTGGCCGCCTTCTCGGCCGTCAGGCGGAAGGCCGGGCCCGAGACCGAGAGCCCCGCGACCGGTTCGCCATGGGCGTTGAAGATCGGCGCGGCGACGCAGCGCATGCCCTCGGCCCGTTCCTCGTCGTCGATCGCATAGCCCCGCGCCCGCGTCGCGGCGAGGTCGGCGAGAAGCTCCGTCTCGGCGCCGATGGAATGCGCGGTGAAGCGCGGCAGCCCGGCCGCCGAGATCTCCCGCACCCGCGCCTCCGGATACCAGGCGAGAAGCGCCTTGCCGATGCCCGAGACATGCATCGGCCCGAGCGTGCCGGGCGGGAAGAAGGCGCGGATCGTCTCATGCGTCTCGACCTGGCTCAGGAACAGCACCTGGTCGCGCATCTCGACGCCGAGATTGGCCGTCTCTCCCGTCGCCCGCATCAGCCGGTCCATCGGCGCCCGCGCGCGTTCGACCACCTTGGTCCGGCGCAGGAACTGCGAGCCGACGCGGAACGCCCCGCCGCCGACATGCCAGTGCTGGCCCGGTTCCTCCATCTCGACGAAACCGTGGGTCTGAAGCGTCGTCAGCACCCGGTAGACGGTCGGCACCGACTGATCCGTCCGGCCCGCCAGTTCGGTGAGCGTCAGCCCGCCCGCATCGGCCACCACCTTGAGGATCATCAGCGCCCGGTCGAGCGACTGGATCGTGTTCCCGGCGGTCTTGTCGTGGAAGCTCTTCGGGCGTCCTCTGGGGCGGGTCACGGCCATGCCGGCCTCCTTTCACCGGGCGGGCGAAAACCTCTTTCGCAATGTGAAAAACATTTTAGACAGTAAAATCATGACGTAAAGAAATTTTTCACATTACGAAAAACGATTTTGAAAAAATTGCACCGCCGCGCCCACCCCCCTATCCTGACCCTGTTCCCGAACCGAACGAGGCGCCAGATGTCCTTCCAGAACCCGGTCTTCATCCCCGGCCCGACCAATATCCCCGAGGCGATCCGCAAGGCGGTGGACATGCCGACGATCGACCATCGCTCGCCCCTTTTCGGCGAGATCCTGCATCCGGCGCGGGCGAACGTGCGGAAAGTGCTGCGTTCGGACAGTGCCGAGATCTTCGTCTTTCCCTCGACCGGCACCGGCGGCTGGGAAACCGCGCTCACCAATACGCTGTCGCCCGGCGACAGGGTGCTCGCGGCGCGCAACGGCATGTTCTCGCAGCGCTGGATCGACATGTGCCGGCGGCTCGGTCTCGAGGTCGAGGTGGTCGAGACGCCCTGGGGCGAGGGCATCCCGGCAAAGCGGTTCGAAACGATCCTGAGCGCCGACAAGGGGCATCGGATCAAGGCAGTCCTCGCCACCCATAACGAGACCGCGACCGGCGTCCGCTCCGACATTGCCGCGGTCCGCCGGGCGATGGATGCGACACGGCATCCGGCGCTTCTTTTCGTCGACGGCGTCTCCTCCATCGGCTCGATGGACTTCCGCATGGACGGCTGGGGCGTCGATATCGCCGTGACCGGCAGCCAGAAGGGCTTCATGCTCCCCGCCGGCCTCGCCATCCTCGGCTTCTCCGAAAAGGCGATGGAGGCGGGCAAGGCCGCCACCCTGCCCAGGTGCTTCTTCGATATCCGCGACATGGAGAAGAGCTATGCCGCCAGCGGTTATCCCTACACACCGGCCGTCGGGCTTCTGAACGGGCTGAAGCTCGCGACCGAGATGCTTCTGGCCGAAGGACTCGACGCGGTCTTCGCCCGCCATCACCGTATCGCCGAAGGCGTGCGCCGGGCGGTCCATGCCTGGGGGCTGACGCTCTGCGCCGCCGCGCCCGATCTCTGTTCCGACACGGTCAGCGCGATCCGCACGCCCGAGGGCTTCAACGCCACCGATATCGTGACCCGCGCCGCGAAAGAGTACGGCGTCGCCTTCGGGACCGGCCTCGGCGAGGTCGCGGGCAAGGTCTTCCGCATCGGCCATCTCGGCTCGATGACCGATGTCATGGCGCTCTCGGGGATCGCCACCGCCGAGATGGTGATGGTGGATCTCGGCCTGCCCGTCCGGCTTGGCTCCGGCGTCGCGGCGGCGCAGGATCACTATCGTCATGGCGCGCCGGCGAAGCAGGCCGCCGCATGAAGGACCTCGACATGGACATCCCGACCTTTCAGGACGTTCTGGCCGCGCATGACCGGATCGCGCCCTACATCCACCGCACTCCGGTGCTGACCTCGTCCTGTCTGAACGACCTCACCGGGGCCGAGCTTTTCTTCAAGTGCGAGAATTTCCAGAAGGCCGGTGCGTTCAAGGCGCGCGGCGCCTCGAACGCGGTCTTCGGGCTCAGCGACGATCAGGCCGCGAAGGGCGTCGCAACCCATTCCAGCGGCAATCACGGCCTCTCGCTCTCCTACGCCGCCGGCCGCAGGGGCATCCCCTGCACCGTGGTGATGCCGCGCACCGCCCCGCAGGCCAAGAAGGACGCGGTGAAGGGCTATGGCGGGCGCATCGTCGAGTGCGAGCCCTCAACGTCGAGCCGCGAGGCGGTCTTCGCCGGGGTTCTGGCCGAGACCGGCGCCGAATTCGTCCACCCCTACAACGATCCGCGCGTCATCGCCGGGCAGGCGACATGTTCGCGCGAGCTGAACGGGCAGGTCGAGGGGCTCGACGCCGTGATTGCGCCCATCGGCGGCGGCGGCATGATCTCGGGCACCTGCCTCACGCTTGCGACGGTCGCGCCGCGGGTGAAGATCTACGCGGCCGAGCCTAAGCAGGCGGACGACGCCGCGCGCTCCTTCCGGGCGGGCCATATCATCGCCGACGACGCGCCGGAAACGGTGGCGGACGGGCTGAAAGTGCCGCTGAAGGAGCTGACCTGGCATTTCGTGAAGAACCACGTCACCGACATCCTGACGGCCGGGGAGGACGAGATCGTCGCGGCGATGAAACTGACCTGGACCCGGATGAAGATCGTGATGGAACCGTCGAGCGCCGTGCCGCTCGCCACGATCCTGCGGAACCCCGACACCTTTCGCGGCAAGCGCGTCGGCGTCATCATTACCGGCGGCAACGTCGATCTGGACAAACTGCCCTGGATGAAGGGTTGAGGAGGACACCATGACCGCACATGACCGTTACGCGAATCTCGAGGTGGGCTACGACATTCCGGCGAAGCCCGGCATGGACGAGGCCGATATCCAGACCCCCTGTCTGATCCTCGACCTCGACGCGCTGGAGCGCAACATCGCGAAGATGGGCACCTACGCGAAGGCGCACGGGATGCGCCACCGCAGCCACGGCAAGATGCACAAGTCGGTCGATGTCCAGAAGCTGCAGGAAAAGCTTGGCGGCGCGGTTGGCGTCTGCTGCCAGAAGGTGTCGGAGGCCGAGGTCTTCGTGCGCGGCGGCATCAAGGATGTGCTGGTCTCGAACCAGGTCCGCGATCCGCTGAAGATCGACCGGCTGGCGCGACTGCCGAAACTGGGGTCGTCGATCATCGTCTGTGTCGATGACATCGCCAATGTGGCGGACCTCTCGGCCGCCGCCGTCCGGCACGACACCGAGCTTGGCGTCTTTGTCGAGATCGACTGCGGCGCCGGGCGCTGCGGCGTCACGACGACCGAGGCCGTCCTGCGGATCGCCAAGGCCGTCGATGCCGCGCCGGGGCTGAAATTCACCGGCATTCAGGCCTATCAGGGCGCGATGCAGCATCTCGACAGCTACGCGGCGCGCAAGGACAAGCTCGACATTGCCATCGCCATGGTGGCCGAGGCGGTCACGGCGCTGAAGGCGGCCGGGCTTGACCCCGAACTGGTCTCGGGTGGCGGCACCGGCAGCTACTATTTCGAGGCCGGTTCCGGCGTCTACAACGAGCTTCAATGCGGCTCCTACGCCTTCATGGATGCCGATTACGGCCGCATCCTCGACGCGGACGGCCAGCGGATCGACCGCGGCGAGTGGGAAAACGCGCTCTTCATCCTGACCTCGGTGATGAGCCATGTGAAACCCGACAAGGCGATCTGCGATGCCGGCCTCAAGGCCCAGTCAATCGACAGCGGACTGCCGGTCGTCTTCGGCCGCGACGACGTGACATACGTCAAGTGTTCGGACGAGCACGGAGTGATCGAGGACCCGAATGGCGCGCTGAAGGTCAACGACAGGTTGCGGCTCGTCCCCGGCCATTGCGATCCGACCTGCAACGTCCATGACTGGTATGTCGGGGTCCGGGGCGGCAAGGTCGAATGCCTGTGGCCGGTCTCGGCGCGGGGCAAGGCCTACTGACCGCAACCCCCTTTCGAAAGGCTCCCCATGCTCATCATCCCCGAGGCGCTGATCGCCGATCTCGTCACGCCCGAAGATGCCTTCGCCGCGGTCGAGGCGACCTTCGCCGCGATGGCGCGGGGCGAGGCCTGCAACTTCCCCGTCGTGCGCGAGGCGCTCGGCGAGGGGCGGCAATACGGGTTCAAGTCCGGGCTCGACCGGGCGGGCAGGACGCTCGGGCTGAAGGCGGGGGGCTACTTCCCGGGCAATGCCGCGAAGGGGATCGCCAATCACCAGTCCACGGTCTGTCTCTTCGACCCCGAAACCGGGCGCCCGACGGCGATGGTGGGCGGCAACCTGCTGACGGCGCTCCGCACCGCCGCCGCGTCGGCGATCTCCATCGACCGGCTGGCGCGGCAGGATGCGAAGGTGCTCGGCATGGTCGGCGCCGGCCATCAGGCGGCGTTCCAGCTCCGCGCCGCCGCCCGGGTGCGGCGCTTCGAGAAGGTCGTGGCGTGGAACCTCCACCCCGAGATGCTGCCCCGGCTCGGCGCGGTCGCGGCCGAACTGGGCCTGCCCTTCGAGGCGGTCAGCCTCGACCGGCTTGGCGCGGAGGCGGATGTGATCGTCACCATCACCTCCTCGCCCGCCGCCGCGCTTCTTGACGCGCATGTCCGGCCCGGCACGCATCTGGCCTGCATGGGGACCGACACGAAGGGCAAGCAGGAAGTCGAGCCGGCGCTTCTCGCCCGCGCCCGCCTTTTCACCGACGAGGTCGCGCAATCCGTCAGCATCGGCGAGACCCAGCACGCCATCGCCGCCGGCCTGATCGCGGCGGCCGACATCACCCCGCTCGGCGCGGTGATCGCAGGCCTTGCCGAGGGCCGCCGGTCTGACCGGGAAATCACGCTCTTCGACGGCACGGGGGTCGGGCTCCAGGATCTCGCCGTCGCGCAGGCGGCGGTGTCGCGGGCGGTGGAGCGCGGGATCGCACGCAAGGTCGAGATCTGACGCGCGGGAAGCGGCGGGGGCGCTGCCCCCACCGTTCATTGGTTCATCGAACCAATGAACGTCCCCCGAGGTATTTTCACCACAATGAAAGGAAGGATCACTCTTTCATTGTGGTTCAAATACCTCCGCCGGAGGCGGCCCCGGCCGAAATCCGCACCGCTGTATCGGGTACAAGATGAGGCTTTCCGCCGGTTGCGCGCGGCGTGATGTCGTGGTCTGACAGGGGCTGGATCAGCCACGGAGGGCCCCGGATGACGGTTCGCATCGCGATCAACGGTTTCGGCCGCATCGGCCGGTCGGTCCTCAGGGCCGCCTTGTCCGATCCGGCCCATGCCGACCTCGAGATCGTCGCGATCAACGATATCGCGCGGCCGGAAATGGCCGCCTATCTCTTCGAATACGACAGCACCTTCGGCCCGTGGAAAGGCGAGGTCAGGCTGGAGGCCGGCGCGCTCGTCGTCGACGGCCGGCATATCCGGTTGACGGGCGCGCGCGATCTTTCCGCGCTCGACCTTGCCGGCGTCGACATCGCGATGGAGTGTACCGGGCTCGGCGGCGAGCGGTCGTTTGCCGAGGCCGGGCTGAAGGCCGGGGCCGGGCGGGTTCTGGTCTCGGGCCCCTCGGCAACGGCGGACTACACGCTGGTCATCGGCGCCAACGAGGACGGGCTGACGCCCGGGCACCGGATCGTCTCCAACGCCTCCTGCACGACGAACGCGCTCGCCCCCCTCGTCCGGCTCGTCGACCGCGAATGGGGGGTGGAGACCGGCTGGATGACCACGATCCACTGCTATACCGGCAGCCAGCCTATGGTCGACGCGCCCGGCGCCGATTTCGCCCGGAGCCGCGCCGCGGCGTTGTCGATGGTGCCGACCACGACCTCGGCGCAGCGGCTGCTGGACGTCGTGTTGCCCGCGATCGCCGGCCGGATCGAGGGGGCGGCGGTCCGGGTTCCGGTCGCCTCGGTCTCGGCCGTGGACCTGTCGGTGATGACGCGCGCAAAGCCGGGGCGGGAGGCGGTGAATGTGGCGCTGGCGGCGGCCGGCGGCGTAATCGGCTGGACCGGGCGGCCGCTCGTCTCGTCCGACCTCCGCGCACGGCCCGAGAGCATCGTCATGGCGCTGCCGGAAACCCATGTGACCAAAGGTGGCCTGATCCGGGTCTTTGGCTGGTATGACAATGAATGGGGCTTTTCCAACCGGATGCTCGACGCGGCGCGGCGGATGGCGCGGTTCTGAGCCGGTGAATTCCCGCGCTTTCGGGCGGCAATTCTGCGATTGTCGGCCAGACTGCATCCGAATCGGAACAAGATATGGACCGCCTCGCCACTGACCGCATGTTCATCGCGGTGATGGAGACCGGCAGCTTCACCGCCGCCGCCGAGCGGCTCGGCACAAGCTCCGGCCAGGCCTCGAAGCTGGTCTCGAAGCTTGAGGCCGGCTTGGGTGTGCGGCTTCTCAACCGCACCACGCGGGCGGTCTCGGCGACGGAAGTCGGACGCGCCTATTTCGAGCAGGTCCGCGCCCTGATCGAGGATTACGACACGCTCGACCAGAGTGTGCTCGACGCCGCCCATGCGCCGCGCGGGCGTGTGCGGCTGACCGCGCCGCTGACCTTCGGCACAGCCGAACTGGTCCCCGCCCTCAACGCCTTCGCCTGCGCCTATCCCGAGATTTCGCTCGAGGTGAGCTTCACCGACCGCATCGTGACCCTCGTGGACGAAGGCTTCGACGCCGCGATCCGCGTCGGCCGGCCGGCGGATACCACGCTGATCGCCCGGAAGCTTTGCGAGATGCGGTTGGTTCTGGTGGCTTCGGCAGAGTATCTCGACCGGCGCGGCGCACCGGAGGCGCCCGAGGATCTGGCGGCGCATGACTGCATCATCGACACCAATTTCCGCGATCCCGGCCGCTGGCATTTCCGCCGTGACGGGCTGGTCGTGCCGGTTCCGGTGCGCGGCCGGCTGAGCTATTCCAATGCCGATGCCTGCCTGAAGGCGGCCGAGGCGGGGCTCGGCCTCGCCTATGTGCCGGAATTCGTCGCGGCCGGGAGCCTGCGCGCCGGCCGGGTGCGCGCCCTTCTCGGCGATCATGGCGACGAGCCTTACGGCGTCTTCGCCTTCTATCCGCCGGGGCGGCATCTTGCGGCGAAGGTGCGGGTTCTCGTCGATCACCTCGTCCGGCATTTTCGCGACGGTGGCGGGTGGAGCCTCTGATCGCCAATTGCTTCCGAAATGGATGAGATTAACTTCCCTTGGCCTGGATTATCATTTTCGGGGAAGCAGGCCATTTTCCCTCCATCCGCCCGAAAAGGGCTTTGCGAACAGGACAGGAGACGACGATGACCACCTACGACACCACCCGCACCGACGGCCTTGCCGCCGCCTCGAACGCCCGATACGCCGCCCTGATCCTGCGGGTCGCGATGGGTGGGCTCTTCCTCGCCCATGTCTGGCTGAAGATCGCGGTCTTCACGCCTGCGGGCACGGCCGGCTATTTTGTCTCGCTCGGGCTGCCGGGCTTTCTTGCCTATGTGACCATCGCCGCCGAGCTTGCGGGCAGTCTGGCACTCATCGCCGGGCTCTGGACTCGCTGGGTGTCGCTGGCGCTTGTGCCGGTTCTCGTCGGGGCGGCCTGGTTCGGCCACGGCTCGGCCGGGTTCTTCTTTTCCAACCCCAATGGCGGCTGGGAATTCCCGGCGTTCTGGGCGGTGACACTGATCGTGCAGGCGCTTCTCGGAGATGGCGCCTACGCTCTCGGCAAGCCGGCGGCGCGCTGAGGCGCCGGCCCATCGAGGGAGACGGCCCATGTCCACCAGCAGCGCCCCCATCGAGATCGGCCGCGTCGCGCTGACAGTGCGCGACATCGACAAGGTCGCCGGCTTTTATGAGGCCGCACTCGGCCTCGAACCGCTCGCCTCGGACGGCGCGACCCGCCGGCTCGGCGCCGGCGGGCGGGTCCTTCTGGAACTGCGCGCCGATCCCGCCGCGCGCCGGGCCTCGGCCCGCGAGGCGGGGCTCTTCCACACCGCCTTCCTGATGCCCGGCCGCGCCGCCCTCGCCCGCTGGCTCGTCCATGCGGCCGAGTCCGGGCTCCGGCTGCAGGGCGCCTCCGACCATCTGGTGAGCGAGGCGATCTACCTCGCCGATCCCGAGGGCAACGGGATCGAGATCTATGTCGACCGTCCCCGCGAAGAGTGGCCGCACGAGAACGGCGAACTGCGGATGGCGACCGATCCCCTCGACCTGAACGCGCTGGCCGCTTCGGCCGATGCGCCGTGGCGCGGCGCGCCGGACGGCATGGTCGTCGGCCATGTCCACCTCCAGGTCGGCGCGGTGCCCGGGGCCGAGGCATTCTATGTGGGCCAACTCGGCTTCGAGGTGACGACGCACTATCCCGGCGCCGCCTTCTACGGCTCGGGCGGCTATCACCACCATCTTGGCGCCAATGTCTGGAACAGCCGGGGCGCGGGACGGCGCAGCGAGGGCACGACCGGGCTCGCCGATCTGGAGCTGCTCGCCGATCCGTCGGAATACGACCGGATCGCCGTCGGACCCGGGACCGCGCTCCGCGATCCCTGGGGCACGTCGGTGACGGTCACACGAAAGGCGGCCTGATGGATCAGAGTGCGGCGAGGACCCCGCCAAGCCGGTCGAGAAAAAGGTCGGCATTGTCGCGGGAAAAGACCAGCGGCGGACGGATCTTCAGGACATTGCCCGCCTTCGCCGTCGCCGAGATCAGCACATGCGCGGCCCTGAGGTCGTTGACGATCCGCCCGGCAAGGGCGGCATCCGGCGCACCGTCACGGACGATATCCGCGCCGATGAAGAGACCCGCGCCGCGCACCGGGCCAAGGCAATCGTGCCGCGCGGCCAGGTCGCGGAGGCCCCCGGCGAGGTAGGCGCCGGTCGTGCGGGCGTTTTCCATCAGCCCTTCCTCCTCGATCACGTCGAGGACGGCCATAGCGGTCGCCGCCGCCACGGCATTGCCGCCGAAGGTGTTGAAATAGCGCGCCCTGGCGCCGAATTCGGCTACCACCTCCGGCCTCATGACCAGCCCCGCGACCGGGTAGCCGTTGCCCATCGGCTTGCCGAGCGAGACCATGTCGGGCACCAGCCCGTGCCGCGCGAACCCCCACATCGCATCCCCGGTGCGGGCGAAGCCGGCCTGCACCTCGTCGGCGATGAAGAGGCCGCCGGCCTTGCGGATCGCACCTGCCGCCGGGGCGAGGAAGCCGGGCGGGTCGGCGAAGACCCCGTCGGAGGAGAAGATCGTATCGACGAGGAGCGCGGCCGGCTTGATGCCGTGGCGGAGAAGATCGTCGATCGCCGCCTGCACCGCCGCCGCGAAGCCGGTGCCGGGATCACCGCCGAAGCGGGCCGGATCGGGGGCCGGCACGGTGCGGACATGGGCGCCCAGCGGCACACCCGCCCCGAGCGAGGGCGACAACTCGGCGATGCTTGCGGTCACGCCGTGATAGGCGTTCTCCGTCACGATGACGCCGGCCCCGCCGGTATGTTCCCGCGCGATGCGCAGGCCGAGGTCGTTCGCCTCGGATCCGGTGCAGGTGAACATGACGTGGGAAAGCGCCGCCGGGAAGGTCGCGAGCAGCCGCTCGGCATAGGTCAGGATGCCGTCGTGCAGGTAGCGGGTGTGGCTCGCGAAGGTCGCGGCCTGCCGCGCCATCGCCTCCACCACGCGGGGGTGGCAATGGCCGACGCAGGCGACGTTGTTGTAGGTATCGAGACAGGCGGTGCCGTCCTTGTCGTAGAGCCAGACGCCCTCGCCCCGCACGAGATGCACCGGGGTCTCGTAGAAAAGCCGGTAGGCCGGGCCGAGCGCCCTGGCGCGGCGTTCGACGAGGGCTTCGTCCTCGGGGCCGAGATGCCCCCGTCCGGCAATATAGGCGTTGGGCATCGTGTCGCGGCGGGTCATGGCAGGTCCTTTGCGAGGGCGGCGGAAAGGCGGGCGCGGGCAGTGTCAGGGTCGAGCGCCGAAAGCGCCTCGAACCCGGCGCGCGAACTGGGAAGGTTTCTGAGGAAATAGGCGGCGTTCTCCGGCTGCCGCGCGGCGCGCCAGTTCGAAAGCACCGCCGTGGTCACCATCCGCATCGCGACGAGGTCGAGGATCAGCGCCTTCTCTCCCGGCAGGAGCGGCAGCACCGAATGCCAGCCGGCTATGACCGCGCTCAGCGTCCCCAGCGGGTCGGCCGGATCGGCCTGATAGGAGGCGGCGACGGCAAGGTCGCAGATGCGCGGGGTCCGCACCATGTCGCCGAAGTCGAGGATGCCAGCGATCCCGGTCGCGCCCGGATCGGTCAGCAGGTTGTGCGGATTGAAATCGGCATGGACGACCTGCCAGGGAAGGTCGGGAAGCGCCGGGGCGATGTCGGCGTCAAACCGGTCGAGGGCCGCCGCGCAAAGCGCATGAAGGCCCGGATCGGCGACCGACGGCAAGAGCGGGCGCAGCTTCGCGGCATTGCGGATATCCCAAATTAGCTCGTGATCCTGCGCGGGATGGGCGAAGCCTTCGAGCGCCCGGGTCAGCCGTGCTGCGGTGACGCCCACCGCGCGGCGCAGCGCGGGCGTGGCGGGCACCGCGTGCAGGGGCGTGCCGTCGAGCCAGGTCAGAAGCCGCAGGATGCTACCCGAGCCAAGCGGGATTTCCACCCGCCCGTCCCGCGCCGGCACGACGCGCGGCACCGGCAGGCCGGGCGCGCGGCGCGCGACGTGAAGGAGCGCCTCGGTCTGAAAGTTCGTGACCTCCGCCGGTTCCGCCGCATTGGCGATCTTGACGACGAAACGCTCGCCCCCCGCCGTGGTCAGCCGGAAGTTCTGGTCGCGTTCGGAGGTCAGCGGATCGAGCGCGCCGATCCGCTCGAAATGCGCCTCGACCAGCGCCCGCACCCGGTCGGGCGTCAGCCGCGGCTGGTCCGAGGTCATGCGGGTTCCGGCGGAAGGGGCGGTCATGCAGCGTCAGGCTCTGGTTCAGCCGCGAGGAAGACAGGAAACCGCCGCGGGCGCAAGGGGAGCACCGGTGGCCGGCGCTCCCCTGTCCTGGTTCAGTGATCGGCCACTTCGGCGGCACGTTGCAGGTCGTCGGCCGTGCCGCCCGCGCCGTTGAAGAAGGCGTTGAGCGCGACGGCCGAGATCGTGGCGAGCAGGATGCCGCTGTCGATCAGCGGATGGATCGCGTGCGGCATCCACATCTTGAAGTCCGGCGCCACGAGCGGGATCATCCCGAAACCGAGCGAGACCGCGACGATGAAGAGGTTGTGGCGGTTGGCGGCGAAATCGACGCCGGAGGCGAGGATGCGGATGCCGGTCGCCGCGACCATGCCGAACATGACAAGGCCGGCGCCGCCAAGAACGGTCGTCGGCAGCGCCTCGACCAGGGCGCCCATCTTCGGCACGAGGCCAAGGACGATCAGGATCAGACCACCAGCGACGCAGATGTAGCGGCTCTTGATCCCCGTGACGCCGACGAGGCCGACATTCTGGCTGAACGAGGTGTAGGGGAAGGTGTTGAAGATGCCGCCGATCAGGGTGCCGAGGCCATCGGTCCTGAGGCCCGCCGCAAGCCGGTCGGGCGTGACCTTGCGCCCGGTCATGTCGCCGAGGGCCAGGAACATGCCGGTCGATTCGATCATCACCACGATCATCACGAGGACCATCGTGACGATCATCACCGGATTGAAGATCGGGGCCCCGAAGTGGAAGGGCGTGATGAGGGCGAACCAGCCGGCCGCGCCGACCCTGTCGAAATGCATCATGCCGAGGGCCGCCGCCAGAACGCCGCCGATGACGATGCCGAGAAGCACCGCGATGTTGGCGACGAAGCCCTTGCCGAACTTGGCGATGATGAGGATCGAGGCCAGCACGACGAACGAGATCAGGATGTTGCCCGGCGCCGCATAAGCCGGGTTCGACACCGACGGCGCGATGCCGAGGCCCTGCGGAACGGCCGGAATCGCGCCGCCCGAGGCCGCCGCAAGATCGCCCACCTGCTTCAGCCACTCGGCATGTTCGGGATTGACCGTCTTCGGCGCGGTCGGGCCGAGCGGAAGGCCGAAGATCCAGTTGATGCCGATGCGCATCAGCGTGACGCCGATGACAAGGATGATGGTGCCGGTCACGACCGGGGGGAAGAAGCGCAGCATCTTCGACATCAGCGGGGCAAGCAGCATCGCGACGATACCGGCACCGATGATCGAGCCGAAGATCATCCGGGCGCCGTCGACGCCGGGATTGGCGATCCCGATCGAGATCATCGGGCCGACCGAGGCGAAGGTCACGCCCATCATCACCGGCAACTGGATGCCGAACCAGCGGGTGACGCCGAAGGACTGGATCAGCGTGACCACGCCGCAGACGAAAAGATCGGCGGAGATCAGGAAGGCGACGTCCTGCGGTTCGAGCTTCAGAACGCGGCCGATGATCAGCGGCACGGCGATGGCGCCGGCATACATCACCAGCACATGTTGCAGCCCCAGCGTGAAGAGCTTGGGCACCGGCAGGATTTCATCGACCGGATGGGTCTGTTCGGACATGGGTGGTTTCCTTTTTCCCTCGGGGCCGTTCTTGTTCGCGCCGACGCCGCGCCGCCCCTCGGGTCGCGGTCCGGTCAGGTCTGCCGGCCGCTCAGGCCGGCCCGTCTGCGATCACGCGCCAGGGGGCGTCGTAACGGAATTCCTCGAGGTTGGCGCCCTCGCCGATGCGGTCGACGACGGCAAAGAGGCCGGGCGCCTGAAGCGGGGTCAGCACCCCGTGCCAGGTGCCGCGATGAAGGTTGATCCCCTGCCCCGGAGCGGTCAGGAAGGCGCGCGGCCGGCCGGGCCGGCCACTTTCGTCCGGGGCGACGATGACCAGGAAAGGATGCATCGCCATCGGCAGGAAGGCCTGGCTGCCATCGGGATGGCGCTCGACAAGATCGAACTGGTAGGGAATCGCGCGCGGAACGGCATCGAAGATCGAAATTCCGGCGCGCCCGGACCCGAAGTCGAGCCTCGCGCGGTCGTGAAACCGGCCGCAGAGGCCTTCGTTGATCATCCGATCCGGATCACCCGCGGCGTCGAGCACGTCACCGAAGACGGCGAAGGTGGCAGGCGTCAGCCTCTCGGTCCGGATCGTGTCTGTCATCGTTCTCCTCCTGCGGCGCGGCCGGGGGTTTCACACCCCCGGAAACTCCCACTATTTTTCACGTTTAGACTTCAAGTCGTTAGCGGGTCGATTTGTCCCACTTTTGGCGTTGCCGTCAACGGGTGGGACACTTTCGTCCGCATTCTGTTCCCCGGATAGCCGGGCCAAGGCCCCCTCTGCCCGCATACGTTGTGAGGCGGCGCGGGTGTCGCGGGTCACTTCCTTGCTGGTCATGTGCCCGGTGATCGAGGCTCTGTTGATGGCGTGGATGCTCTCTCCTTCTGCGATGGCTTCAACACTCATCACATTGGCACATTGCGATGCCGTCAGGAGGGGGCATCCACGCCATCAACAGAGCCCTACAACTTCACCGATTTCCTCAAGGTGGGTCTGCCGCTCGACATCATCTTCGCCGTGGTCGCGGTGCTGATCATTCCGGTCTTCTTCCCGTTCTGAGAAAGTATCCGGCCGACCTGTCGGCGGCCGGAGGCCTTCAGTGCAGCCCGAACTCGGACATCAGCTGCCGACGATACCGCACGAAGGCCGGATCGTTGCGATCGCGCGGCCGCGGCAGGTCGATGTCGATGAGGCGAATGGCTCCTCCCTTGGCCTTTGGCAGGACAAGAACCCGGTCGGCAAGAAAGATCGCCTCTTCGAGATCGTGGGTCACGAGGACCAAGGTGACCTTTTCCTCGGCCCAGATGCGGTTCAGTTCTTCCTGCATGGTCATCTTGGTCATGGCGTCGAGCGCGCCAAGCGGTTCGTCGAGCAGCAGGATTTCAGGCTGCACCGTTAACGCGCGGGCGATGCCTACCCTTTGAGCCATGCCCCCCGACAATTGCCGGGGCCACGCGCCCTCGAATTCGCCCAAGCCCACAAGGCGGATGTAGTGGCGCGCCCGCTCGGCCGCTTCCGATTTCGGCTCGCCCTGCACCTCCAGTCCGAAAGCGACGTTGCCCAGAACCGTCAGCCAGGGCAGCAGCCGCGGTTCCTGAAAGATGACCGACCTTTCCCGCCCCAATCCGTGGACCGGTGCGCCGTCGATCAGAACACCGCCCGCATCCGGTTCTTCGAGCCCCGCCAGAATCCGGAGAAGTGTCGTTTTCCCGGAACCGCTCGCCCCCACGATGGCAAGGCTCTCACCGCCACGGATATCGAGGTTGATCTTCTTGAGCACCGTCAGCGTTTGGCCGTCGATGGTGAAGGACTTGGTGAGGTCACGGATCGTGACCTCACCTTTCGCCTGTGCCTGGATCAGCGTCATAATGCCGGCCTCAGTTCGTGACGGGCGTGTCGCCCGTGACCAGCAGGATATCGGCCGCGCTCAACTGCCCTTCGCGCAGCACGCCCTCGCGCACCAGAACATCGATCCAGAACTGGATGTCACGCTCGACCGCAAGACCGCCCTCGCGCACGCCGTACCCGGCGAAGAATTGGGCGACCTCGGGGTTCTCGCCGCGCGCCTCGAGGATGCGGGTTAGGACCGCCCGCGTTTCCTCAGGGTTCTCCCGGGCGAAATCGAGGGCGCGGGCGGATTGTTCGACGAAGGCCTGGGCCGCGTCGGGATGGGCATCCACCCAGTCACGGCGCAGGACGGTGAAGCCACCGGCAATTTCGCCCAGAACGTCGGTATCGTCGAAGACGACGCGGAGCCCGCCGCCTTGCTGCGCTGCTCCCTCGAAGGTCGTCTGCCAGTATCCGAAGGCTGCGACATCGACCTGACCGGAGCGCAGGACCTGTTCCAGTTGCGGCCCCGGCACCACCACCAGGTTGGCGGCGTCCTGGGGCAGGCCCTCCGAATGGAGCGCCTCGCGGGTTGTGTAGTCGAGATGCGCCCCCAGCGTGTTCACGGCGATGGTCTGGCCGACGATGTCCGCGATTGTCCGGATCGGGCTGTCCTCAAGCACGACGAATTTCGACTGCACCTCGTCGTTGATCCCGTTCGTGGGATAGGCTGCAACGAAATCGTTGCCACTGGCGATCGCGTTGATGACTGCCGAGGTCGCGGCCGAGCCGATGTCGACGCTTCCCGCTGCGAGAGCGAAGAGCGATTCAGGCCCGCCGCCGGCATAACCGGCGTTTTCCAGCGTGATCCCGGTTCCGTCGAAGTAGCCCAGTTCCTGGGCCAGTTCGTGGGCCGACACGCCGCCATGGCTGGCGAGAAAGCGCAGGGTAACATCTTCCGCGAAGGCCGCGCCGGAGACCCCGAGCGTGAGGGTCGTCGCAGCAAGGAGGGGTTTGAACGAGATGGTCATGTCAGTTTTCCTTTGGTTTGGTTGGATTTGGTTGAGAGGGTCAGTGATGGGCCGTGCTCCAGCGGCACAGCCGGCGCTGCAGAACGACCAGCACCCAATTCGCGGCGAGGCCGAGAAAGGCGAGAAGGAATATCGCTGCGAACATCAGCGGGATCCGGAAGTTGTACTGGGCGTTCATCACCTGAAAGCCGACGCCCTTGTTCGCGCCGATCATCTCGGCGGCGATCAGCAGCAACAGAGCCGTCGTGGCGGACAGGCGCAGACCCACGAAGATCGACGGGACAGAGGCGGGCAGGACGACACGGCGGAAGGTCGTCAGACGGTTCGCGCCGAAGGTGCGCGCCATCTCGATCAGTTTCGGATCGACTTCCTTGACCCCACCGATGGTGGCCAGAAGGATCGGGAACAGGGTTGCCCAGAAGATCACGAAGACCTTCGACGCCTCGCCAAGCCCGAGGAGCAGGATGAAGACTGGATAGAGCGCCAGTGCAGAGGTCTGCCGGAAAAGTTGCAGGATCGGGTCAAGGGCGCGTTCGACGGCCCGGATCTGGCCCATGAAGAGACCCAGCGGGATGCCGATGCCGACGGCTGCGGCAAAGGCGATGCCAGCGCGCTGCAGCGAGATCGCGATATCATCGACCAGCGCGCCGCTGGACAGACCCGTCCAGAGGGCGCTGGCCACCCGGTCGATGGGAGGAAAGACCGCCGGGTTGAGCCATCCCGCGGTGCTGGCGATCTGCCAGCCTGCGAAGAAGGCAATCAGAAGTCCATAGTCTGCGGTCAGCCGCCGGGTCGTACGCCCCGTGCGGATGAGGGCCACCCGAATGTCCGGGCCACGCTGAGCGCGGACGCTCTCGTTTGAAATCTGGTAGGTCATGGGAGCCTCCTTTACTCGGCGGCGTGCGCCTGGGTGCGCAGGGCGCCGTGGCGATTGATCGGGAAGGGCAGGCCGAGGTTTTCGCGCAAGGTCCGGCCTTCGTAGGCGGTGCGGAACAGGTCGCGCCGCTGCAACTCGGGGATCACGAGATCGACAAAGTCGTCGAGTGCCGTGGGCAGCCAGGGCGGCAGGATGTTGAAGCCGTCCGCGGCCTCGTTCTCGAACCAGTCCTGAAGCTGGTCGGCAACCTGTTCCGCGCTGCCGATCACCGTGTAGTGGCCGCGGGCCGAGGCGACATGCTGATAGAGTTGGCGGATGGTGAAGCCATTCTCGTCGGCGATCTGCCGGATCAGAGCTTGGCGCGACTTCATGCCTTCGGTGGGCTCGACCGGCGGAAGTGGGCCATCGAGGTCAACGCCGGCCAAGTTCAATGTGCCGCCGGTCAAGCCCTTGATCAGGGCGACACCGTCCTCCTCCAAAATTAGGGAGGTCAGCCGCGCGTATTTCTCGCGCGCTTCGGCCTCGGTCCGACCGACGAAGGGCGAGACACCGGGCATGATGAGAACATGGTCGGGATTGCGTCCATTGGCCGCCGCGCGGGCCTTGATGTCACGATAGAACTCCTGCGCCGTGTCCAGCCGCTGGTGGGCGGTAAAGATCACCTCCGCTGTGGCGGCGGCCAGCGCGCGGCCGTCTTCGGATTGACCTGCCTGGACGATGACCGGATGCCCCTGCGCCGAGCGTGACACGTTGAGCGGTCCGCGCACCTTGAAGTGGTCGCCCTTGTGCAGCGCAGGATGCACCTTCGAGGTGTCGAAGAAGACGCCGCTGTCCTTGTCGCGGATGAAGACGTCGTCCTCGAAGCTGTCCCACAGCTTCTTGACGACCTCGACATGCTCCTGCGCGCGGGCATAGCGGAAGGCATGCGGATGCTGTTGATCGAGGTTGAAGTTATGGGCGGCCGCCTCGGTCGCCGTCGTCACGACATTCCAGCCAGCGCGCCCACCCGAGAGCAGGTCGAGCGAGGCGAACTTGCGCGCCGTGTTGTAGGGCTCTTCGTAGGTGGTGGAAGCCGTGGCGATGAAGCCGATGTTCTTCGTCAGCGGCGCGAGTGCTGCGAACAGCGTCACCGGCTCGAATCCTGCCACCTTGGCGTTGCCGCCCTCGATCCCGCCACCAAAGGCCACGGCCAGACCATCCGCCAGGAAATAGGCGTCGAAGAGGCCGCGTTCCGCGGTCAGGGCCAATTGCTTGTGAAAGTCGAAACTTGTCGCCCCATCAGCCGGACTGTCGGGATGGCGCCACGCCGCGATGTGCTGTCCGCCACCGGGCAGGAATGCGCCGAGTTTGATCTGTCTTGTCATGTCTGTCTCCTTGATCTTGGCAAGCCGCCACCATTGCCTGACGCGCATCCGCGGTCAGGGTGGCAGGCCTTGGGGTTGGGATCGGGGTGGGTTGGCGGCGCTCAGGCCGCCGAGCTTGCGGGTCTTTCGGTCTTCTGGTGGCGGGGAAGCAAGCCGATCAGCTGGCCGACTGCGGTCTGGAGACGCAAGGCGACATCGGGGGCGACACCGCCGCCTTCCAGATCGGCCGAGGCTGCGTAGACGCCGACGGGCACCACCGCCGCCTCGAAAAACGCGAACAACGGGCGAAGCTGATGTTCGACGACGAGAGCATGCCTGTGTCCGCCACCCGTCGCGGTGAGAAGCACGGGTTTTCCCCGCAATGCCTCGGGATCAATCAGGTCGAAGAGATGCTTGAACAACCCGGTATAGCTGCCCTTGTAGACCGGGCTGCCGACCACGAGCGCATCGGCGGCAATGAGGCTGTCGATCAGGTCGCGCGCGCCTGGTGCGAGATCAGCGATCCGCCTGGCCGTTCCCAGTGAGGCGCCAAGATCACCAAGGTCGAAGACGCGCCCGCCGCGACCCGCGCGAGATCCCGCCTGATCGACCGCCGTCTGGATCAGCTGCCGGGTCCGCGAAGGGGAACTGAAACTCCCCGCAAAGCCGATGATTTCGCCCATCTTGCCACCTTTCACGATTATCTCTGTCGTGATTTAGGTGTATCAAGTTCGAACCCGTTTCTCCATTCCAAAGACAGTGCCGAAAAGAGGGAATTCACCGCGCGTAATTCCGTTGATGGAGAAACTCAGACCCCCTTGACAGTGGAAAGCTGTCTTGAGCCGAAGACCTCGCGCGCGAGACGGAATGTCTGTTCGCGGATGTCGGGAATCGCCGTGATTTCCCACAGGGCCCCACGCGCTGCCGGGCCAATCGCGAAGAGCCGGGAGGATGGCCAGCCGGTCGCATCCTTCACCTGGGCGTCGTTGGTCGTGTCGAGTCCAAGTCTCAATGGATCGAGTCGGGCGGCCCTTCGATCAAGAAGATCGCGGACGACGGGCGCGGCGTGCTTGACCGGATCGCGGCGAATACCCCTGCAGTCGATCACATGGTCGACGTCGAATGCGCTTGACCGCGCATGACCACGCTGCGTCACGACAAGCCGGATACGGCCATCGTCGCGCCAGGTCGCGCTGTCGAAGCGCCCACGCAGGACGGACAACTGTCCTTGGCGCCGGGCTGTGTCGACCCGCTCCGACGAGATCGGAGGCATCCGGTGTCGGTGCACCTCCCAATAGGTTGCGGCGTGCCGCAGGAAACGTGCCCTTTCGTCGATGTCCCATGCCCGCCAGATGGCCGCGATATGTGGACGGATACCGTCAACCGCATCGCGCCAGGTTCCCCCTGCCTCCTCGGCAGCGCGCACCTTGCCGCGCAACCACAGCATAACGGCGCTGACCGAGGCCCCCAACGGAATATCCTCGCGGCCCAGATCGAGCGGCCGGGTCAGGGCATGTACCTGCGGCAGAAGTCCGCGACGGGAAATGCACAAGATGCCACCGCGATGACCCGCTGCCAGAAGGCTGGCGACATGATCGACCATGCTGAGGCCGGTGCCGATGATCGCGACAGTGGCGTCGGAATTTGCAGGTGCCGAAAAATCCCACGCGCCGCGCAGGGGCGGCTCGGGATCTGCGGACACGGCATGGCCAGTGGCAAGAATGGCCGCGTCGGCCAGAACCGACGTTCCATCGTCCAACCGGGCAACGATCCCGGTTTCCGTTTCACGAAGGCCCGTGCAGGAGCCTTGGACGCAGCGGAGCCGGGACGCGTCGCCTCCCTCACGCCACGGGCTCAGAAGGTCGCCCAGATACTGTCCGTAAGTTGCACGATCGACAAAGCACTGGTCGGTCACACGCCGACCGGTTCGCGACAGCCAGTCCCCGAAATGCCCCGGCCGGTCGGGCAACGCGCTCATCTGAGCGACCCGCGTGTTGAGAAGATGATCAGGATGCGTGGTGCCATAGGCGATGCCACAGCCTAGCATCGGGCCCCGTTCAATGATGGTCACGCGGGTTTCGGGATGCCCTTGGCCAAGCAGATGTGCCGCCATCAGCACGCCGCTCGCACCGCCGCCGACGATGATGACGTGGTGACAGTGGTCGCGTTGAGTGCTGGATCCGTCCATCACACCACCATGAGGAGGATGGCGTAGATCACACCCACTACGGCCAGGCCGCCTGCGAACAGTCTCGTGTCCACGGCATTTCGCTCGATAATCTCGCGCTGCTCGTCAGCATCCAGCGACGAAAGATAGGCGGCGAGGCCGGGATCATATCCGCAACAGGGAAACATGGTGGCCTCCTCAGGAAAGGATGATGATGGCAAGAAGAGAGACGTAGCAGACCGCGAAGACCGCCATCGGAGTGGCGCGCTTCACGGCACCTATGATCGTGTCGAGCGTCATGAGAACACCTGTGCATGAAGTTCAGGAACGAAGCGGGCGGATTTGGTCAGGGCAGGCATCCCGCACCCGAGCGGCCAGAGCAGATCCCGGAGCGCGCAACCTTCGGGCCAGGGGCCATACCCGGAGGCGACATTGATATGACCCGCCTCCCCCATATCGATGAAATCCGCACCCCAGTCCTCGCTCAGATTGCGCGCACGATCATGATCCATCCATGGATCGTTCGTGCTTGCGGCGACGATCGTCGGGACACCGAGATCCAGCTGTGGGATGCACCCGAAAGCCTGAGTACGTGGGCTGCGGGACGGCTCGGCCGGCGCCACCAAAAGCGCACCGGCCACCCGGACCTGCGGCCAGCTGGCCAACAGCCGGACAATCGCAATGGCCCCGAGCGAATGCCCGACAAGCACCGCCCCGGGATGGATCAGCGTCGCTGCCGCGATCTCGGTCAGCCACGCTTCGAGCGTGGGCTTGGACCAGGAGCGCTGCTCCACGATCAGGGCGGTCGGATCGGTGGCAGCCCACCAGTGTTGCCAATGCGGGGCGGGAGATCCGTCGAGGCCGGGGATGAGCAATGTCTTGATCATTGGACGCCTCCTTTCACCGATTACACTACCAACTTGATCGTGTATTGGAATTCCAAAGTCGCCGACCGATTTAGAAGCCTGTTCTCCGAAAAAGGGCGGCCCGATGGGGGCCGCCTTGCGATCTACACGCCTACGAGAGGTGTCAGCCCGGCTGTTTTGTCTTGCGCAGATAGGGAAGGACGCGCTCGAACCCAACAAAACGGGCTTCCGCATCCGCGTCCGACACGGCGGCCGTCACGATCACGTCTTCGCCCTGTTTCCAGTTCGCGGGCGTCGCCACCTGATGTCTGGCTGTCAGCTGGATTGAATCGAGCGCGCGTAGGATCTCGTCAAAGTTGCGTCCCGCACATCAGGCAGGCGCAAGGGAACGGCGCTTCCGTTGCTTCGATCACGGGGCCAAGGGTCATCTCAGCCGACCTTTCTGCCTTCGAGAATGGCCACCACCGCCAGCGCCATGATGGCGATCAGCGTCAGGGTGGAGGCGGCGGCAAAAGCACCCGTGGCGTTGAGGTCGTTGAACAGCAGTTCGACATGCAGGGGCAGTGTGTTTG
>WOZM01000258.1 GCA_011620265.1 Paracoccaceae bacterium
TGCTGGGGCCAGATGCCGACCGTGAACACCCCCGAATATGCCGCCTGGTTCAAGGAGGCGCGCAAGTTCGGCGCGGCGATCTGGCAGATCACCGGCAAGGGCAACAACGTCGACATGGTGTTCGAACACCCCGGCGAGGCGACCTTCCCGGTCTCGGTCTTCGTCGTGAAGCGCGGCGGCATGGTGGTGATCTGCGCCGGCACGACCGGCTACAACCTCACCTTCGACGTGCGCTACCTCTGGATGCACCAGAAGCGGGTGCAGGGCAGCCACTTCGCCAACCTCAAGCAGGCGGCGGCCGCGAACAAGCTGATGCTGGAGCGCCGGCTCGATCCCTGCATGTCCGAGGTCTTTCCCTGGGCCGAGATCCCGGCCGCGCATATGAAGATGCGCCGGAACGAGCACAAGCCGGGCAACATGGCGGTGCTGGTGCAGTCGCCGCGCACCGGGCTCCGGACCTTCGAGGACGCGCTCGACGCCGGAAAAGCCGGCTGACACCCCGAGCAGATCGGCCCGGAACGCGCCGAAAACCCGCGCCTCCAGAATGAAGGCGCGGGCTTTTTCGTTCTGATTCAAATAAAATCAATATGTTAGATCTCGCATCCCCATCATATTCGGGGAGTTGATAATGATCTGTCAGAAACCGAAAATTTACATGCTGGGGTTGATCATGCGCCTGATATTCCTCTTTCCGAGAGAGTAAGAATGCAATACGAATGGATCCTGGACGTGCTGACCGATCTCAAGGCCTTCGCGAAGGGCAATGGGTTGACGGCCCTGGCCGAACAGCTGGACGATACTTCGCTCGTTGCCGCCGCCGAGATCGCGCAGGCCGCAGAGGATACCGCCGGAGGACGGGCTCTGGATGCAGGCGAGGCTGACAAGCTTCATCGAGGCGTTACAGCGGGCGACAACGCTTGACGATCTCCAATCCGTCATCCTCGGATTGCGCAACCATTTCGACGTCGAGCATCTGGTCTATCACTCCGTCAATTCGACCGGCCAGCAATATGCCGTCCTGACCTATTCGCCGGCTTGGGTCGACCGCTATATCTATGAGGATTTCGCCCGCATCGACCCGGTCGTGCAGGGCTGTTTCCGCCGCTTTCATCCGGTCGACTGGAAGAACCTCGACTGGTCGGGTCGCAACAGCCGGACCTTTCTCGGCGATGCGCTCGATGCCGGTGTCGGCAATCAGGGCTATTCGGTGCCGATCCGCGGCCCGAACGGCCAGTTCGCGATGTTCACGGTGTCGCACCGCGCAAATGACGGCACCTGGCAGAAGTTCACCGCCGAGCATGTCTCCGACCTGATCCTGATCGCACATTTCATCAACCAGAAGGCGCTGGAGATCGAACGCGGCACCGATTTCCACGCGATGCAGAGCCTCTCCCCGCGCGAGGTCGACGTGCTGACGATGCTGGCGATGGGGCTGAACCGGGCGCAGGCGGCCGACAGCCTCGCCATCTCCGAACACACGTTCCGGACCTATGTGGAGAGCGCGCGCTTCAAGCTCGGCGCGACCAACACGACCCAGGCCGTGGCCCGCGCTGTCGCCGAGGGGTTCGTGCTGCTTTGACCTCTCTGGCCCGCAGGGTGGGTCAAGACCCACCTTACCTTGCCCCGGAGCCCTGTAAGGTGGGTTTAAACCCACCTTGCTCCGATGCCCCATGCGCGAACATTTGCGGAACGTACTGCCCGGCTAGGCTCGAATTAACTAAGTTTCGCTAAGCCCTTTCCATCTCGATGGAGGGCAGGATGCTACGATTCCTCACTGGCGAAGAACTCGACCACTATCCCCGTCTCCGCGACACGATGTTCACCGACCGCGCGACGCAGTTCCGCAAGCGCCTCGGCTGGGCCGTCGATGTCGATGGCCGCGGATGGGAGCGGGACGACTACGACAGCCTCGACCCGACCTACGTGATCTGGCAGACGCCGGAGGGCCGCCATGGCGGCTCGATGCGCTTCCTGCCGACGCTCGGGCGGACGATGGTCAACGAACATTTCTCCACGCTCGCCGGCGGGCGCCGCTTCGCGCATCCCAAGGTCTGGGAATGCACCCGCTTCTGCCTGGCCGAGAACATGCCGGCGGCGACCTCGGCCGCGCTGATGCTCGGCGGCGCGCAGCTCGGCGTCGGTCTCGGCCTCGCCCGTGCCGTCGGCGTCTTCGATGCCCGCATGGTCCGCATCTACCGGCTGCTCGGCTGGGAACCGACAGTGCTCGGCAGCGAAGGGCAGGGGGCCGATACGATCAGCCTCGGCCTGTGGGAGTTTTCCGAGGAGGTGCGGCGCAGGATGGCGCGCAAGGCCGGCATCTCGCCCGAGGTGGCGCAGCTCTGGTTCGACCGTGCCTTCGGCGCCCGCAAGGACCTGCCCGCGGCCGGCTAAACTCGCTGGCATCGGTCGCGGCCCGCCTATAGGGTCGCGCCCATGTCCGCGCCCACGCTCACTTTTTCCGACGATCAGGCCGAGGCCTGGGACCGCGTCGCCGCGCTGCTCGGCGGCGCGGGGGTCGATCTCGTCGAGGGCACACTGACACCCGACGCGTCCGGAAAGGCCAAGGTCCTCGCGGTGCTCGGAAAGGCCGGGTCGGGCAAGACCATGCTGCTCGCGGCGCTCACCAGGGCCCTTGGCGAGGCCGGGGTCGACACGATCTCGGGCGATTACGAGGGCAAGCGCCGCAAGGACCGCCGGACGCTGGCGATCCTCGCGCCCACCAACAAGGCGGCGAGCGTCCTGCGCAACCACGGTGTCCCGGCGACGACGATCCACCGCATCCTCTACAGCCCGGTCTACGACCCCGAATACGAGAAGATCGCCGAATGGCTCGCGGGCAATGGCGACCGGCCCACGATCGAGGGGCTGACCGACGCCGCCCTCGACCGGGCGAAACTCTTCTACGAACAGGTCAAGTCGATCCCCGGCGCGCTCGCCACCGCGGGGCTCCGGGGCTCGGACTTCATCCTCGGCTGGAAACGGCGCGAGGATCCGCTCGACATCGGCTTCGTCGACGAGGCCTCGATGCTCGACCAGCGCCAGCTCGACGACCTGAGGGAGATCTTCCCGACGCTCGTCCTCTTCGGCGACCCGGCTCAGCTCGCCCCCGTCGGCCAGTCCGGCGAAATGGTCTTCGACAAGCTCGCCGAGGGGCGGAAGCTCCACCTCCACCGCATCCACCGGCAGGAAAGCGACAACCCGATCCTCGACCTCGCCCACGCGCTGGCAGACCCCGGCCTCACCTTCGAGGCCTTCGAGGCGATGGTGGCCGAGGCGGCGCGCCGCGACGACCGCATCCACTGGGCCGAGCGCGTCGATGCCGGCCTCATGGCGCGCTCGCCGGTCCTCGTCTGGCGCAACCAGACCCGGATCCGCCTGATCCAGGCCTTCCGCGCCGCTTACGGCGCGCCGATGGACGCGCTCCTGCCCGGCGAACCGCTGATCTGCGACGGGATCGAACTGCCGCTCAAGCACCGCAAGAAACGCATCGACCTCGAGGCGCGCGGCCTCATCAAGGGCGCCCAGGTGATCTATCTCGGCCCCGGCAACAAGCCCGGCTTCTCGCGGCTCCACGTCATCGGCGCCGAGGATCCGCAGGTCTCCGCCGCCTCGATCATCAAGATCGAACTGCCGGACGAGGAGGAACCCTTCATCCCCTACGCCGCCCGCATGGGCGCGGCCTTCCTCCATGGCGCGGCCGTGACGATCCACAAGGCGCAAGGCTCGCAATGGGCGGAGGTGCAGGTCTTCGCCCCCGACCTCTTCGTCGCCGCGCGGACCGGCAGGATGGAGGCCGGCATTCCGCTCTGGAAACGCCTCGCCTATGTCGCCATCACCCGGGCCGAGACCCGGCTCCACTGGGTGGTCCGCAACCGCCTTGCCCGGCCTGCCGATCCGCTGACCACCGACGACCTGCCGAAACCCGCCCCTAGCCTCTCGCTCGCCCCGACCGACGAGAACTGACCCTTCATCTTGCCCGAAATATCCCCGCCGGAGGCCTCCGCCCCCGCCCCCCCCCGCGACGGGTTCCGGTCGCCCAGAAAACCCACTACTCTCGCGCCCGAAAGACAGGGAGACACCCGATGCGCTGCGTTTTCGTCCAGTTCCGCTGCCTGCCCGGCAAGACCTACGATGTCGCCAACGAGATCTACGACCGCGAGATCGTGTCGGAGCTCTACTCGACCTCCGGCGACTACGACCTCATCGCCAAGATCTACATCCCCGAGAACGAGGATGTCGGCCACTGGCTGAGCGAAAAGCTCTTCGACATTCCGGGCATCAGCCGGACCCTGACGACGATGACCTTCCGGGCGTTCTGAGATGGCGCGGACGATCGTCGTCACCGGCGCCAGCGCCGGGATCGGCCGCGCGGTCGCCGAACGGTTCCTGGCCGAGGGCTGGAATGTCGCGCTCGTCGCGCGGCGGGCGGCGGCCCTGGCGGACATGGCGCGGGGGCGGGACCGCGCGCTCGCGCTTCCCTGCGACGTCTCCGACGCCGGCGCGGTCGACGCCGCCTTCGCCGCCACCGTCGCGCGCTTCGGCCGGATCGACGCGCTCTTCAACAATGCCGGCATCTCGCGGCCGGCGGGGCTGATCGACGAGATCCCGCTTTCCGACTGGGCCGATACGGTCGCGGTCAATCTCACCGGCATGTTCCTCTCTGCCCGCGCCGCCTTCCGGCAGATGCGGGCACAGGACCCGCAAGGCGGCCGGATCATCAACAACGGCTCGGTCTCGGCCCAGGCGCCGCGGCCGGGATCGGTCGCCTATACCGCGACGAAACACGCCGTCACCGGGCTCACGAAAACGCTGGCACTTGACGGCCGGCCCTTCTCCATCGCCTGCGGCCAGATCGATATCGGCAATGCGCGGACCGAGCTTGCCGAGAAGATCGGGCAGGGCGTGCCGCAGGCCGACGGCTCTGTCCGGGCCGAACCGATGATGGATGTGGCCGAGGTCGCCACGGCGGTCCTCACCATGGCGAACCTGCCGCTTTCGGCGAACGTGCTGTCGATGACGATCATGGCGACGAACATGCCGCTGGTCGGGCGCGGCTGAGATCATCCGTTGCGGAGAAACCGGAAGGCCGCCGACGCGGTCCACCCGGCCAGCGCCGCGACGACGAGGGCAAGGATGCCGTAGATCATCGGCTGACCATAGGCCAGATCGTAGAGCCAGCGCTCCAGCCCGACCTTGCGCACGTCGATCAGCGTCTCGTGCTGGGCGATGACGGCCTTGTTGCGCAGAAGAAAGATCCGCGTGCGGTAATCACCTTCGACAAGGTTCGCCGGCAGGTCGATATCGGTACGGAAAAGCGTCGCCTCCTCCAGCCCGACCGTGCCCTCATGCAGAGAATAGAGCCCGTTGGCCTCGCGGATGCGGATCAGCGCCTCGGTGAAGGCGGGGCTGTCGGCGATCTCCTGCGGGGCGCCGACCGAGCGGATCATCTGCGGGACGGAGATCTTCTGGCGCAGATCCTCGGTCTGCGACAGGATCTCGGCCAGCGGTCCCGTCGTCGCCACCGCGTAGAAACTCGGCGCGCGGTCGACCTCGACGCCGGTGGTATTGACCCAGATGCCGAAGGTCCGCGACTTCCGCCGCACCATGATCGGGGTCGAGGGCCCCTCGACAGTGACGATCACTTCCAGCGGCGGGCCACCCGGGACCGGCTCCTCGCGTTTTACGGCACCGTAGATCAGCAGGTCCGAGCCGTCGAAATTCGCGGTGATCGCGATCTTCGACTGGCTGAGCCCGGCCACGACCTCCTCGCCGGCGCGGGCAGCGGCGGCGGGCAGGAGAAGAAGAAGGGCGAGGACCCGGATCATGCGCGCCCCACCCCCGAGATCGAATAGAGCTCGTTTGGCTGGACCAGCAGGTCGATGCCGAGCTTGAGGCAGACCGCGAGCACCAGGAGCGCGAGAAGGATGCGCAACTGCTCGGCCCGGAGCTTCGCGCCGATCCGCGTGCCGATCTGTGCCCCGACCACGCCGCCGACGATCAGCAGCATCGCCAGCATCAGGTCGACCGACTGGTTGGTCCAGGCATGCATGAAGGTGGTGAAGCCGGTGACGAAGATGATCTGGAAGAGCGAGGTGCCGATCACCACCTTGGTCGGCATGCCCAGAAGATAGATCATCGCCGGCACCATGATGAAGCCGCCGCCCACGCCCATGATCGCCGCCAGCACCCCGACGAGGACGCCGACGAGGATCGGCGGCGCCACGCTGATATAGAGCCCGGAGGTGCGGAACTTCATCTTCAGCGGCAGCTTGTGCACCCAAAGATGCTGATGCCGCTTGATCGGCGCCGCCGGTCCCCGCCGCGCCCGCCGGAGCGCGCGCAGGCTTTCCTGCAGCATCAGAAGGCCGATGAGGCCGAGAAAGATCACGTAGGACAGTTGCACCACGAGGTCGATCTGGCCGAGCCGCGACAGCAGGTTGAACCCCCAGATCCCCAGCGCCGACCCCAGAAGGCCCCCCGCCAGAAGCACCGCCCCCATGCGGAAATCCACCGTGCGCCGCTTGATATGCGCCAGAACCCCCGAAACCGACGAGGCCACGACCTGATTGGCCCCGGTCGCCACCGCGACCGTCGGCGGGATGCCGATGAAGAAGAGCAGGGGCGTGATCAGGAACCCGCCGCCGACGCCGAACAGCCCCGACAGCATCCCGACCAGACCGCCAAGCCCGAAGAGCAGGAAGGCGTTGACTGAAACCTCTGCGATGGGCAGATAGATCTGCATCGGGGCCGGAATGTCCGCTGAATGAAGCGCCTTTCGACAGTCTTGCCCCCATGTCGGGGGAGTGTCAAACAATCGGAGCGGCTGGGTTCGGGCCAGATCGCCCGGTCGGATCAGTCCAGATCGCGAAGGTATCGTCGCAGAACCCGTTCGAGCTTCGCCGCGCCCACCGGGGCCATCGCCTTGGTGTGCTCGTGACTGATCTTCTCGGCGCTCATTCCGGCCGCCATGTTGGTGATCACCGAGACCGCCGCGACGCGCAGCCCGAGGAACCGGGCGAGGATCACTTCGGGCACGGTGGACATGCCGACCGCGTCGCCGCCGAGCGTCCTGATGGCGCGGATTTCGGCCGGCGTCTCGAAGGACGGGCCGGAATACCAGGCATAGACGCCCTCGGCCATTGCCACGCCTTCGGCCTGCGCCGCCTTGCGCAAGGATGCGCGCAGGCCGGGATCGTGGGCGTCGGTCATCGGCACGAACCGGGCGTCCGTAGCCTCGCCGATCAGGGGATTGAGCCCGGAGAAGTTGATGTGGTCGGAAAGCATCATCAGCGATCCGGGCGGCGTCGCCGGCTCCAGCGAGCCGGCGGCGTTGGTGACGATCAGCCGCTCCGCACCCAGCGCCTTCAGCACCTCCAGCGGCAGCCGCATCGCATCGGCCCGGCCGCTTTCGTAGTAGTGCGCGCGGCCGCCGAAGACCGCGACCCGCCGTCCCTCCAGCAGGCCCACGGCGAGCACCGGATTGTGCCCCGAGACGCCGGCATTGGGAAAGCCCGGCAGGTCGGCATAGTCGATGGCCACGCCCTCGACCGCGGCCGCGATATGGCCGAGGCCGGAGCCGAGGATCAGCCCGTGGCCGACCGGTTCCGCCCCCGCCCGGTCGCGGACGACCCGCGCAAGCTCAG
>WOZM01000233.1:0-29165 GCA_011620265.1 Paracoccaceae bacterium
CGATATATTCGGTCGCCCTCGGCTCCAGCGTCGGGGGAAGGTTGCCGAGTGCCGCCATATCCTCGTGATACCAGCGGATCGTCTCGTCCGTCCGCTCGCGGATCAGTTCCTCGAGGCTGCGCGGATCGCCCAGCCCCTTGCGGCGCTGCGCCTCGGCGTTGATCTTGTCGTCGACGTCGGTGAAGTTCCGCACATAGGTCACGTGCTCCGCCCCGTAGACATGGCGGAGGAGGCGGAAGAGCACGTCGAAGACGATGACGGGGCGGGCGTTGCCGATATGGGCGCGGTCATAGACCGTAGGCCCGCAGACATACATGCGCACGTTCGAAGGATCGATGGGCTCGAAGACCTCTTTCGTCCGGGTCTTCGTATTGGTGAGCCTGATGGTCGTCATGCTATTCCCTCGCGCACGCATCCCGGCGGCGGGCATACCAATCTCTTCGGATGTTGGAAACAGAAGAACGGCCCGCCTGAAACAGCGTTTCGATCCCGAAACGCGTCTGTCAGCCGGTAATGCAGATGATGCAGATAGTGCCGTTCGTATTCATGCGCCCTCCATAACGCGAAAACCGCGCCCTGCCAAGGCTTTCCGCGCACCCCGCCTGCGGCAAGGCGGCCGCGCCCCGTGCGGCGCGGCCCTGCGGTTCACCCCTGCCTCAGCCGCCGATGCTCGAGAAGGTCTGGCGCGCGTCGGGGCCGGCGCCGAGCCATCCGGCGATGGTTTGCGCCACGTGGCGGGTGATCTGGCTTTTCTGGGACTCGCCCCGCACCCGCGCGGAGGCCATCGCAGAGCCGGTCATCGCCGGGAAGGAGGCCTCGATGTATTCCGGGCCCGCGAGAACCTCGCCGCTGCCTGCGTCGCGGGCGGTGATGGTGAATTCGATGTCATGGACGCCGCCCGGTGCGCGGGTTTCGGCGAGGAAGGTCATCGCATGGAAGCGCGCCATCGTGACTTCGAGCCGGACCGGCCGTGTGCCCTTCAGACCCGCCGCACCCTGCCGGATCGCCGTCTCCATGATCGCCTCGACCTGGCGGTAGCGGTTGCCCGGCGGATCCTCGCGCCAGACGATGTCGGCCTTCGGCAGGAAGGACTCCTCCTCCGACACGACGAGGGTCGTCGGCACCGAGACGTCGACCGACGTCACGCGCCAGTTCGCCGCATCGGCGCCGGTGTCGTAATGGGTGCGGAAGGTCCCGCCGCAGGCGGCGAGGGCGAAGACGACGATCAGCGCCGACAGTCTGGTTGCAACATCGCGAAATAGCATTCTGTACTCCATCCATGGTTACGCGCGGCGAATCGTTGCGGTCTTTTTAACCGGACTCGGACCTAATCATGGCCGTCTTAAGGGCGGAATTCGTCAATTGTCGCCAATTTGCCGAACCGCCCGGGCGGCGCGCGGCGATTGTGTCACCGGCGCCACGGCTGTCGCCTCGCCCCCCGCCCTCCGACTATCGAGAGGGAACCGTCCGGGGTTCCGGGCTCGCCCGTGAAGGATTGCCGACCGATGCGCCGTTTCCTCGTCCTTGTCGCGACGGCGGGCCGGGAAATGCGGATCGCGCTCGCCAGCGCCCACGATCAGGGCTAGGACGTGCTGGCCGCGGATATCGTCAGCCGCTTCTTCCTGCCCGATTTCCGCGACGGCGACTATCAGCGCGGGATCGTCGCCGGAACCGGCGAGACGATCACCCGGATCGCCCGGCGTGGTGCGCACGACCTGCCGGCATTGCGATTTCGGCGAGGAACGGGACCATGCCCTTCCGCGCAAGGCCGCGTCCGGCACGGGCGGCTCCTTCGGCGGGGGGCGGTCGTCGGGTGGCGGGGCCACCGGGCGCTGGTAGGCGGCGGGGGCCGGGCCGGCCCCCGCCGCCATATCGTCAGAACCGGAAGCCGACGTTGACCGAGGCGGTCGTCGCGTCGATATCGGTGCCGGTATTGTCGAAATCGTCGAACTGGTTGTGCAGCACCTCGCCGCCCAGCGTCCAGCGATCGTTCAGCGCGTAGTCGGCGCCGATGCCGGCGAACCAGCCATTGTCGGACCGGCTCACCCCGCCGATATCGCCCTCGGCCCGGGCGGCGCCGGCGGTGCCGTAGATCAGCGTCCGGCCGAGATCGTAGCCGGCGCGGAACTTCAGCCGGGCGATGTTGTCGATATTGTCCGGCCCGCCGCCGAGGTCGATATCGGTCTTGTCCCAGTCGACGCCGGCACCGAGGACCCAGTCGCCGAGATCCCAGTCATAGCCGCCGCGCAGACCGTAAGTCGCGCCGTCGCCGTCCACGGCCCCGGCGGACACGTCGCCGTAACCGATCTGCGCACCGACATAGCCGCCGGTCCAGTCGGTCCCGACCGGGACCGCAACCACCGGCGCCGCGACCGGCGCCTCGGTGACGGGCGCGGAGTATCCGCCGGCCAGCGCCGGCATTGCCAGCGCCCCCGACATCGCCACGCCAAGCGCGGTTTTGGTCAGCACATTCATCTTCGTCTCCAGTTCTGCTCAAGTCTCTCAGTCGGCGCAACGGTGCCGCCGGCGACCAGCGCCGTGCGCCCCGTCAGCGCCCGTGTCCAGAACGTATGGGGATCGGTGCCTGTTCCAAGGGGGTCTCACCATTGCTTGATCGGCAACGGCGAATTCGTGCTCGACATCGGCGGGAGATGGCTGACGGCCGGGCCGGCCAGCCGATATTTGCCGACTGGACAGCGCGGAGTCCTGCCGCTATTTTCTGAACATATGTTCAGTTAAATCGGGAGGCCGCGATGCAGCTTGGCACGGCAAGGGCGATCGTCACCGGCGGCGCGTCGGGTCTCGGCGCGGCCACGGCGGAGGCGTTCCGCGACAAAGGCGCGCAGGTGACGATCTTCGACCGCGCGGCCGACGGCGCCGGCTTCGCCGCGCGGATCGGCGCGCGGTTCGCCGAAGTCGACGTGACCGACGAAGCCTCGGTCGCGGCCGGGATCGCCGCCGCGAAGGGCGCGATGGGCGGGATCGACATCCTCGTCAACTGCGCCGGCATCGCCACCGGCGAGAAGACGCTCGGGCGCGAGGGGCCGCACCGGCTCGACGCATTCCGCCGGACCATCGACATCAACCTCGTCGGCTCGTTCAACGTGATGCGGCTGGCCGCCGCCGCGATGGCCGGCAACCCAGGGCCCGAGCGGGGCGTGATCGTCAACACCGCCTCAATCGCCGCGTTCGACGGCCAGAAGGGTCAGGCGGCCTATGCCGCGTCGAAGGGCGGCATCGTCGGGCTGACGCTGCCGGTGGCGCGCGACCTTGCGCAGCAGGGCATCCGCATCTGCGCCATCGCCCCCGGCATCTTCGCCACGCCGATGCTGAGGGGCCTGCCGCAGGAGGTGCAGGACAGTCTTGCCGCCGAAGTGACCTTTCCGAAGCGGCTCGGCGATCCGGCGGAATTTGCGGCGCTCGCGGGCTTCATCGTCGAGTGCGGCTACCTCAACGGCGAGGTGATCCGCCTCGACGGCGCGCTGAGAATGCGCTGATGCCACGCCGGAACCGCGTCACGCCGGAGGGCGAGATCATCGCCGACCCCGCGAAAGGGCTTTTCATGGGCAACCGGGGCATCCTGCACGACGATGCCGGGCGGATCGTCGCCCCGTTCCGCCACACCAACTGGGTCTGCTGCGTGACGGCATTCAAGAACCGGAGACGCAACTTGATGGCGCCGGGCCGGTATACGGAACTCTTCTTCCTCGACGAGGCGGTGGCGCTGGCCGCCGGGCACCGCCCCTGCGGCGAATGCCGCCGCGCCGACTACGCGCGCTTCCGGAGCGCATGGGCGGCAGCGACGGGCGCGGGCCTTCCCGCGCCGAAGGAGATGGACCGCGCCCTGCACGCGGCGCGCATCGTCCCGCGCCGGCGCATGCAGGCGACCTTCGCCGCCGCGCCCGAATGGCTTCCCGAAGGCACATTCGTTCGGATCGCAAGCGGTCCTGCGCTGATCCTCGGCGACAGGGTGTTGCCATGGTCGCCCGGCGGCTACGGGGTGTCCCTCGACCGGCCCGCGACCGGCGAGGTTCAGGTCCTGACCCCCCGCCCGACCGTCGCCGCCCTCACCGCAGGCTACCGCCCCGTCCTGCACCACTCCGTCCTGCACCACTCTGCGACCGCACGCTGAGGGGATTGCGCGCCACGCGGAAACGGCGGAGGTTACCTTCATCCGCGAGGGGTGCCCATGCCCGACTACACGCCGCTTCTCGACCCCGGGATCCGGGCCTTCATCGCGAAGACCGACAGCCTTCACGCCCCGGAGACTGCGCGCCTGCCGCTCGTGGCGCAACGACAGGCCTGCGACCGGCTTCGCGCCCGCCACATGTCGGCCCGCGCCGGGGCGGGTCTCGCCGCGATCGCGGCGGCCATCGCGGCACTCGCGGATGCCGCCGGCGAGGTCGCGAAGAGGCCGGCCGGGGGCGCGGGTGGGCCTGCGCCCGGCCCGGATCGCGCGCAGACTGGAACCAGGGACAGCCGCGAGGGGCCGAGATGAACACGCCGACCCGGATCAACATCGACCACATGACCGAGCGCTCCGACCTCGCCGCCGCCTTCCGCTGGACCGCGCGCGAGGGAATGCACGAGGGCGTCTCCAACCACTTCAGCCTTGCCGTGAACGCGGACGGCACGCAATTCCTGATCAACCCGTTCGGCCGCCACTTCGCGCGGATCAAGGCGACGGAGCTCCTGCTTCTCGACGCGAACGATCCCGCGACGCTCGACCGGCCCGACGCGCCCGACCCGACGGCCTGGGGCCTGCACGGGTCGATCCACCGCGCCTGTCCGCATGCGCGCTGCGTGATGCATGTGCATTCGGTCCATGCGACGGTTCTCGCCTGCCTCGCCGACAGCCGTCTGCCGCCGCTCGACCAGAACAGCGCGATGTTCTTCAGCCGTCAGGTCGTGGACGCACATTATGGCGGCATGGCCTTCGGCGACGAGGGCGCGCGCTGCGCCGCGATGCTGTCGGACCCGAAGGTCCGCACCATGATCATGGGCAATCACGGCGTCCTCGTGATCGGCGGGACGGTCGCCGAGACCTTCAACCGGCTCTATTATTTCGAGCGCGCGGCCGAGACCTATATCCGCGCGCTCCAGACCGGCCGGCCGCTGCGGATGCTGTCGGACGAGGTCGCCGAAAAGACCGCCCGGGAATGGGAGGACTATCCCGACCTCGCCGGAAGGTTCCTGAGCGAGATCCGGGCGATGCTGGACGCCGAGGGCGCGGATTACGGCGACTGAGCGTCAGCGCAGGAAGGGCGCCGCCTGCATGGTCCCGGGCACCGGCACGCCGAGGCGGCCGAGGATCGTCGGCGCCAGCGACAACTGGTCGAGAACGACATGCTCGGCCGGCCCCTCCCCCTCGCCGAAATAGTAGAGCGCGACGTCGCGCTGGTCGTCTCCGGCGCCGCCGTGATGGCCGCGCAGCGACTGGCCGTGATCGGCGGTGACGATCACCTCGTAGCCCGCGCGCCGCCACTCGGGGATGAAGGGCGCGAGCATCGCGTCGGCAGCGCAGCAGGCCTTGTCCATCTGGATGCAGTCGTGGCCGAACCGATGCCCCATGCTGTCGAGCGTGCAGGTATGGAGCATCCCGTAGTCTATGCCCTTCCGGGCGCAGAGCATCGTCAGCGTGGCGAAGAGATCCACGTCGCAGGGCGTCATCTGGTTGTCGTGGCCATAGCCGGTCATCGTGTGGAACCGGCCGTGGCCGATCGGCCCCGCGCCCGGTTCGTCATATTCGATATCGCGGACAAGCTCGAAGGGATGGCGGTTGAAGAAGGCCGACCAGAAGGAATGCGCGACCGCCCCGGTCAGGCCGCCGGCCTTCGTCACTTCCGAAAAGATGTCGGGCTCGGCCACGCGGAAGATCGTTTCGTTCGAGGTGACGCGGTGGACCTGCGGGCTGACCCCGGTATGGATCGAGGCGTAGCACGAGGCCGAGATCGACGGCAGGACCGAGCGCATCTTCCAGACCCGCGCCGTGCCCTCGGCGACCCAGCCTTCGAGATTGCCGAAATAGCGCCGCCAGTCGGCATAAGGCACGCCGTCGAGAATGATCAGAAGCAGCTTTCGGTCCATCGCGACTCGTCCCCGTCCCGTCTTCCCGAGCTTTCGCACGGCCACCCGCCGCCGGCCATGCCGGTCGCGGCACGAAGATGTCGCGCAGCGACCAGCGCGGGGCGGTGGCGGCTGACACTCTGCCGCCACCAGATGCGAGGAGACCCGGAATGACGCGCCGCCCCAATATCCTGATTCTGATGGTGGATCAGCTGAACGGCACGCTCTTTCCCGACGGCCCGGCCGACTGGCTCCACGCGCCGACGCTGAAGCGGCTCGCGGCGCGCTCGGTCCGGTTCCGCAACGCCTATACCGGCTCGCCGCTCTGCGCGCCGGGGCGGGCATCGTTCATGTCGGGACAACTGCCGTCGCGCACCGGGGTCTACGACAACGCGGCCGAATTCGCCTCCGACATCCCGACCTATGCCCACCACCTGCGCCGCGCGGGCTACCAGACCTGCCTTTCCGGCAAGATGCATTTCGTCGGCCCCGACCAGCTCCACGGTTTCGAGGAGCGGCTCACGACCGACATCTATCCCGCCGATTTCGGCTGGACACCGGACTACCGCAAGCCGGGCGAGCGGATCGGCTGGTGGTATCACAACATGGGATCGGTGACGGGCGCCGGCGTCGCCGAGATCACCAATCAGATGGAATACGACGACGAGGTCGCCCACAACGCCACCGCCAAGGTCTACGACCTCGCCCGCGGGCTCGACGACAGGCCCTGGTGCCTGACGGTCAGCTTCACCCATCCGCACGACCCTTACGTCGCGCGCAAGAAATACTGGGACCTCTACGCGGACTGCGCGCACCTCCTGCCGAAAGTCCCGGCGATGGACTACGAGGATCACGACCCCCACGCGAAACGCATCTTCGACGCCAACGACTGGCGGAACTTCACCATCACCGAGGACGACATACGCCGCTCGCGCCGCGCCTATTTCGCCAACATCTCCTATCTCGACGACAAGATCGCCGGGATCCTCGAGGCGCTGGAGACGACCCGGCAGGAAGCGGTGATCCTCTTCGTCTCGGATCACGGCGACATGCTGGGCGAGCGTGGCCTCTGGTTCAAGATGAACTTCCACGAGGGCTCGGCCCGGGTGCCGCTGATGATCGCGGCGCCGGGTCTGGAGCCCGGACGCATCGACACGCCGGTCTCGACCATCGACGTGACGCCAACGCTCTGCGATCTCGCCGGCGTCTCGATGGACGAGGTGATGCCCTGGACCGACGGCACGAGCCTCGTGCCCCTCGCCGGGGGCGCCGAACGCACGGCGCCGGTGATGATGGAATACGCGGCGGAGGCCTCCTATGCGCCGCTGGTCTCGCTCCGCTCCGGCAAATGGAAATACAACCGCTGCGCGCTCGACCCCGACCAGCTCTTCGACCTCGACGCCGATCCGCACGAACTGACCAACCTTGCCCCCGATCCCGCCTATGCGGCCACGCTGGCAAGCCTCAGGGCGAAATCCGAAGCGCGCTGGGACCTCGCCCGCTTCGACGCCGAGGTGCGGCAAAGCCAGGCGCGGCGCCGGGTCGTCTACGAGGCCTTGCGCAACGGCGACTACTTCCCCTGGGACTACCAGCCGCTGCAGAAAGCCTCCGAGCGCTACATGCGCAACCACATGGATCTCGACACGCTCGAAACTTCCAAACGCTTCCCGCGCGGAGAGTGAGGATGCCTCCGGCGGAGGTATTTTGAAACAGAAGAAATCGCATGGGTTTCTTCTGTTCGGGAAATACCTTCGGGGGTGAGGCGCGGCACGCGCCGAGGGGGCAGACAGCCCCCTACCTGCCCTTCCACACCGGATCGCGCTTCTCGGCAAAGGCGCGGGCGCCCTCGAGCTGATCTTCCGAGGAATAGAGCCGGTCCACCGTCGCCATCTGGCGCTTGGTGGTCCGGTTCAGCGCGTCCTGGAAGCGCATGTCCTCGGCCTCGCGCACCACTTCCTTGATCGCGGCATAGACCAAGGGCGGCCCGCTTTCGAGAAGCCGCGCGAGATCCCAGGCCTTCGGCAAGAGATCGGCCCGCGAAGTGATCTCCTTCAGGAGCCCCCAGCGCAGCGCCTCTTCCGCGTCGAACCAGCGCCCGGTCAGAAGAAGGTCCATCGCGACATGATAGGGGATGCGCTTCGGCAGCTTGATCGAGGCGGCATCGGCCACCGTTCCCGAGCGGATCTCCGGCAGCGCGAAGGTGGCGTTGTCCGAGGCAAGGATGAGGTCGGCGGACAATGCCAGTTCCAGCCCGCCGCCGCAGCAGATCCCGTTCACCGCCGCGATCACCGGCTTGTTGAGGTTCGGCAACTCCTGCAAGCCGCCGAACCCCCCTACCCCGTAGTCGCCGTCGACCGCGTCGCCGCCGGCGGCGGCCTTCAGGTCCCATCCGGGGCAGAAGAACTTGTCGCCCTCGGCGCGCAGGATCGCGACGCGCAGCCCGTCGTCGTCGCGGAAGTCGCGGAAGGTCAGCCCCATGATCCGGCTCGTCACGAGATCGATCGCATTGGCCTTCGGCCGGTCGAGCGTCACCTCGAGGATCCCGCCCTCGGCCCTTGTCCGGATCGGCCCCTCGGTCCGCATCTGCATCTTCGCCATCACACCGCCTCCCGTATCAGCGCATCGACCGCGACCGCGCCGGTTTCCCGGACGAGGATCGGGTTGATCTCGATTTCCTCCAGGTCCGGCCGGTCGAGCATCAGATGCCCCAGCCTGACCGCGATCCCCGCTACCGCCGCCATGTCCGCCTTCGTCCGGCCGCGATAGCCGTCCAGGAGCGGCCACAGTCTCAGCCGCCGCATGGCCGCAAGAACCTCGTCCTCGCCGACCGGCAGGACCAGCGTCACCGTATCGGCCAGGACCTCCGCCGTCACCCCGCCAAGCCCGAGCGTCAGCGTGACGCCATAGACCGGGTCGCGCCGAAGCCCGAGCAGGATCTCGGCGACCGTTCCCGCCACCATCTCTTCCACCAGATAGCCCGTCGCCCCCGGCATCTCCGTCTGTCCGTCAAGGCCCGCAAGCCCGAGCCGCACCGCGCCCGCCTCGGTCTTGTGCGCAAAGCCGAGGCCCTTGAGCGCGAGGGGCGGCGTCAGCCCCGCCGCCCTGGCCGCCGCCTCCGCAAGGGTCGCCCCGATCACGCCGCGCGGGATCGGCACGGCGGCGGCATCGAGAAGCCGCTTGCCCTCCGCCTCGTCCAGAAGCCGGCTGGCGCGCGGGTCGAGCGCGGGCGCCGGCCGCCAGCCCGGCCGCCCCGGTCCGGTCTGCGCGGCCTTCAGCGCTCCGAGCGCGGTCTCCAGCCCCATCAGCGGCGCGATCCCCTCCTCGATCAGCGCGACCGCGCGCTCCTCGTCGAAATTCTCCGGCAGCGAGGCCACCGGAAAGGCCGGCTTGCCGGTCGCCCGGCCGGCGGCGGCGATGGCCTCGAGCGCGGGCTGGAACGAGGACGGATCGCAGCGGTCGGGCCGCGGCGGGTCGATCACGAAGATCCCGGCATCGTAGCCGGCAAGCATCGCGGTGAAGACATCCGTCGTGCGCGGCCCGTCGCCCCAGATGAAGGTGTGGTAGTCGAGCGGATTGGCGATGGTGACGATCGGCCCGAGGATCTCGCCGAGCGTCCGGCGCTGCGCCGCCGTCGGCGGCGGGAAGCCGAGCCCGTGCGGCGCCGCGAGGTCGGAGACCAGCCCCGCCTCGCCGCCGGAACAGGATAGCGAGCAAAGGCGCGGCCCGATCCGGGGCCCGTGGACATGGAAGATCTTCAGCGTTTCAAGCAGTTCCGGGAGGGTATTCACCTCCGCCACGCCCGCTTGCCGCAGGAAGGCGGAGGAGGCCGCGCCGCCGCCCGCAAGGGACGCGGTATGCGAGGCGGCGGCGATCCGCGAGGCCTCGGTCTTGCCGGATTTGAGGCAGACGACACCCTTTCCGGCCGTTCGCGCCGCTTCGGTCAGGGCGGCGAGGGCGGGCGCGTCGTCGATGCCTTCGACATACATGCCGATCGCCGTCACCCGGTCGTCGGACAAGAGCGCGCCGGCAAGCTCGGCGAGGCCGATCTGCGCGGCATTGCCGAGGCAGGCGACATAGGCCACCGGCAGGCCCCGCGCCTGCATCGTGAGGTTGATGACGATGTTGGAGGACTGGCTGAGGAGCGCCACGCCCCGCTCCACCCGCCGGCCGCCATGCTGGTCTGGCCAAAGCAGCGCGCCGTCGAGGTAGTTGATGACCCCGTAGCAGTTCGGCCCGAGGATCGGCATCGAACCCGCCGCCGCGACGAGCCGGTTCTGGAGGTCGGGCTCCCCCGCCTCGGTCCAGCCGGAGGCGAAGCAGATCGCCCCGCCCGCGCCCTTCGCGGCAAGCGCGCCCACCACCTCGACCGTGGCATGGCGGTTGACGCCGATGAAGGTCGCGTCGGGGGCACCGGGAAGCTCCGCGAGGGTCCGATAGGCCCTGAGCCCGCCGATCTCCGCCTTCGTCGGATGGACGGGCCAGACCGGGCCGGCGAAGCCCATCTTGCGACACTGGGCGATGACGTTCTCGGCCCAGACCGAGCCCATGACGGCGATCGAACCGGGACGGAGAAGGCGGGAGAGGTCGCGGCTCATGATCGGCCCCCGTTCCTGTCGCCAAGGCCGGGGGCGCCGCCCCCGGACCCCCGAGGTATTTTCGAACAGAAGAAAGGCGAAACGCTCCGCCCCCGATGCGGGGACAGAGCGCCTTCTCCTGTTGCGGTCATCGGCGCCTCCGCCTGTACCGCATTGCCATCCTGTCGCGTCATGATTAACGAACCGTTACGTCTTCTGTTTCGAAATACCTCCGCCGGAGGCAAGAAAGTCTATGCGCCGAGCGGCCGCAGAAGCTCGCGGCTGATGATGTGGCGCTGGATTTCGGATGTGCCCTCCCAGATCCGCTCGACCCTCGCATCGCGCCAGATCCGTTCGAGGGGCAATTCGTCCATCAGCCCCATGCCGCCGTGGATCTGGATCGCCTCGTCGGCGATGAAGGCCAGAACCTCGGTCGCCTTGAGCTTGGCCATCGACATGTCGGCCTCGGTCACGCTGCCCTGGTCGAACTTCCACGCGGCCTCGCGGGTGAGGAGCTCCGCTGCTTTAAGTTCCATCGCCATGTCCGCAAGCTTGAAGGATATTCCCTGGAACTTGCCGATCTTCTGGCCGAACTGTTCGCGTTCCGCCGCGTAAGCCAGCGCATGGGCAAGCGCCCGTTCGGCGCGGCCGAGGCAGGTGGAGGCGACCTGGAGCCGGGTGGCGCCGAGCCAGGTATTCGCGACCTCGAAACCCTCGTGCACCTCGCCGAGGATCGCCGACTTCGGCAGCCGGCACTCGTCGAACTCGAGAACCGCGTTGGTGTAGCCGCGATGCGACACGTTGCGGTAGCCCTCGCGCACCGAAAAGCCCTTCGTGCCCTTGTCGACGAAGAAGGCGGTGATCTTCTTCTTCGGCCCGCGCGGCGTCTCCTGCTCGCCCGTGGCCATGAAGGCGATGGCGAAATCGGCGATGTCGGCGTGGGAGATGAAGTGCTTGGTGCCGTTCAGGACAAAGTCGTCCCCGTCCGCGCGCGCCGAGGCCTTCATGCCGCGCAAGTCGGAGCCCGCGCCGGGTTCGGTCATCGCGAGGCAGTCCCATTTCTCGCCGCGGATGCAGGGGTAGAGATAACGCTCTTTCTGCTCTTCCGTGCCGGCCAGAAGGATGTTCGAGGGCCGCGCGACGCAGGTCCAGTGGAGCGCGTAGTTGGTGCGGCCGAGCTCTTTCTCATAGAGCAGCCAGGTCAGCGTATCGAGACCGGCGCCGCCGACCTCCTCGGGCATGTTGGCTGCGTAAAGACCGGCCTCTATCGCCTTGGCCTGCAACTCCTTTATCAGATCCATGCGAAGATGGCCGCTGCGCTCGACCTCGGCTTCGTGCGGATAGAGCTCGTTCTCGACGAAGGCGCGCGTCGTCTCGACGATCATCCTTTGTTCATCGCTCAGGCCGAAATCCATGTCTTACACCTTGGGGTCGGGATTGATGGTGAAGCCGTCGACGGTCAGCACCTGGCCGGAGACCATGCGGGCGCCGTCGGAGGCAAGGAAGACCGCCATGTCGGCGATGTCCCCGGGGTCGGAAAGCCGGCCTGGGGCGGTGCCGGCGGTGATGAGGACGCGGGTCATGATTTCCGTTGCCCGACATGGCGCCCTGCCGCGTCGGGCCGGGGCAGCGCCCTGTGGGCCTCGGCTATGGGCGCGAGGCGCGCGAGCACGTCGGGCGCGGCCGGACAGGCGCGGCCGGCCTTCATGTCGACATGAAGGAACATCTGTTCGAGGCTCGCCACCACCTCATCGCCGCGCTCGATGCGGATGAAGGCGTGGATGCGCTTTTCGTCCGAACTCAGCACTTGCAGCGTGCCGGTCAGCCGGTCGCCGAGCTTCGCCTCGCCGAGATGCAGGATATGGGTCTCGGCGGTGTAGTAGCTGTGGCCGGCGGCGACATAGTCCATACCGGCGCCGATGAGCCTGAGGAAGGCGTCGGAAGTCTCTGATGCAGCGAAGAGATACCGGCTTTCTGTCATGTGGCCGTTATAGTCGATCCAGCCCGGCAGGACCTGCATATGCGCCATCACCGGCGGCGCGCCCTCGCCGGTCCCGGCCCCGTCGTGGAAGGCCGCGCGGCGGCGTTCGTCATGGTCGCGCAGCACCTTGCCGGCGCCCCAGTTGCGGTCCTTCAGCGCCCGCAGGAAGCCGATGAGGTTCGAATCGCGGATGCGCTCAAGCTCGCGGATCGTGTACTTGCCCGACTGCGCGTCGGACTGGCCGGCGATGAGGTCGACAAGCTCGTCGGTGAAGTCGGGCACGTCGGTGAGCCTGGTCCAGGGCCATTTCAGGCAGGGACCGAACTGGGCCATGAAATGCTTCATGCCGGCCTCGCCGCCCGCCACCCGGTAGGTCTCGAAAAGCCCCATCTGGCCCCAGCGCAGGCCGAAGCCCATGCGGATCGCCTCGTCGATCTCCTCGGTCGTCGCGATGCCGTCCTTGACGAGCCAGAGCGCCTCGCGCCAGACCGCCTCGAGGAAGCGGTCGGCGATATGGGCGTCGATCTCCTTCCTCACATGAAGCGGGAACATGCCGATGGACCACATTGTTTCCATTGCATTTTCGAGAATTTCGGCCGAGCTTTCGCCGGGCACGACCTCGACCAGCGGCAGCAGATAGACCGGGTTGAACGGATGGGCGACGATGATCTCGTCGGGCCGGGTGGCGCAGCCCTTCAGTTCCGTGGGCCGGAAGCCCGAGGTCGAGGACGCGATGATCGTGCCCGGCGCGGCGGTTTCCTGGATCTCCTGGTAGACCTTGCGCTTCAATTCCAGCCGTTCGGGCACCGCCTCGGTGATCCATTCCGCGCCTGCCACCGCCTCGGAGATCGTCGGCACGAGGCTCAGCCGTCCCTCGGCGGGCATCGGCACGTCCGAGAGCGCCGGCAGTGCTGCGCGGGCATTGGCCAGCACCTCGCCGATCTTGCGTTCGGCCTCCGGGTCGGGATCGAAGACCGCCACGTCCCAGCCGTTCAGAAGGAACCGCGCGGCCCAGCCGCCGCCGATCACGCCCCCGCCGATGATGGATGCCTTGCGCGTCATGGCGCCTCTCCCTTCGTCGCCCGGCCTGTCAGGGGGCGTATGGTTTCCGTCGTTTCCGCGTCGCAACGGCGTAGGTTTTCCGTAGCTACACGCGCTCTTTCGCTCAGCGCGCCTTCGGCGCCCGCTTGGTCAGCCCGAGCTTCGCCCGCACCTCGTCCGGCCCGATCACCCTTGCGCCGAGATTCTCGACGATCGTCGCCGCGCGCTCGACGAGCTGGGCGTTGGTGGCGAGCTGGCCCTTGCCGAGCCAGAGGTTATCCTCGAGCCCGACGCGGACATTGCCGCCGGCGAGGACCGATGCCGCGACATAGGGCATCTGGTCGCGCCCCAGCGAGAAGGCCGACCAGTTCCAGTCCGACGGCACGTTATTGACCATCGCCATGAAGGTGTTGAGGTCATTGGGCGCGCCCCAGGGCACGCCCATGCAAAGCTGGACCAAGGCGGGCGATGTCAGCACGCCTTCCTTCACCAGTTCCTTCGCGAACCAGAGGTGGCCGGTGTCGAAGGCCTCGATCTCGGGGCAGACGCCGAGCTCGGTCATCATCCGGCCCATCGCGCGGAGCATTCCCGGCGTGTTGGTCATCACGTAGTCGGCCTCGGCGAAGTTCATCGTGCCGCAGTCGAGGGTGCAGATCTCGGGCAGGCAGTCGGCGACATGGACCAGACGCTCGGTGGCGCCGACCATGTCGGTGCCGGCGATGGGCGGAAGGGGCGATTCCACCCCGCCGAACATGATGTCGCCGCCCATCCCGGCGGTGAGGTTCAGGACCACGTCGGTCGCCGAATCGCGGATCCGCTCCGTCACCTCGCGGTAATATTTCGGATCGCGCGAGGGCTTGCCGGTTTCCGGGTCGCGCACGTGGCAATGGACGATGGCGGCCCCCGCCCTGGCGGCGGCGATGGCGCTTTCGGCGATCTCGCGGGGCGAGCGCGGCACATGCGGGCTGCGCTCCTGTGTCCCGCCCGATCCGGTCACGGCGCAGGTGATGAAGACCTCCCTGTTCATGGCGAGCGGCATTGCGATCCTCCTTCGTTTCGCCTGACTATATCCGGGGCGCGGGCGGTGATTTCACGAAAAACGAAAGAAGTTTGGCCTTTTTCGCAACCGCGACCGTCGCGCTTCACTTGTTCCGCAATCCTCCACAATCCGCCCCGCGGCGCCGGATTTCGTTCGTCCCATGGCCACCGACCCACGGTTCCGGCGCGAATTATTCTTTGGGACTGCACAAGTTGCGGTAGACTGCTAACACGTTGAGTCGAGGGCACCGCCGTGGCGGAAGGGGATGCTCGCCTCATTTGAGCCAACGGTCAGAGCCAATCACCGGATTTCAGCGCCATGAAGAAGATTACTGTCGTTTCACCCTGCTACAATGAAGAAGACAACGTCGAGACCTGTTACGAGACGGTGAAGGCGATCTTCGACCGCGACCTGCCGGGCTACGAGCGCGAGCACATCTTCGTCGACAACGCCTCCTCCGACCGCACGGTCGAGATCCTGCGCGGCATCGCGGCCAAGGATCCCTCGGTCAAGGTCATCGTCAATTCCCGCAATTTCGGCGTCTACAGGTCCACCTTCAACGGGCTCCGGCATTCCACCGGGGACGCGACGCTCTGCATGTTGCCGGTCGATCTGCAGGACCCGCCAGAGCATCTGCCGGAATTCGTGAAACTTTGGGAAACCGGCTACGACGTGGTGGCGGGCGCGCGGTCAACGCGCGAGGAAGGCTTCATGTTGCGCACTGCGCGCAAGGCCTTCTACCGGATCGTCAACTGGCTGTCCGATTTCGAACTGTCGCCCGACGTGGGCGAGTTCCAGCTTGTCGACCGCAAGGTGCTCGACGCGGTCCTCAGCCATAACGACCACTACCCCTATATCCGTGGCATCATTGCCTCGGTCGGGTTCAAGAAGGTCATCATTCCCTATACCTGGAAGGCGCGCAAGCGCGGCGTGTCGAAGCACAACCTGATGATGCTGATCGACCAGGCGCTGAACGCGATCTTCGCCTTCACCAAGGCGCCGATGCGGTTCTGCACCTTCGTCGGCGTCGGCATCGCGGTCCTGTCGATCCTGTTCTCGGTCTTCTCGGTCTTCGCCTGGTTCCTCGGCATCGGCGACGCGCCGCGCGGGACGACGACGATCATCGTCGCGCTGTTCTTCCTCTCCGGGATCCAGCTTCTCTTCATCGGGATGCTCGGCGAATATATCACCGCGATCCACAATCAGGTGCGCGGCGGCCCGACGGTGATCGAGAGCGAGCTGATCAACATCGCCGGAAACGGCACCCCGGCGGCGCGGAAGGCCGGCACCGACCGCGTCACCTCGCTGGCTGCCCATAAAGCATGACCGCGACCCCGGCCTATCGTTCCGGGCTGGTCGGACCGCTCGCGGTTCTCGCCGCCTTCGCCGTATTCGCCGCGGCCCTGTTCGCGCCGAGGGTGATGACGGGAACGGGCGCGATCCTCGAGCCACTCGACCGCTGGGCGCTGTCGGTGCTGGCGCTGGCGCTTCTCGTGCTCGGCCTGTCGCTCAGGCGCGGCGCGGGCTGGTTCGGGGTGCTCGGCTTCGTCTTCGTGACCGGCGGGGCCGCGCAGATCTACATGACCGAGCCCTTGTGGTTCCCTGCCCTGCATCTCAAGCCGCAGAGCGGCCGGGAATGGCTCATGGTCGCGGTGATGGCGGTGGAGGCGGCCGTGGCGCTGGCGGCGCTGTCGCGGCTTGGCTTCGGACGGCTGGTGGCGGAGGCCGGGGCGCGGCTCGGCCGGGGCCGGATCGCGATCTTCCTTGGCCTCAGCTTCGCCTTCTGCAACCCGGTTCTCAACTATGTCTGGCGCGGCGCGGCGGTGGCCTGGCTCGCCCATGTCGTCGTCGGTGCTGCGCTGATCGTGCTGCACCTCTCCGTGCTGGTGGCGATGAGCCAGGTCAGGAGCCCGATCAGCGGGCTGCACCGCCTCTCGCCGATCGTGCCGGCGACCTTCACCGTGCTTGCGAGCCTCGCGCTCGGGCATTTCGCGTTCGAGCATCTGCCGCATGTCGAGGACGAGGTCGCCTATCTCTTCCAGGCCCGCACCTTCGCCGGCGGCGCGCTGACTGTGCCTGCCCCGCCGGAGGCGGCCATGGCCGGGCTCGACTACTACCTTCTCGACATCCGGGACGGGCGCTGGTTCTCGACCTCGGTGCCGGGCTGGCCGCTGGCGCTGGCGCCGTTCGTGGCCCTGGGGCTGCCGTGGCTGCTGAACCCGATCCTTGCCGGGATCTCGGTGCTTCTGGCCTATGACATCGCGCTGAGGAAGGTCGGCCGCGACCAGGCCGATCTGGTGGCGCTGATGATGGCCTCCTCGCCCTGGTTGCTGGCCGCCGCCGCCTCGCTGATGCCCCATACGCTGACGCTGACGCTGATGCTCTTCGGCTGGTGGATGGTGCTCCGGGCGCGGGCCGCGAGCGGGCGGGAGCGGCGGCGACTGGTGCTGGCCGGGCTCGCGATGGGCTGGATCTTCGCGGCCCGGCCGCTCGACGGGCTGGTGATCGGCGGGCTGACCGGGCTCTGGGTCCTCGCCGGGCCGGGGGGATCGCCGCGCCGCGCGGGGCTTTTCGCGGCGGGTTGCGTGGCGACGGGGTCCCTGCTGCTCTTGCACAACTACCAGATGACGGGGTCGCCGCTGCGGCTGGCACTTGGCGACTATCTCGACCTTCACTGGGGGGACGGGGCCAATGCCTACGGCTTCGGGCCCGAGATCGGACCGCCGGGGGGCTGGCAGATGCTCGACCTCTGGGTGGGGCACGGGGCCCTCGAGGCGGTGCTGAACACGGTCAACCTGACCGCGAGCCTGCAATTCGAGCTTCTCGGCTGGTCGATCGGGTCCTTGGCGCTGGTCTTCGCCTTCTTCCTCTGGCAGGGGCAGAAGCTGGCTTTCGACTGGGTGATGGTGGCGGTGATCGCGGCGTTGGTGCTGGCGATGGCGTTCTACTGGTTCGCCGACAGCTACTATTTCGGGCCGCGCTACTGGTTCCTCGCGGCCTTCCCGCTGCTTTACCTCTCCGCCCGTGGCTACGACGCGCTCCGCGCCCGGTTTCCGGGGAGGGACGGGATGAGCTTCGTCCGCATCGATTCCATCCTCGGGCTCTGCTGCCTCTTCGGACTTCTGGTCTTCACGCCCTGGCGCGGGGTGGTGAAATACTACGAATACGGCAATTTTCACGCGAACACCCGCGCGGCGGCGCGGACCGGAGAGTTCGGCAACGCGGTGGTGATCCTCGCGCCGTCCGGCGACGAAGGCTCGGCCTTCATCCTGAACGATCCCTGGCTTTCGGGACCGGGGCCGATCTTCCTGCACGATACCGGCACCCTCGACGAGGAGGCGCTGCGCGCGGCCTTCCCGGGGCGGGAGGTCATCCACTACGATTCCGGCTGGACCGATCGCCGGCCGCCGGCCTGACTGGCGGGGTAAGGTGGGTTTGAACCCACCTTACGGGCGAGGAAGGAATTGACCCAATCCGCGCAAGTCGGCTGTCGTAAGGTGGGTTTGAACCCACCTTACCCGGAGGCCGCTCAGTTGCAGCTCCAGTCCGTCACCGTGAAGAAGGACGGCGCGAAGGCCTCGGCGTCGTGGAGCCAGGTGACGCGATCCGCGTCGTAGCGGTTGAGATATTCCCAGACGATCTCGCCCGCTGGCGTCGCCTCGAAGGCGCGGCCCGACTGCGCCTCGGTCACCACGACATTGCCGTCGGGCTGCATCTGGTGGGTGGAGCGTTCGGGCGAATACATCCGTTCGCCGTCGCGGCCGCCATAGACCAGATCGGTCCGCCCCGAGACCGGGGCGATCCGCCAGATCCGGCTGCCGCCGGCGCGGGCGCCGTCGAGGCTTTCGTCGGAATGGTTGTCGAAGACGGTGATCGTGCCGCCCGCCTGCCAGTCGGGATCGTGCTGGCGCAGGAAGGGGCCGATCTTCCACCACTTGATCCTCGTCACCTGCGGATCGGTCACCACGATCATGTTGCGGTTCCGGAGCGACAGCATCAGGTCGCCCGCCTCGAACATCGGGAAATCCGGCGCGATCGCGGCGGGAAGTTCCTCGACCTCGTTGAGGTGGAACTCGCCGCCGACGCGGGTCTTGAAGAAGCCGGTTGAGGTCAGGACCGCCTCCATCCCGTTCTCGATCATCAGCTCGGTCAGGGCCTTCTCGAAGACCTTCCGGCCGTCCGCGTCGTATTTGAAGACGAGGTCTTCCCAGTAGGGACCGGAGAAGGGCCAGGGGATGTCGCGGTCCTGCTTGTCGATGTAGCGGCCGCCCGAGATCACCACGCCGCCATCCTCGAGCCAGTTCGGCGAGTGGTGGTTGACGAGGCCGGGCGTCGTCCAGACCGGCTTGCCGCAGCGGTCGAGCCGCGCCATGCCGCCGCTTTCGAAGGAAAAGACGATGTCGCCCCCGGGCGTGATGATCGTGCCGTGGGTGATCGCGTTCCAGTCGGTCGCGGGGGTGTCGCGAAAGAAGCTCGCGTCGGGGAAGAGCGCCTTGGCGCTCAGTTCCCAGTCGTTCACCACGGTGCCGTCGCGGCGGATGAGCCGGGCGCGGTTGTTGCCGTCGATGAAGCCCGACAGGAGGATGAGGTCGTCCTTGCCGGACGTGTTCACCGTGACGCCCTGCCCCTCGTAGCGCGCGGGCCGGAGGAAATGCACGGGCTCCGTGCCGCGCAGGTTCGGCAGTTCCTCGTAAAGCGTCTTCGCCTCGTCGAGCGTGCCCCAGACGAGGTCGTAGGCCTTGTTCTCGCGCACCGCCGAGTAGAGCCCGGCGGTGAAGGTGCCACCGAGCACCAGCACGCCGGCGCCGAGGAGGAAGAAGAGTTTCGCCTTGTCCATCAGTCCTGCCTGTTGTCTTGCATCCGGTTTGGGACGGAGGGCCGCGCTGGCCCGCTCATTCCCCCTTGATCCCCAGCATCCGCTTGATCGGCGGCACGATGTCGAAGACGAAGCGCTCGCCGCGCTTCGCGCCGTGGCCGTAGATCACCGTCCGGGGCGTGATGTAGATCGCGGCGCCGGTATCGACGGGAAGCTTCGTCGCCGCATGGGATTCGTAAAGCGCCATGTCGCGGATATAGAGCCCGTAGCCGTCCTTTTCGTCGAAAAGCGTGCCGTCGGCCTCCGTCGCCTGATCGAGCGGTTTCAGCACGTAGTTGACCGCCTGCCCCTCGGGCCGCTCGAATTCCGAATAGTACCACCAGACCAGCGGCGCGCCGTAATAGCGCTGCTTCGGGTCGTCCTCGCCATAGGTCATCTTGAAGAGGTTGCCGAGAAGGACATGGGCGATGTCGAGCGCCTTTTCGTCGAAGCCGCGGAAGCGGTCGCCGTCGCCGCGCTCCGCCCGTTCGAAGATCGGGCCTTCGGTCGCGACATGCTGGCCGATGACCCGCTCGAACCCGTGCATCTTCATCTCGCGCGGCCAGGAGAGCCAGACCGAGAGCGCGACGAGCACCGCCGCGACGGCGCGAAGCGCGGGCTGATGGCGGCTCCAGAGATCCGACCGGTACATCACCACCAGAGGCGGGATCATCGCCGGGATGAAGTGGTGCAGGAGCACCCGGTAGGCCTGGAGATGGAAGAAGAGGAAATAGCCGAGCGTCACGAGCGTCAGCGCCCGGGCGATCCGGTCCTGCCTTGGCCAGGTCAGGAGGAAGAGCGTGGGCAGGATGCCGGCGGGCACGGCCCAGAAGGCAAAACGCTCCCAGTCGGCGAAGGTCACGAAGCGCAGGCGCGTGATGATGTTGCCGGCGCCGAATTCGTCGCCGGGGAATGGCAGGCCGATCATCGCGATGAGCTTCGGCAGCACGACCGAGATGAAGCCCGCGACGCCGACGATGCCGGCGGCGACGAAGAGCCGCGCCCAGGGGATCGGCCGGAAGGTCAGGAAGACGGCGGCCGGCCACAGGAGAAGCCAGAGCCCGCCCGTCGGGATCACGAGATGCGTCATCACCCCGGTCGCCAGCATCAGCCAGCGCCGGTCCTCGACGAAGAAGAGCGCGTAGCCGAGAAAGCAGACGAGCGACAGGGTCTCGCGCGCGGCGGGCATCGGGCTGTCGCCGAAATAGACGTGGTAGCCGCCGGAATAGACGTTGGCGATGATGTAGGTCAGAAGCGCCGCGACGATCAGCGCGTGATCGGCGGGGCGAAGCGCGGGCATCGCCTCGCGCCCGGTGCGGATGAGCTGGGTCAGCACCGGGTAGAGGAGCGCGAGATACATCAGCAAGGGCGCGCGGACCGAGAATTCCCATTCGCCCCAGAGCCGGACGAACCAGCTTTCGGGGATGACGAAGAGGACCATCGTCAGGCCCGGCGCGTTGCGGATCGGCCCGGCCTCCGCCGTCCAGAACGGCCAGAGCTTGGCGATGTAGAGCCGGGCGAATTGCAGGGAGCCGGACCCGTCGCCGGTGAAATTCTCCCAGTAGAATTTCGGCGCGAAGAGGACGAGGCAGAGCCAGAAGAGGCCGAGCGCCACCCAGAGGTCGGCCCCCTGCCCCTGAAGCCGCAGCCGGTGCTGCCGGCCGGTGGAGAGCCGGAGGCCGGCGATGCCGAGGCAGCCGAGGTTCAGCGCGAGGATCAGCCAGAAATAGCCCGTGCCCTTCGCCGTGATGCCGGTCGCGAGCTGGAAGACCGTCGTGACGCCGATATGGACGAGGATCGCGATCGTCAGGCCCGAGACGAGCCAGGCGGCGACATGCTTCTCGCGCCCGAAGACCGCCGCGAGGACGAGGCCGGGGGCGAGGAGAAAGACGCTCGTCGCGAGCGTCGTCGCGGGGGTGACGAGGTAGAGTTGCAGCGCATGGCCGGGCAGGAAATACGGGCTGTCTCCGAGGCCGAGATCCCACTGCATCAGCGTGTCGCGCAACACCGGCAGCCCGGCGAGCGTCACCGCCGCCGCGACCAGCACGACGAGGCCGAGGACCAGCATCGCGCGCGGCGCGGGATCGGCGCGGGTATCGGCAAGCGTCATGAGGATCCCCTTGCGAAAGGCAGGCGTCCGGTCAGGGCGAGCGAGACGAAGACGAAGGCCACCATCGCCATCGGGAAGACGAGAAGCGCCTGCGCCCAGAGCTCCGAGAGGCCGGCGCCGATGGCGGCCCGGAGCACCCATTTGTTGAGAAAGAAGAGTGCCACATAGGCCAGCACATAGGCCGGCAGGCGGCGGAATCCTTGCGTGCCGAAGACGATGCGGCCATGGGTGCCGAAGTTCCACAGCACCCCGAGCACGTAGGACAGGGCGAGCGCCCATTGCCAGGGCAGCCCGAAGAGCCGGAGCAGCACCGCGTAGACCGCGAAACCGAAGGCGGTGTTGGCGACGCCGACGACGAGGAACTTCACGAACCGCCAGAGCTCGGGGCGGGACCGCAGCGCGACGATCACCGGATCACCCCCTCGGCTTCGAGGACCGCGCGGATGCCGGTCTCCATGTCATAGCGGGGGCGGAAGCCGACCTCCTCGCGAAGCCGCGTCACGTCGGCCTCGATCAGCGCCGGGTCGCCCGCGGGCCGCGGCCGCGCGCCGAAGCGGATGAGGTCCGCGCGCCCCATGTCGCGGGCGAGCGTGGAAATCATGTCCCTGACGGCGACGGCATGGCCGGAGCCGATATTCACCGCGCCTTCCGTCCCGCTTCCCAGAAGCCGGACGAGGGCCCCGGCGATATCTTCGGCATGGAGGAAGTCGCGGCGTTGCAGGCCGTCGGTGCAGTCCACCGCCTGACCCGCCGCGAGCCCCTTGATGATGTCGCCGAAAAGCCGGCCCTTCGGTTCGCCCGGCCCGTAGCAGAAGAACGGCCGCGCCCAGGCGAGCGAGAGGCCGATCGCCCCGGCCCCGGCCAGCGACGCCATCGCGGTCGCGGCCTTGGCCGCACCGTAGAGGGTCGCGGGTTTAAGCGGCGTCGTCTCGGACAGGTGCCCGCCCGACCAGTCGTATTCGGCGCAGCTTCCCACCATCACCGCACGGGTGCCGCCGGCTTCCGCGAAGGCGCGCAGGAGCCGGAGGCTCGCCCCCACCCAGTCGAGATTTTCCGGCGCGCTCCAGCGGTCCGGCCCGTCATGCCAGGCGAGGTGGATGAGGTGATCCGCCTCGGCACGGACGACGATCCCCTCGGGATCGGCAAGGAGATCGCCGGTCATGCAGCCGGGCCGGCGCGAGACCGCCACGACCTCGTAGTCGCGCGCCCGGAGCGCCGCGCCGACATGGCGCCCGATCAGCCCGGACCCGCCGGTGAGAAGGACGCGCCCGGCGCTCATGCGGTCACGGAGATCGCGGGGACCGCGGTCACGAAGCGGGTGCCGCCATCGCGGAGGTCGGACAGTTGCCGGATCACCTCGGCCTTGAGGTTCCACGGCAGGATCAGCACGAAATCGGGCTGGCGTTTCCTGAGCTCGTCCACGTCGAAGACCGGGATGCGGCTGCCGGGCAGGAGCGTGTTCTGCTTGGCCGGATTGCGGTCGACGCAATAGGCGACGAGGTCGGGGCCGATCTGGCAGTAGTTCAGAAGCGTGTTGCCCTTCGCGGCCGCGCCATAGGCGGCGACGAGCTTGCCTTGCGCCTTGGCCTTCGTGAGGAAGTCGAGAAGCCCGTCGCGGACGGCCTCCACCCGTTCGGAAAAGCCTTCATAGCCCTCGGCGCTGTCGAGCTTCGCGGCCGTCTCGTCGGCGCGCACCCTGGCGACGCCGGGGCATTCGGCGTGGGAGGCCTCCTGCCGGCAGGCATAGACCCGGAGGCTTCCGCCGTGGGTCGGCAGCTCTTCCACGTCGAAGACCCGCAAGCCCCTGGAGGCGAACACCGTTTCCACGGCCAGAAGCGACAGGTAGGAATAGTGCTCGTGATAGATCGTGTCGAACTGCACCTCCCTGATCAGGCGCAGGAGATGCGGAAACTCGACCGTATAGACCGCGTCGCCGGTCAGGAGCCGCGCCACGCCCGCGACGAAGTCGTTGATGTCGGGCACATGGGCGAGGACGTTGGCCGAGCAGATGAGGTCGGGCCGCTTGCCCTCGTCGTAAAGCTTCTTCGCGATGCGTTCACCGAAGAATTCGACCAGCGTCGGCACCCCGGCCCTTTCGGCCGCGGCCGCGACGGAGCCCGAAGGCTCGATGCCAAGGACCGGGATGCCGGCGGCGACGAAGTTCTTCAGAAGGTAGCCGTCGTTCGAGGCGATCTCGATCACGAAACTCCGCGGCCCGAGGCCGAAGCGTTTCGTCACCATGTCGGCATAGGCCCTGGCATGGGCGAGCCAGCTGTCGGAGAACGAGGAGAAATAGGCATAGTCGCCGGTGAAGATCCGTTCCGGCGGCACGTCCTCGTCCACCTGCACCAGCCAGCAGGTCTCGCAGACGCGAATGTGCAGGCTGTATTTCGGTTCCGGCTCTCCGGCCTTGTCCATCGGCACATAGGAATTGGCCACGGCCGAGAGGCCGAGATCGACGAAGGTCAACGGCATCTCGGCGCCGCAATGTCGGCATTTCGGGTTACTGGTCACGCGATACTCTCCTGTCTCACGGGCGGTCTCGGCCCTTACCAAATCTTCCACGGCGCTTTGCCCGTATCCCAATGCGCCTCAAGCTCCTGCTTCTCGCGGATCGTGTCCATCGGCTGCCAGAAGCCCTTGTGCTCGTAGGCCATCAGCTCGCCCTCCCGCGCGAGGCCCATGAGCGGCGCGCGTTCCCAGATGGTGGCGTCGTCCTCGAGGTATTTCGCGACCTTGGGCGAGAGGACGAAATAGCCGCCGTTGATGACGCCGCCGTCATCGGCGGGCTTTTCGGAGAATTCCCGCACCTGGCCGCCGGCGATGTCGAGCCGGCCGAACCGCGCCGCCGGCGGGACCGCCGTCACCGTCGCCATCTTGCCATGCGCCTTGTGGAAGGCGACGAGGCTCGTCACGTCGATATTGCCGACACCGTCGCCATAGGTCATGCAGAACGCCTCCTCGTCCTTGAGGTAGGGCATCACACGCCGCAGGCGCCCGCCAGTCATGCTTTCCTGACCGGTGTCGATCAGCGTCACCCGCCACGGCTCGGTCTGGTTGTTCACGATCTCGGTCGTGCCCTGGCGCAGGTCGAAGGTGACGTCGGCGCCGTGCAGGTAGTAGTTGGCGAAATATTCCTTGATCACATAGCCCTTGTAGCCGCAGCAGACGACGAAGTCGTTGATGCCGTGGGCGGCGTAGATCTTCATGATGTGCCACAGGATCGGACGGCCGCCGATCTCGACCATCGGCTTCGGGATCCGCACCGTTTCCTCGGCAAGCCGGGTGCCGAGCCCGCCGGCCAGCAGAACGCATTTCATGATCTGGACTCCTTCACACGCCTGACGGGCTGATCCGCGGGACCGGAGTCCAACCGCCCTCCCTCGCGCCACGGGAAGCGGTTCCACCCCGCGCCGGCGCCCTTGATCCCCATGCTGCGGGGTAGCACAAAGCCCTTGGTCTCGCTACAGCTATGGCGCTGGAGAGACCTCCGCCGGCCGGCCGTCGCCGCCATCCTTCGCCGGGAAGCGGGGATGGGGCCGGGGCCCGGTCCGGGCGGCATTTCAGAAGGAAGAGCTTGCACATGAACATTCTGCTTGTCGGCCATCGCGGCTATATCGGCCCGGTCGCCGCGACCCACCTGACCCGCGCCCTGCCCGGCGTCCGCGTCCACGGCATCGACGCCAACTGGTTCGCCGGCTCCGAGGCCGCGAAATTTCCCGACGCCGCCTTCACCAGCCAGCGCCGCGCCGACATGCGCGACCTGAGCGAGGCCGATTTCAAGGGCATGGACGCGGTCGTGGCCCTCGCCGCCGTGTCGAACGACCCGATCGGCAAGGAGTTCGAGGACGCCACCGCCGACATCAACTCGAAGGCCGTCCTGAAGGCCGCGACGGCCGCACGGGCGGCCGGCGTCCGGCGCTTCGTCTTCGCCTCGTCCTGCTCGATGTACGGTGCCGGATCGGATTCCTTGCGGAAAGAAACCGACACGCTGAACCCCTTGACCGCCTACGCGAAGTCCAAGGTCGCGACCGAGGAAGGGCTGCGCGGGCTTGCCACCGACGATTTCATGATCACCAGCCTGCGCTTCGCCACCGCCTGCGGGGCAAGCCCGATGCTGCGGCTCGACCTCGTGCTCAACGATTTCGTCGCGACCGCGCTGCGGACCGGCAGGATCGAGGTGCTTTCCGACGGCACCCCCTGGCGCCCGCTGATCCATGTCGAGGACATGTCGCGCGCCATCGAATGGGCGGTGACGCGGGGCGGCGACAGCAGGGTCGAGGTCAATGTCGGCAGCCAGGCCTGGACCTGGCAGGTCGGCCAGCTCGCCCGCGAGGTGGCGGAGCTTCTCGGCGGCGCCGCGGTCGAGATCAACACCAATGCAGCACCCGACAAACGCTCCTACCGGGTGGATTTCTCGCGCTTCGCGTCGCTTGCCCCGAACCATCAGCCGCAGAAGGATTTCGCCACGGCGGTGCGCGAGCTGGCCGACGAGCTGCGTCAGATCGACCTCGGCGCCGAGGCGATCCGCGAATCGCGCTTCATCCGGCTGAACGTGCTGCGCGGACTGGTCGAGAGCGGCAAGCTCGACGGCGAGTTGCGCTGGACGGCGGGCTGAGGCCCTGCCCGGCGCGGCGGCCTCGGCTGCGCCGGGTCCATGACGGCCGGGGGCGGAAAACGCAGCATGCATCTTTGCGCAAGGGGCGATCAAATCCATTCTCAAATATCCTTCGGCCACCACCGCAGCCGGCTCAGGGCGGGGGCGCAAATGGCGCCCCGGAAACGCTAGCACGACAAGCGGCGCCTTGCCAAAGCCTGCGAGACGAATCGCGCCCCATATGCCCGGAATCCCTAGCACAAGCCCGTAATACCTGCCCGGATTGCAGCTTTGTCGGGCGGCGCGGCGGTGATACTGTCGGCCTTACGGGGAAAATGGGCTGTTATTGGGTGGTTTGATGCAAAGATTGCTGTTCGCGAAGGTCGAGTTCTGGGTGGTTCTCGTCCTCTTTCTGATCGGCGCGCTGGCCGCCGTCGGCTTCGGCACCGCGGTTCTGGACGGAGAGCGCGAAAGCGGCCGGTTCGGGCCGATCGGGCCAGCCGCGCTGGCCGTCGCCGAAATCCCCGACACGGTGAAGGAACTCCTGCAGAAGGACCTGTCGATGGCCGCTTTCGTGCCCGACCGGTTCGCCGACAAGCCCGCGGGCTGGACCTTCGCCGAGGCCGTGCGGGAGCCCGGCTACGTGCTCCTCTCGCGCTATGACGGCGACCGCGCGCGGCATGTGGTGGAGCTGGTTTCGCTCGCCGACGGCGCGGTGAAGCATGAGTGGTTGCCCGATGCCGACACGCTTCTGGCCGGCGCCCCGCGCGAATCGCTTATCGCCGAATACACCAACTGGGACACCCGGCATTATCGCGCGATCCACCCCATTCTGTCCGGGAACGGCGCATTGATCGTCAAGGATCACCAGTCCTTCCTCTACGCGCTCGATGCCTGTTCGAAAAAACTCTGGGGGCAGACGGGCCTGCTGTTCCACCATTCGACGGAAAGCGACGGCGCCGGCGGCTGGTGGATTCCCTCCTATGTCGAGCCGAGCAAGATCGACCGCATCGCGCCCGATTTCGTTGAGGACTCGCTTGCGCATGTCGCCGCTGACGGCACTGTGCTCGAAAACATCTCGGCGGCGGAAATCCTCCTGCGGCACGGTATGGAGTATGCGCTCTTTACCGCCGGGCGTTACCAGAAGGACCCCGTCCACATCAACGACATCGAGCCGGTGCTGAAAGACGGTCCCTACTGGAAGAAGGGCGATCTCTTCCTCAGCTTCCGCCATCTGTCGATGATCATGCTCTACCGGCCCTCGACCGACGAGATCGTCTGGCAGCAGCAGGGTCCGTGGCTTGCCCAGCACGATGTCGATATCATCGACGATCACCGGATCGCGGTCTTCAACAACCGCGCCTATGACAAGGGCACCGGCGCGCGCGTGCACGGGACGAACCAGATCACGGTCCACGATTTCGACACCGGCGAGACCGGCAATCCCTGGGCGGCCGCGATGGAGAAGCCGGAGGTCAAGACGCTCTTCGAGGGTCTCTTCCAGCGGCTGCCGGACGGGCGGGTCATGGTCGAGGAGGAAAACTCCGGCCGGCTCCTGATCCTCGGCCCCTCGGGCGATACGCTGGCGGAATTCGTCAACAAGGCCGGTGACGGCCTGGCCTACCGGATGGGCTGGAGCCGCTACATGAGTGCGGAGGAAGGCGACGCGGCGCTGGCGAAGCTCTCCGGCTCTTGCGGCAGCTAAAGCGTTTCGGGTTTATGTGGAAATATCAAGTATCGGAATTCGAACAGGAAAAGTTCGAATTCTGATTCAACGTAAACCCGAAACGCCATAAGCGGCGTCAGCCGAGGCTGGCGAGGGCCGGGAAGGTTTCCAGCAGCCAGTAGGAGAACTGGCTGAACCCGCCGGTGAGCATCAGCAGGCCGATGGTCCACAACAGAAGCCCCATGATCCGCTCGATCCGGGTCATGTGGCGCTTGAGGAAGGCCATGGCGCCCTTGAGGCGCGGGAAGAAGGCCGCGACCAGCAGGAACGGAATGCCGAGCCCGATCGCATAGACCCCGAGGAGCCCGGTGCCACGGGCGATCGAGCCGTCCTGTGCTGCAAGCGCCAGGATCATGCCGAGCTGCGGCCCGATGCAGGGCGTCCAGCCGAAAGCGAAGGCAAGCCCGAGAAGATAGGCGCCGAAGGCCGAGCCGCCCTGATCGCCGGCGTCGATCCGCGCCTCGCGGTCGAGGAAGGGAATGCGGATGACGCCGAGGAAATGCGCGCCGAAGACCATCACGACGATGCCCGCGAGCGTCGAGAACCAGTCCTGATTTCGCAGGAAGAACTGCCCGAAGGCCGAGGCGGTGAAGCCGAGGAAAAGAAACACCGTCGAGAGCCCGAGGACGAAGAACCCCGCCGCCATCAGCGTCCGCCGCCGCCCGGCACGTTCGTCCTGCATCTCGCTCATGCTGATCCCGCCCATATAGGCGAGATAGGGCGGCACGATCGGCAGCACGCAGGGGCTGAGGAACGACAGAATCCCCGCCAGAAGCGCGATGAGCGCGGCGAGCGCGAAGCCCGCATCCATGATGCCTGTCTCGAACATGGCCAAGCCTTAGCGCAAGCCTCTCCCGGCGTCACGCGGGCAATGGGTCACGCGGTGTCACATCGGCGTGGCGGGCTTCGCCCCTCAGTCCGGGCCGGGGACGCCTCGGTGCCAACGCCCGCTTCGTCCCCGCATGTCAGACCAGCACGGTTTCGGGGGCATGACCAAAGGAAAAGCCGGGCCCGAAGGCCCGGCTTCATCCATTCGTCCCGTCTCCGGCTCAGCGGCCGAGCGACCACCATCCGCGGCGCTTGGGCTTCGAGTCGTCTTCGGCCTCGGTCTCGGGCTCGGTCTCGGGCTCTCCGCCGAGATCCGGATCGGGCTGGAGCGCCGCCGTCGCGGGTGCC
>WOZM01000233.1:29265-37440 GCA_011620265.1 Paracoccaceae bacterium
CGGCTTCGGCTTCGACTGCGGCTTCGACTGCCGATTCGACTGCGGCTTCCGGGGCGTCGGCGGCCTTGGCCTTGGCCCGCGACCGCGTGGCGCGCGGTTTCGGAGCCGGTTTTTCCGCGGCAAGCTCGGGCGCCGCCTCGGCCGTCACGGGCTTCTTCCGCGTCGCGGTCCGGCGCTTCGGCTTTTCCGCCTCGGCCGGGGCCTCGGGCGCCGCCTCGGCCGCGACCTCCGCCGGTGCCGGTTCGGCTGCGGCGGGCATGGCCTCGGCCGGGGCTTCGGCGGGCTGCGGCTTCGAGCGGCTGCGGCTCCGCGTCCGTTTCGGCTTCGCGGCGCCTTCCCCGGCGGGCACGGCTTCGGTCACGGCCGGCTCGTCCGCGACGGCAGCCTCGGGCTGATCCTCGTCAGCGGCATCCGCCGGAACGTCGGCCTGTCCGCCGCTGCCGGGCTTCCGCCGCCGCCGGCGACGGCGCTTCTTCCTCCTGCCGGGGTCGCCCTCGGCCTCGCCCGTCGCGGCGGCGGGCGCGGCTTCGGCTTCGGCTTCCGCTTCGACCTCGGCCTCTTCGGCCTCATCGACGATGTCGTCCTCGTCCTCTTCCGGCTCTTCCATCCGCAAGGCATCGACCGAGACCACGGGCGACGCGGCTTCGGGCACGTTGCGGGTCGCGGTCTTGAACTTCTCGATCGAGAAGTCCGGGCTGACCATCGCCGGATCGCCCTCGATCCGCACCGCCATGCCGTAGCGGGCCTCGATCTGGGCGATGTGCTCGCGCTTCTGGTTGATGAGGAAGTTGACGACGGCGACCGGCGCCTTCAGGAGCACCTCACGCGAACGCTTGCGCGTCCCCTCCTCCTCGAGCTGGCGCAGGATCTGCAGCGCGAGGCTGTCGTCGGAGCGGATGATCCCGGTGCCGTGGCAATGCGGGCAGGGCGCCGTCGTCGCCTCGATCATGCCGGGACGCAGCCGCTGGCGGCTCATCTCCAGAAGGCCGAAGCCGGAGATGCGGCCGACCTGGATCCGCGCCCGGTCGGATTTCAGCTTTTCCTTCAGGCGCTTCTCGACGGCGGCGTTGTTGCGCCGCTCCTCCATGTCGATGAAGTCGATGACGATAAGGCCGGCAAGGTCGCGCAGGCGCAACTGGCGCGCCACCTCTTCGGCGGCCTCGATGTTGGTCTTGAGCGCGGTCTCCTCGATCGAGCCTTCCTTGGTCGCGCGCCCCGAGTTCACGTCGATGGCCACCAAGGCCTCGGTCACGCCGATGACGATATAGCCGCCGGAGCGCAGCTGCACCGTCGGGTTGAACATCGCCGCGAGGTAGCTTTCGACCTGGAAGCGGGCGAAGAGCGGCAGGCCCTCGTGGTAGTGCTTCACGTTCTTGGCATGGGACGGCATGATCATCTTCATGAAGTCCTTGGCCGCGCGGTAGCCCTCGATCCCCTCGACGAGCACCTCGTCGATGTCCTTGTTGTAAAGGTCGCGGATCGTGCGCTTGATGAGGTCGCCCTCTTCGTAGATCGGCGCCGGGGCGATCGACTTCAGCGTCAGCTCGCGGATCTGTTCCCAGAGCCGCATGAGGTATTCGTAGTCGCGCTTGATCTCGGACTTGGTCCGCTGGCTGCCCGCCGTGCGGATGATGAGGCCGGCGCCGTCCGGCACCTCGATCTCGTTCGCGATCTCCTTCAGCTTCTTGCGGTCGGCGGCGTTGGTGATCTTGCGCGAGATGCCGCCGCCGCGCGCGGTGTTCGGCATCAGCACGCAGTAGCGGCCGGCGAGGCTGAGATAGGTCGTGAGCGCAGCACCCTTGTTGCCGCGTTCTTCCTTGACCACCTGGACCAGCATGATCTGCCGGACCTTGACCACTTCCTGGATCTTGTACTTGCGCGGCCGCGGCTTCCGCGGCTGGCGGATCTCCTCGCTCACATCCTCGTCGGCGACGGATTCGATGTCGTCGTCGGTGTCGGAGGCGTGGTCGGCGGCGACATAGGGCTCCTCGCGCTCGGGCGCGGGGCCGGCCCCGGTCACGGCCTCGTCCGCGGTGACAACGGTCGGCGCCTCGTCCTCGTCCCCGGATTCGTCGCCGTGGTCGACCAGGGTCATGCCGGGGATGTCGTCGCTGGTCGCGACCGCGTCGTCGCGCCGGGCCTTCTCGGCCCGGGACTGCGGCCTGCCGCGCCGGCGCTGGCGGCCGCCGTTCTCCTCGGCCTCGAGCGCCTCGGCATAGGCGCGCTCCTCGGCCAGAAGCGCCTGCCGGTCGGCGACGGGGATCTGGTAGTAGTCGGGATGGATTTCCGAGAAGGCGAGGAAGCCGTGGCGGTTGCCGCCGTAATCGACGAAGGCCGCCTGGAGCGAGGGTTCGACCCGGGTGATCTTCGCTAGATAGATGTTGCCGGCGATCTGGCGTTTGTTGACGGTCTCGAAGTCGAATTCCTCGACCTTGTTTCCGTCGACCACCACGACGCGGGTTTCCTCCGCGTGGGTGGCATCGATGAGCATTTTCTTGGCCATGTAATCTTTCCGAACGCGCTGCGCGGCCGGAATCCTTGCGGGCCGGTCGCGATATCGCGGTCAATTGCTGAGGCGAGTGTTGGCGCGGGAAACGCAGCGGAGGCGGCCGAAGGCCTGCCTGTGATCCGCTGCTCTGTCCTCACGCGTTTCATCGCGGTTCTGTCCCGGACGCCTCGCGGCGTCCATTTCTGGCCCCGGCCGCGTCACGGACAGGGGCGTAAGTGCGGCCTTGCGGCCATTCGGCCTGCCGTTTCCCTTGTCGGGGCATGATCGCCGGGACACCGGATCGGCAGAGAATTCTGATGGGTCGCATCACACGCCATGCGCGAGGAACGACGTTTGGTGACTTTAGCGGCGAAGGCCGGGCAATGACAATGGTCAATTTGGCCGGGAGTTGTCGCACCCGGTCCGGCGCCATCCGGCAGGGTGGGTTCAAACCCACCTTACATCCTGTCCCCGACGTGCCGACACCCTCGCAGGAACTGGCCTTTCGGGCCCGCAAGGTGGGTTTGAACCCACCTTGCGGCCCCCCCTCCCGGGTCAGAGGTAATCGGACCGTTGCAGCGAATACTTCGCCATCTTCTCGTTCAGCGTCCGGCGCGGCAGGCTCAGTTCCTCCATCACCGCGGTGATGGAGCCCTTGTGGCGCCGCATCGTGTTGTCGATCAGCATCTTCTCGAAGCTTTCGACATAATCCTTCAAGGGCTTGCCTTCGGTGGTCATCGTCGGCCCCGCCTCCTCGTTCTCGGACATCAGGAGCGAGGCGATGGAGCCCGAGCCGCGGCGGTTCTGCAGGACCGCGCGCTCGGCGACGTTGATGAGCTGGCGGACATTGCCGGGCCACGGCGCCTGCAGAAGCTGGGCCGCTTCCTGTGCCGTCACCTGCGGCGCGTCGCAGCCGTATTCCTCGGCGAACTGCTCGGCGAGGCGGGTGAAGAGCGTGAGGATATCCTCGCCGCGCTGGCGCAGCGGCGGCAGCATGATCTTGAGCGCCGCGAGCCGGTAATAGAGGTCGGGGCGCAGCGCGTCCTCGACCGTGCGGCCCTGTTCGTGATCGTTGCAGATCGCGATGATCCGGGTCTCGGCCGGGGTCCCCTGATCGTTGATGAAGGTCAAGAGCCGCGCCTGAAGGCCCTGGCTCAGCGCCTCCACGTCCTCGAGCACCAGCGTGCCGCCGCGCGCCTCCTCGACGAGCGGGATCTGGCCGCCCTCGTCCATCGGCCCGAAGAGCCGCATGGCAAGCTGGTCCTCGGAATAGGCGGCACAGGAGATCACGCAGAACTTCTTGCCGGCGCGCGGGCCGACCGCGTGCAGGGCATGGGCCACCAGCGTCTTGCCGGTCCCGGTCTCGCCGTCGATCAACACATGGCCGTCGGCCTGGCCGAGATCGAGGATATCCTCGCGCAGCCGCTCCATCGCCGGCGAGGCGCCGATGAGCTTCTTCATGATCGTCGAGCCGTCCGACAGCTCCTTCCTGAGCGCCCGGTTGTCGAGCGTCATCCGCCGCGACTGGCTCGCCCGCTTGGCGAGGTCGGTCATCTTGTCGGGGTTGAAGGGCTTTTCGAGAAAGTCGTAGGCGCCGACGCGCATCGCCTCGACCGCCATCGGCACGTCGCCGTGGCCGGTGATCATGATCACCGGCAGGCCGCTGTCGACGCTCATCAGCCGCTTGAGGAAGGCCATGCCGTCCATGCCGGGCATCTTGATGTCGCTGACCACGACACCGGGATAGTCCGAGCCGATCGCCTTCAGCGCCTCTTCGGCGCTGGCATAGGTCTCGGTATCGAAGCCCGACAGCGCCAGCCACTGGCTGATCGACTGCCGCATGTCCTGCTCGTCATCGACGATTGCCACTTTCATCGCGCGCGCCATCGCACACCTCACTCCGCTGCTTGCGACTTCTCAGTCAATATGGGGAGTTGAACCTCGAATACAGCCCCCCCGCCCGGCGCGTTGCGCGCCGTGAGCCGCCCCCCGAGGTCCTTGACGATCCCCGAGGAAATGGCAAGGCCCAGCCCGACACCCTCGCCGGCCTTCTTCGTGGTGTAGAAAGGCTCGAAAAGGTTGTCGAGATCGGCGATGCCGTGGCCGTTGTCGCGCACCGCAAGTGTCGCCGTCTCGCCCGCCGTGAGCAGGATCTCGATCTGCGGATCGGTCACGGTCTTGGTCGCGTCGAGGGCGTTCCGGAGGAGGTTGATGATCACCTGTTCGAGCCGCACCTTGTCGGCCTGGACCATCACCGCCGTCCGCGGCATCATCCGGGTGATCCGGATCGAGCGGGTGCGCAGCGTCGGTTCCATCATCGACAGCGCCGAGGAGACCGAAGCCCTTACATCCATGGGCTCGAACGCCTCGCCGCCCTTGCGGGCATAGCTCTTGAGCTGGCGGGTGATCGCCCCCATCCGCTCGATGAGATCGTCGATGCGCTGGAACGAGGAAAGCGCCTCTTCCGGGCGCCGGCGCTGGAGAAGAAGCCGGGCGCCGGCGAGGTAGGTCTTCATCGCGGCAAGCGGCTGGTTCAGCTCGTGGCTGACGGCCGCCGACATCTCGCCGAGGGCCGCGAGTTTCGAGGACTGGGCGAGCGTCTGTTCGGCCACGGCGAGGTCCTTCTGCACCTTCTCGCGTTCGGCGATTTCCCGCTGGAGCCGGGCGTTCAGCTGGCGCAGTTCCGCCGATTCCCGCCGGAAGACCGCCGACTGCGACCGCGCCCGGCGCGACAGGACGTAGAAGATGAGTGCCAGGAGGACGGCGAAGCCCATGATCTCGAGCGCGAGGACGGCGTTCACCTTCTCGCGGATCGAATCATAGGTGGTGAAGCTGATGAGCCGCCAGCCGCGGAACGGGATCCTTGCATCGTTGCGCATCACCGCCTTGCCGCCGACATAGGCGTCGGGCGGGTCGTTGGCCCAGTCGGCGGTGGCCTGGAAGGCGCGCTCGAGCGCCGAGGGCGCCGGCCGGCCGGCCAGCGCCTCGCCGAGCGTGAGGCCGCGCCAGCGCGGTTCGGTCGTCAGGATCACCCGGTTCTCGCTGTCGATGACGGCGACCGACTCGGAAATGCCGGCCCAGACGCGTTCGAATTTCTGCAGTTCGGTGCCGACGACGATGACGCCGATCACCCGGTTCTCCGAAAGGACCGCACGGGAATAGGAGAATTCGAATCCGCCCTTGGGGTGTTCGGCGAGGGTGAAGACGGTTTCCTTCGAGCGCAGCGCATTGACGAAATGCGCCGCCGTGGAATGGTTCGAGCCGATCTGGGTGCGGTCGGTCGCGGCCACTGCCCGGCCGGTCACGTCGAGAAGCAGGATCGAGGCGGCGCCGATCTCGTCCTGGGCCGAGATGAGCCGCTGCGAGGTCGCCGAGAAGTCGCCGGAATTGAGCGAGCTGATGAGTGCCGGGTCGCGCGCGAAGAGAAGCGGCACGACGGAGGTGCGCTGCAACTCGCTGAGGATATGGCCGGTATAGAGCGCGAGCCGGACCTCGGCGCGGTTGCGCGTGGTCTCGGAGAAGCGCTCGGTCAGGAAGGCATTGGTGTACCAGATCACCGAGACCGCGGCGGCGATGAAGGCGATGACGATGAGCCGGAGCCACCAGGGATTGCGCACCGAGACGATGCCCGACGCCTCGGTCGCGAGCGGCACGAGGACCGGCGCGGTGCCGGGATCGGCCGCGTTCGGGTCGGGGTCGCTGGTCGTGTCGGGTGCGTCGGCCATCTTCGCAGTCTAGGCGCGTGGCCCGGCGCCCTCAAGCGCCCGTGGTCAGGCCAGCGCCAGCGCCGCCATGAGCGAGCGGAAAAGCACCGATCCGTCGGTGCCGCCATGCACCGCCTCGGTCATCCGCTCGGGATGCGGCATCATGCCGAGGACGCGGCGGTTCTCCGACAGCACCCCGGCGATGTCGGCGGTGGAGCCGTTGGGGTTCTCCGCATAGGTGAAGGCGATGCGGTCCGCGTCCCGGAGCCGTTTCAGCCCCTCGGCGTCGATGCTGTAGTTGCCGTCGTGATGGGCGATCGGCATCCGGGCGATATCGCCCTTCGTCCAGAGGTTGGTGAAGGGGCTGTCCGCCGTCCCGACCTTCAGATCGACAGTCTTGCAGACGAATTTCAGCCCGGCATTGCGCATCAGCACGCCCGGCAGGAGCCCGGTCTCGGTCAGCACCTGAAAGCCGTTGCAGATGCCGAGGACATGGCCACCCCTCGCCGCGAAGCCCTTCACCGCCGTCGCGACCGGAGACTGCGCGGCGATGGCGCCGCAGCGCAGGTAGTCGCCGAAGGAGAACCCGCCCGGGATCGCGACGATGTCGATGCCCTTCGGCAGGTCCGCGTCCTTGTGCCAGACCCGCGTCACCGCGGCGCCGGCCGCCTCGAAGGCGACGGCGAGGTCGCGGTCGCAATTCGATCCGGGAAAGGTGATGACGGCGGCTTTCATGGGCGAACCTCGGGCAGTGGGGATGATCCGGCTGTTACCTCAAACCGCCGCCGGGTTCCAGCGGCGGATTGGGGCGCTGCCCCAAACCCCGGGATATTTCCGGCAAGATGAAGGGTTATCTGCCGAAGTCGGTGATGACCGCGACGCCGGGCGGGGCCGGGCGGTCGAAGGCGGCGGGTTCCGCCGAGGCGTCGCAGAGCGCGACGCGGCGGGCGGTGAGCGGGGTGAGGTCGACCCGGCCGGCCTCGATGAGGTTCAGGAGGCTCGGGTAGCGCCAGGCGGCCATGCCACGGGTGCCGAAGAGCGCGAGCTGGCCGGAATAGACCGCGTCCATCGGCAGGGTCATGGTCACATGCTTGCCCGCCGGCATGCCGATCCGCACCATGCGCCCGAGCTTGCGGAGCGATTTCAGCGCGTTGACGGTGGTCTCGGCGATGCCGAGCGCCTCGATCGCGACATCGCCGCCGCCGCCGGTGATGGCGCGGACCGACCCCGCCGGTGCCGAAGATCGCGCACCATTCGCCGGGACGGAGGCGCGCGCGCGCCGTCAGCCCGTGCCAGGCGGTCGTCACCCGGCAGCCGGGCGCGGCGGCGAGCCCTGGGTCCATCGTCGCGGGCAGCGCGGCGAGGTTGGTGTCGGCGCGGGGCACCGCGATGCGTTCGGCGAAAGCGCCGGGATGGGTGAAGCCGGGGATGATCTGCGTGGGGCACGTCGTCCGCTTGCCGGCGGCGCAGGCGGGGCACTGGCCGCAGGCGAGGACCTTGAGGACCACCCCGTCTTCGGGGCAGTCCGGGTCGGGCAGGTCGGTGATCAGGAGCGCCGCGCGCGTCAGGCGATCTCGCCCGTAACCTCGATCGTGTATTTCTCGATCACCGTATTGGCGAGGAGCTTTTCGCACATCGCCTTCACCTCGGCCTCGGCCGCGGCCCGGTCGGTGGCGGCGAGGTCGAGCTCGATCACCTTGCCCTGACGCACGCCCTCGACGCCCGAAAAACCGAGCGTGCCGAGCGCGTGCTTCACCGCCTCGCCCTGCGGGTCGAGAACGCCGTCCTTGAGCATGACATGGACGCGGGCTTTCAGGGTCGCGGGCATCGCGTTCGGGCCTTTCAGTTGATCAGGGTCGGTTTGGTCAGATGCGCGGTCTGCGTCGGCAGCACGCCGAGACGACGCGCGACCTCGGTATAGGCGTCGGTGAGATTGCCGAGATCGCGGCGGAACACGTCCTTGTCGAGCTTCTGGCCGGTCTT
>WOZM01000104.1 GCA_011620265.1 Paracoccaceae bacterium
GTCTGGGGCCGGCCGGGGGCGCGGGGAGCCGCGGAGCGGACCCGCCTCAGTGGATGACGATCTCGTCGGAGCGGATCAGGCCGAGGACATCGCGGGCGCGCTCGTCGAGGAGGTCGAGGTCGAGGTAGTCGTCCGACATCCGGTGCGTCAGGTTCTCCATCCGCGCCACTTCGAGGCGGAGGCCGTCGCGCTCCCGGGTCAGCACCTCCTTCTCGGCCGAGGCCTGGACCCGGCGGAAGACACCGAAATCGCCCTGCACGGCGGCGAAGGTGAAATAGAAGCCGAGGCAACCGACGCCGGCGGTATAGAGCACCATGCCAAGGGTGGGACGTTTCCGCGATACGCTCATTCACTGCCTCGTTGCGCCGCCTCTTGCGGGCGGGTGAGCCGAATCATGGCACAGGCGATTCGCAAAGGGAATCCCCCTTGGCGAGGTTCTTTCCGGTATGGACGATCGTTAGCCGGCGACCGAGGCGTCGTAGATCGACTGGATCGTCGCGTCGAGCGTCGCGTTGAATTCGGCATCGCTCTGGCCTGCCGACAGCCCCTCGGTCAGCGCGCGCGAGAAGCTGGCGATGACGCCGGTATTCCGGGCCAGAAGCGCGTTTGCCTCGTCGCGGCTGTAGCCGCCCGAAAGTGCCACGACCCGCATCACCCGCGGATGATCGACGAGCGGCTTGTAGAGATTGGTCCTGGTCGGCAGTGTCAGCTTCAGCATCACTTCCTGGCCCTCGGGCAGGGCGTCGAGGTTCTTCGTCAGCTCGGCCAGCAGGATCTCCTCGGCCTCCGCCTTGTCGGGGATGGAGATCGTGACCTCGGGCTCGATGATCGGCACCAGCCCGTGGGCGAGCACCTGTTTCGCGAGATCGAATTGCTGCGCCACGTTGGCGGCGATGCCCGTGGGCGAGGCCGCGTCGATCACCGAGCGTTCCTTGGTGCCGAAGATGCCGGCCGCGACGGCGCGCTTCAGCAGCGCGTCGAGGCCGGGAATGGGCTTGAGGAGCCGCACCCCGTCGGCCTCCTCCTCCAGCCCCTTGTCGATCTTCAGGAACGGCACGATGCCGCGATCTTCCCAGAGGTAGGTCGCGGCGGGCTTGCCGGCGATCTCGCTGTCCATGGTCCGTTCGAAGAGGATCGCGCCGATCACCCGCCTGCCGGTGAAGGCGGGCGCGGTGGCGATGCGCGAGCGCATCTCGTGGATCAGGCCGTACATCTCCTCGTCGGTCTTCCAGGCATCGGCGCCGATCCCGTAGAGCTTCAGTGCCTTCGGGGTCGAGCCGCCGCTCTGGTCGAGGGCCGCGATGAAGCCCTTGCCCGACCGCATCTGTTCCGCCTGCTTTTGCCGTGACATGATCGACCTCCGCTGAAACCCGCTGATCCGGGGGCGCCGCCCCGTTTCCACGGGTTCTAGGCGAGTGGACCGGGCCTTGCAAATGTGGTGGCGCTAACGTGCGGCGGTTGCGGGCGGTTTCGGAAACAATGCCGCCGTGTCCGCCGAAGCGGGGGTCATTTCGGGAAAAGCGCCGCGATCCGCGGCACCAGCGCGCGGGGGGCGAAGCGGGGGCCGACCGAGAAGAGCCAGTTCAGCGGTCCCGTCCCCTTGACCGTGCGGCCGCGATCCTGTGGCGGGCGCGCAGTTCCTCGGCCAGCGCCTCCGTCTTCGCCTCCTGCCGGGCGACGAGAATCAGGTCGCGCCCCTCGGCCGCCGCCAGCCTGGCGAATTCCACGCCGAGCCCTTCCGAGGCCCCGGTGATCAGCGTCCATTTCGCGGCCATGCCGTTTCGTCCCGCAATGCGCCGGGCGAAAGCAGACTGGCCGGTTCGGAATGCAAGCGCGCCGTTACGTCTCGAGCGCGGCGACGCCGGGCAGGACCTTGCCCTCCATCCATTCGAGGAAGGCGCCCCCGGCGGTGGAGATGTAGGTGAAGTCCTCCGCGACGCCGGCCTTGTTCAAGGCCGCTACCGTGTCGCCGCCGCCCGCGACCGAGACGAGCCGGCCGCCGCGGGTCAGCTCCGCCGCCTTCCGCGCCGCCGCGTTGGTGGCCGCGTCGAAGGGCTCGATCTCGAAGGCGCCGAGGGGGCCGTTCCAGATCAGCGTGCGGCAGCGGGCGAAGACCTCGGCGATGCGGTCCACCGTCTCGGGCCCGGCATCGAGGATCATCGCGTCGGGCGGGCAGGCGTCGGCGGCGACGGTCTCGCTCGCGGCCCCCGCCTTGAATTCCCGCGCCACGACGACATCGACCGGCAGTTCGATCGCGCAGCCGGTCTCCTTCGCCTTGTCGAGGATTTCGCGCGCCGTGTCGGCCATGTCGCGCTCGGCGAGCGAGGTGCCGACCTCGATCCCCTTCGCGACGAGGAAGGTATTGGCCATGCCGCCGCCGATCACGAGGTGATCGACGCGCGTCACGAGGTTGCCGAGCAGGTCGAGCTTGGTCGAGACCTTGGCCCCGCCGACGACCGCGACCACCGGGCGTTCGGGATCGCCGAGGGCGGCGTTCAGCGCCTTCAGTTCCGCCTCCATCAGCCGCCCGGCGCAGGAGGGCATCAGATGCGCGATGCCCTCGGTCGAGGCATGGGCCCGGTGCGCCGCCGAAAAGGCGTCGTTGACATAGACCTTGCCCAGCGCCGCGAGCGCGGCCGCCATCACCGGATCGTTCATTTCCTCGCCGGGATGGAAGCGGGTGTTCTCCAGCAACAGCACATCGCCCGGCGCCATCGCCGCCACCGCCTTCTTCGCGGGCGCACCGATGCAATCCTCGGCGAAGGCGACCTTCTGGCCAAGGGCCGCTTCCAGCGCCGGCAGCACCACCTTCAGGCTCATCTCCGGCACGACCTGACCCTTCGGCCGGCCGAAATGCGCCAGAAGGACCGGCTTGCCGCCCCTGGCCTGGATGTCCTTCACCGTCGGCACGATCTTCTCGATCCGGGTCGCGTCGGTGACGCGGCCGGCCTCGACCGGAACGTTGATATCCACGCGGACAAGCACGGTCTTGTCCTTCATTTCCATGTCGTCGAGGCTCTTCCAGCTCATCAGTCGAATCCTTTTCCGTCCCGGCGGTTTTCCGCAAATCTATCCGCCATGTGGCGGCAAGCATAGGTAAAGCGCAATGATCGCGACGCTTTGCCCTTTTCATGCGCCCCCTGGCACACTAGGTTCCGGCCAACATCGAAGGAGGCCGGAATGGCACAGATCAAGGACCCCGAAAACACCATCATCATGACGCTGAAAGGCGGCGACGTGACGATCGAGCTTCTGCCCGACGTGGCACCCAAGCACGCGGCACGGATGAAGGAGCTCGCGCGGGCCGGCAAATACGACAATGTCGCCTTCCACCGGGTGATCGACGGCTTCATGGCCCAGACCGGCGATGTCCAGCACGCAAACATGGAACAGAATTACACGCCCGGCCGCGCCGGCACCGGCGGCTCGGACCTGCCGGACCTGCCGGCGGAATTTTCCAAGCTGCCGCATGACCGCGGCACGCTCGGCGCCGCGCGGTCGTCGAGCCCGAACTCGGCCAACAGCCAGTTCTTCATCAATTTCAAGGACAACCACTTCCTCAATGGCCAGTATACGGTCTATGGGCGGGTGATCTCGGGCATGGAGCATGTGGATGCGATCCAGCGCGGCGAGCCGCCGGCAAATCCCGACCGCATGATCGCCGTGAAGGTGGCCGCCGATGTCTGACACGCGCGTCTTCGTCGGAGCCATGGCCGCCGGTCTCGCCGCCATCGGCGCGGCCGCCTTCCTCTACATGCAAAGCACGCAAGGTGCGGTCGCGGCCGAGGACGGGCCGGGCCCGAACCTCGTGATCGAGGTCGCGGGCGAGGCGGCCAACGGCACCGTCGTCATCGACCTCCTGCCCGAGATCGCGCCGAAGCATGTCGCCCAGATCACCGAGCTTGCGCGGATCGGCGCCTATGACAACGTGGTCTTCCACCGCGTGCTCGACGGGTTCATGGCGCAGACCGGCGACGTGAAATTCGGCAAGTGGGGCGAGGATCTCTCGATGGCCGGCACCGGCAAGTCCGACCTGCCGAACATCCCGGCCGAATTCTCCGACCGCTCGTTCCAGCGCGGCGTCGTCGGCATGGCGCGGTCCTCGAACCCCAACAGCGCCAACTCGCAGTTCTTCATCATGTATGCACCGGGCGAGTTCCTGAACGGCGAATACACGGTCGTCGGCCATGTGATCTCCGGCATGGAAGTTGTCGACGCGATCAAGAAGGGCGAGTCCGACCTCAACGGCGCCGTTCCCGACCCCGACCGCATGGTCCGCGTGACGGTCGAGGAGTAACGCGCCATCACCTTCGGGTGAGAGCGGCCGTCCGGCCCCTCGCAAACGCCCCCGTCCGGGTCACACTCCCGGGCGGGGGTTTGCATATCCGCATTCTGCTTCCCGGCTTTTCCGGATTTCCTTGCCCTGACCCCGCGCCGGGGATCAGAGGTGAAGCCCCTCCGCCTCGATCAGTTCGGGCCCGTCATCGGCAATCCCGAACGGCCGCACCCGGCGGGCGATGTAGCGCCCGGTCCAGCCGGTTCCCAACTGGTCGATCGCCTCCACGTCCGGCATCTCGCGGTCGAGCCAGGGCATCATCTCGTCGCTCGTCAGGATGATCGGCATGCGCGGGTGAAGATGGGCGATCTCAGGATCGGCGGCGCGGGTCAGGATCGCGCAGGTGAGGCTGCCATCCGGGCGGGCCGCGTAGAGGCCGGCGAAGAAGAAGACCGGGACGTTCTGCTCGACCGAGATGTACCAGGGCTGCTTGTGGCCCGTCTCGCCGGTCCATTCGTAGTAGCCGCTGGCCGGGACGAGGCAGCGGTTCGCCCGCCAGGCGGTGCGGAAGACCGGCTTTTCCGCCGCCGATTCGATCCGCGCGTTGAAGGTCGTGGCTTTCCATTTGGCGGTGTCGTCGCGGAACCAGTGCGGCACGAACCACCAGCGCGCGGATGCGGCGGCGATGTGGCCCTGCTCGCGCAGCGCGATGCTGATCGCCTCGGTCGGCTTGATGTTGTAGCTGACGCTGCCGCGGGCGTCGCGAATGAACGAAAGGGCTTCGTGATACTCCGCCCAGGTTCCGTCGCCCAGGATGAATCGCCCGCACATTCGGTCAGCCCAGCACCACCAGCGCGTGGCGCTTCTTGCCCGCCGTCAGCTTCACCGGATCGGCCAAGTCGCCCGCCCCGAACATCTGCCCAGCATCGAGCGCCGGCTCGTCGTTCACCCGCGCGCCGCCCTCGGCGATCAGCCGCTTCGCGTCCTTGCCCGACTTGGCGAGGCCGGAGCGGACGAAAAGCTGGGCAAGACTCACCCCGTCCGCCGCCTCCGCCGCCGAAAGGTGCAGGGTCGGAAGTTCTTCGCCCACGCCGCCCTTCCGGAAGACCTCGAAGGCCGTCGCCTCCGCCGCCGCCGCCGCCTCGCCCCCGTGGGCGAGCTTCGTGACCTCGTTGGCCAGCACGATCTTGGCGTCGTTGATCCCGGCCCCTTCGAGCGCGCCGAGCCGGTCGCACTCCTCGACCGGAAGCTCGGTGTAGAGCTTCAGGAAACGCCCGACATCGGCATCGGTCGTGTTGCGCCAGAACTGCCAGAACTCGTAGGGTGAAAGCATCTCGGCATTGAGCCAGACCGCGCCCGAGGCCGACTTGCCCATCTTCTTGCCGTCGCTCGTCGTCAGCAGCGGCGAGGTCAGCCCGTAGATCTCCCGATCCAGCACCCGCCGCGTCAGGTCGATGCCGTTGACGATGTTGCCCCATTGATCCGAGCCGCCCATCTGCAACAGGCAGCCATAGCGGCGGTGCAGTTCGAGGAAATCGTAGGCCTGCAGGATCATGTAGTTGAATTCGAGGAACGACAACGACTGCTCGCGGTCGAGCCGCGATTTCACGGATTCGAACGACAGCATCCGGTTGACGCTGAAATGCCGGCCGATATCGCGCAGGAAATCGAGGTAGTTGAGGCTGTCGAGCCATTCGGCATTGTTCAGCATCAGCGCGTCGGTCGCGCGGTCGCCGAACGTGACATAGGCAGAGAAGACCTTCTTGATACCGGCGATATTGTCGTCGATTTGCGCCGGCGTCAGCAGCGGCCGCTCCTCGGCCCGGAACGACGGATCGCCGACCTTCGTGGTGCCGCCCCCCATCAGGACCAGGGGCTTGTGCCCGGTCTTCTGCAGCCAGCGCAGCATCATGATCTGGATCAGGCTGCCGACATGCAGCGACGACGCGGTGGCGTCGAAGCCGATATAGGCCGGCACGACACCTTTCACCAACGCCTCGTCCAGCCCCTGATAATCGGTGCAGTCGGCGAGGAAGCCGCGCTCCATCATCACGCGCATGAAGTCGGATTTCGGGTGGTAGGTCATTGCCGGATCGTCCATTCTGAGCTTGAGGGTCCGTATATCGGTGCGGACGGGCGAGGGGAAGGCCATGTTGAAACCGGGCGCGGTCTGGGCCTTGGGAACCATGTCGGGCACCTCGCTCGACGGGGTGGATGCGGCGCTGGTGAAGACCGACGGCGCCCGGATCGAGGCCTTCGGCCGCCACGCCTACCGGCCCTATTCCGATGCCGAGCGGGCCACGATCCGCGCCGCCCTCGGGCGCTGGCCCGGCGAGGACGGGGTCGAGGAGGCCGCCGAAGTGGTGGAGACCGCCCATGCCGCCGTCATGTCGGGCCTCGCCGCCGAGGCCGAGATCGCGGGCTTCCACGGCCAGACCCTCGCCCACGACCCGGCCGGGCGGGGCACCCATCAGGCCGGCGACGGCTCGGTCCTCGCCGAGGTGCTGGGCCTGCCGGTGGTCTGGGATTTCCGCTCGGCCGACCTGCGGATGGGCGGGCAGGGCGCGCCGCTCGCGCCCTTCTTCCACTTCGCCTGCGCCAGATGGATCGGCGCGACCGAACCTCTGGCCTTTCTCAATCTCGGCGGCGTCGGCAATCTCACCTGGCTCGACCCGCGCCAGCCCGCGCCCGAGGTGCCGGGGGCCTGCCTCGCCTTCGACACCGGTCCCGCGAATGCGCCCATCGACGACCTGATGCAGGCGCGGCGCGGCAAGCCCCGCGACGAGGATGGTGCGCTTGCCGCCGAAGGCACGGCGGACGAGGGCATCGTCGCCCGCTTCCTCGGCCATTCCTATTTCTACAAGGTGCCGCCGAAATCGCTTGACCGGAACGACTTTCACAGGCTCCTGGACGATGTCGCGGCACTCTCGGACGCCGATGCCGCTGCAACGCTGACGGCCGCCGCTGCGGCGGCGGTGGCGCGCGGGGCCGAGCATTTTCCCGCCCCGGTCGCCCGGCTGCTCGTCACCGGCGGCGGGCGGCACAACCCCACGCTGATGCGGATGATCGCCGGCCTTCTCGATTGCCCGGTCGAGCCGGTCGAGGCGGTCGGCCTCGATGGCGACATGCTCGAAGCGCAGGCCTTCGCCCATCTCGCCGTCCGGGTCGCGCGCGGTCTGCCGACCTCCTGCCCCGGCACAACGGGTGTCGCGGCGGCGGTGGGCGGCGGCCAGATCAGCCGGCCCTCTGAATAGGCGCGTCTACCGCCCCGCAGCCCGCGCCTGCCGCACCATCGACCAGGTGTAAAGGACGAGCGCCGCCCAGATCAGCGGGAAGGCCACCGCGCGGGCGGTGCCGAACTGCTCGCCGAAGACGAAGACGGCCGTCAGGAAGATCATCGTCGGGGCGATGTACTGCATGATCGCGATGGTCGAGAGCTTAAGCCGCTTGGCGCCGTTGGCATAGAGCATCAGCGGCACCGCCGTCACGATCCCGCAGCCGAGGAGCATCCAGCTGTCGAAGGCGACGCCTTCGAGGAAATGGCCGGTGCCGGCGCGGCCGAGATGGATCATGTAGTAGAGGGCGGCGGGCGAGAGCAGCAGCGCCTCCAGCATGAAGCCCTGATTGGGGCCGATGGGCAGCCATTTCTTCAAGAAGGCATAAGCGCCCCAGGTCAGGGTCAGCCCCAGCGCCACGACCGGCAGCCGCCCCGCCTCGACCGTCAGGATCGTGACCGCCACGGCGGCGAGCGCGATCGCCACCCACTGTGCGGGCGCAAGCCGTTCGCGCAGCAGCAGCGCGCCGAGGAGGATCGAGAAGAGCGGGTTGATGTAGTAGCCGAGTGCCGCGTCCAGAGCGTGGCCGGAGCCGATCGACCAGACATAGATCCCCCAGTTGATCGAGACCAGCGTCGCCGTCACCGCCGCCATGCCGAGCATCCGCGGCGTCGCGATCGCGTGCCGCAGGTCTGCCGTCCGGCCCGTCGCGATCAGGAGCGCCCCGGCGATCGGAACCGACCAGATGATCCGGTGGGCGATGACCTCGACCGGCGGGACATGCGCCAGCGCCTTCATGTAGAGTGGCAGGAACCCCCAGAGCAGATAGGCGCCGAGCGCGAAGCCGAAGCCCGCCAGGCTGTCTTCATTGCGAGGAAGCGGGGCGGTCGGATCGGCCATGACAATTCACGCTCAAGGGTCGGGCTTGCCTAACCCATCGCCGGGGGGCGCACCACGCGAAGATTGTATCCCTTACATTCCCTCATCGCCGCCGCGCGAGGTAGTCGCGGGTGAAGGCCGCATAGCCGTCGGCGGTGACCTTCAACTCGTCCCGGATCAGCCGGTGGAGGTCCGGCAGGCGATGGAAGGGGACGGTGGGAAGGACATGGTGCTCGACATGATAGGGCATGTTCCAGGCCAGGAACCGCATCGCGCGGGTGGTGAAGGTGGTGCGGGTATTCTCGAACATGTTCGCCACGCGCGGACAGTCGCCATGTTCGGCCAGCAGGTAGAGCCTGAGCGCCGGCTGCCCGAGGAGGATCGGCACCAGCCAGACCCGGAGAAGGACCGGCGACCAGAAAAGCGACAGCGCCGCGACCGCGTAGATGACGAGCATGACCCGCGCCTCGCGCTCCATCCGGGGCAGGGCGCGCGCAGGCAGGTAGGCGGCGCGCTCGCGCCCGAGGGCGAGGCGGATCAGAAGCCGGAGATTGCCGCGCCAGACCGGCAGGCCGGAGACATGAACGAGCCAGTCGGCCCTGGTCCCGGGCTTCGGGCTTTCCAGTTCGGGGTCCTTGCCCGGCAGGTTGGTGAAGCGGTGATGGGCGAGGTGGAAGGCGCGGAACCACTCGAACGGCAGGAGGATGAGAACCCCGCAGATCCGCCCCGCCCAGTCAGAGAGTGCGGGCGACCGGAACGGGGTGCGGTGGGTGCATTCATGCTCGAGCGTGAAGAGGAAGATCAGGAGCAACCCCTGCACCGGCAGGAGCAGCGGCCAGCAGGGCACCCGCGCCGCGATCAGCGCGCCGGTGACGAGGATCATCCCGGCATGGCCGGCGAGATGGATCAGGCCGGCGCGGTCGCTCGTCGCGGCCAGCGCCACCTTGGCGGCGGCGGGCAGGGCGGCGAGGACGCTTCGGTGATCCGGCATGGCGCGATGATCCCGCTGCCGGTGACGCTCCGCAAGGGCTGAAACGCATCCGTCAGCCGAACGGTATCGCGAAGCAGCCCGGCGCGACACAAGCCGGGCGGGCGCCAGCCCGGCGGCTGCGCCTTGTTCCCGGGCGAAAGGCAGATCGGGCCGTCCGCGACCCGGGTCTGACGATACCAGCCGCCCTCGGGATGGGGGGCGAGATCCGGCCGTGCGATGATTGCTTCCGCGGTCATCCGGCCAATCCTCCGTTCCGGGCACATGACGCAGGCAAATTGAGATGGATCAAGGCGCGGCGCCGGGACGCGGCGCAGCCTTTCCGGCGATCCATGGCGAAAGGACCGAAGCATGACCGTGACGACGCGTCAGGCGGAACTGATCCGCGAGAGTTTCGAGACCCTGCGGCAAAGGCTCGAACCGGCCTCGATGTCGTTCTACGAGGCCCTCTTCCGCCGCGCGCCGGATCTGCGGGCGATGTTTCGCGACGATCTTGCCGGGCAGGGGATGAAGTTCATGACCACGCTCGGCACGATCATCGGCAATATCGAAGACCCCGAGGCGCTGGGCGACCGCTTCGCCGAACTGGGGCGCGGACATGCCCTGATGGGGGTCAAGGCGGCGCATTTCGCCCCGATGGGCGAGGCGCTGATGGAGACATTGCGCGATGAGATGGGCGCGGATTTCACCCCCGACCTCGAAGCCGCATGGCGGGCCGCTTATGACGAACTGGCCGCCCGCATCGTCCGGCGCGGCCGGATCGGCTGACCCGGGGCTGGCCAAATGCCGGGGCCGCCGCTAGCGTGGCGGCCGGGTTCCGACAGGAGGGCAGGCATGGCGGGCGTGGCGGGACGGGTGGCGCTGGTGACCGGCGCGGGCAGCGGCGACGGCATCGGCTTCGCAACGGCGCGGGCGCTGAAGGCGGCTGGGGCGCGCGTGGCGATCACCGCGACGACCGACCGGATCTACGACCGCCTCGGCGCGCTCGGCCCCGCGGGCGCGTTCGCGACCACCGCCGATCTGACCCGCGAGGACCATGTGGCCCGGCTGGTTGCGGAGACGGAGGCGGCGCTCGGGCCGATCGACATTCTCGTGAACAATGCCGGAATGGTGCAGACCGGGATCGACATGCCGGGAAAGCGGCTTGCCGATCTCGGCGACGACGACTGGGCCTTCGGGCTCGACATCAACCTCACCTCCGCCTTCCGGCTGACGCGGGCGGTGTTGCCGGGGATGTGTGCCCGGCGCTACGGGCGGATCGTGCAGATGTCTTCGGTCACCGGGCCGGTGGTCGGAATCGCGACGAGCAGCGTCTATGCCACGGCCAAGGCCGGGCTTCTCGGCATGACGAGGGCGCTCGCCCTCGATGTCGGGCGCGAGGGGGTGACGGTGAACTGCATCGGCCCGGGCTGGATCGAGACCGGATCGTCGGGCGCGGACGAGATCGTCGCGGGCCGCCACACGCCCGTGGGCCGGCCGGGGCGTCCGGAAGAGGTGGCGCATGCGGTGCTCTTCCTTGCCGCGCAAGAGGCGAGCTATGTCACCGGGCAACTGATCGTGGTCGACGGCGGCAATACCGTTCAGGAATACAAGGTCGCGTTGTAAGCTGTCGTTCCGAACAGAAAACCCGCCGGGGCGGGTTTGCCTCCGGCGGGGATATTTGGACCAAGTGGAAATCAGCCGCGCAGGATCGAGCGGCCGGCATATTCGGCGGTCGCGCCCAGCATCTCCTCGATGCGGATGAGCTGGTTGTATTTCGCCAGCCGGTCGGAGCGGGCGAGCGATCCGGTCTTGATCTGCCCGCAATTCGTGGCGACCGCGAGGTCGGCGATGGTGGTGTCCTCGGTCTCGCCCGAGCGGTGCGACATCACGCTGGTGTAGCGGGCGCGGTCGGCCATGCGGACGGCGTCGAGGGTTTCGGTCAGCGTGCCGATCTGGTTGACCTTGACCAGTAGCGAGTTGGCGCAGCCCCGCGCGATGCCGTCGGCAAGCCGGGCGGGATTGGTGACGAAGAGATCGTCGCCGACAAGCTGGCAGGTCTTCCCGAGCACGTCGGTGAGGTGTTTCCAGCCGTCCCAGTCGTCCTCGGCGCAGCCATCCTCGATCGAGATGATCGGGTAGTCCTTCACCAGCGCCGCGAGGTAGGCGACGTTCTCTTCCGGCGACAGGGTCTTGCCCTCGCCCGACAGCACATATTTGCCGTTCCTGTAGTACTCGGTCGAGGCACAGTCGAGCGCGAGGCAGATATCCTCGCCGGGCCGGTAGCCGGCCTTCTCGATCGACTTCAGGATGAAGTCGAGCGCATCGCGGGTCGAGGAGAGGTCGGGCGCGAAGCCGCCCTCGTCGCCGATGCCGGTCGAGAGCCCCGCCGCCGACAGTTCCTTCTTCAGCGTATGGAAGACCTCGGACCCCATCTGCACCGCGCCGCGCATGTCGGGGGCCGCGACCGGCATGATCATGAATTCCTGGATGTCGATCGGGTTGTCGGCATGTTCGCCGCCATTGATGATGTTCATCATCGGCACCGGCAGGATGCGCGCATTGGTGCCGCCGACATAGCGATAGAGCGGCTGGGTGGTGAAATCGGCCGCGGCCTTGGCGACGGCGAGCGAGACGCCGAGGATCGCGTTGGCGCCGAGCCGGCCCTTGTTCGGCGTGCCGTCGAGTTCGCACATCAGCCGGTCGATCTCGACCTGTTCGGTGGCATCCTCGCCGACGATGGCCTCGGCGATCTCGCCGTTGACGGCGGCGACCGCCTCGAGCACGCCCTTGCCCATGTAGCGGGTCTTGTCGCCGTCGCGCTTCTCCACCGCCTCGTGCGCGCCCGTCGAGGCGCCCGAGGGCACCGCGGCGCGGCCCATCGTGCCGTCTTCGAGGATCACGTCCACCTCGACCGTGGGATTGCCCCGGCTGTCGAGAATCTCGCGGGCATGGATGTCGATGATCGTGCTCATGGGGTCCGGTCCTTTCGGCGAAAACGACTGTTGCGCGGTCTTTACGACGAGCCGGGCGGCAGGGAAAGAACTATTCGGCCAGTGTTTGCGGTAGCGCTAACTTGCGCTCGCGCAGATAGGTGTAGAAGGCGGCGGCGAGGATCACGCCGGCGCCGGTCAGCGTCAGCGCGTCCGGCCGTTCGGCGAAGACGGCGACACCGATGATCAGCGAAAAGATCAGTCTTGCGTAGCGGAAGGGCATCAGCGCCGAGGCATCGGCAAGCCGCATCGCGGTGACGATGGCATAATAGCCCGCGGTGCCGCAGAGGACCGCCGCGCCAAGGCGCGCAAGATCGGGCGCCGCGGGCCGGACCGGGGCGCCGGTGAAGGCCAGGATCAGCGCGCCGGTGAGGACGAGCGCGAAGAAGCCGTGGAAGGCGATCGCGACCGAGGGCACTTCCGGCGGGATCCGGCGGGTGACGAGATCGCGCAGCGCGATCGACACGACGGTCAGGAGCACCAGCATCGCTTCGGGCCGGAACCCGTCAAGGCCGGGCCGGATGATCAGCAGGACACCGGCAAAGCCGACCACGATGGCGGTCCAGCGCCGCCAGCCGACACGTTCGCCGAAGACGAGCGCCGCGCCGGCGGCGACGGCGAGCGGCGTCGCCTGGAAGACCGCCGCCACCGTCGAGATCGGCACCAGCGACAGCGCGGTGACGAAGGTGGCGGCGGAGGCGGCCTCGGCGACCGTCCGCACCAGCACCTGCGGCACCTTCAGCGCGCGGAGGATCCAGACGCGCCCGGAATCGCCGGCGATGACGAAGAAGATCAGCGCGCCGCCCGCCCCGAGCGTCAGGATGACCTGTCCGATCGGCTGGCGCGAGGTCAGAACCTTGACCAGTGCGTCCTCGAGAGCGAAGGCGGCCATGGAAAAGACAACGAGAAGGATACCGCGCAGGCTTTGCAATTGTGCTCAGCCCTTTCGGCCGGGTTTGGCGGGAACGCCGAAAAGCTCCAGCCGGTGGCCTTTCAGCCGGTAGCCGAGCCGTGCCGCGATCTTTTCCTGCAACGCCTCGATCTCCTCGTCGACGAATTCGATGACGGCGCCGGTCGTGAGGTCGATGAGGTGATCGTGATGCGCCCGCTCGGCATCCTCGTAGCGGGCGCGCCCGTCGCCGAATTCGAGCTTGTCGAGGATGCCCGCCTCGTCGAAGATCTTCAGCGTCCGGTAGACGGTCGCGAGCGAGATCTTCGGGTCGACGGCACAGGCCCGCTGGTAGAGCCCCTCCGCGTCGGGATGGTCGTCGCTTTCCTCCAGCACCTGCGCGATGACCCGGCGTTGCCCGGTCATCCGAAGCCCCTTGGCCTCGCAGCGTTCGATGATGGTCTGACGCATTTCCGGCCCCGCCTTTCCGACGCGCGGTCTACGGGAAATCCCGACGCGGGTGAAGCGCAAAACGCCGCGCCGGGGCAGGGGCGGCGCGGCGGCGCCAGCCGGCGAATGACCGGGCGGCGGCGCGGGGCTCGGGATCGACGTCCGCGACGGCTTTCAGCTCGCGCCGAACTATCCCGCCGGCACCGACGCCATCGCCGGCTACAAGCGCCTTTATGAAGGTGCTGCGGCGGGCGAGGTCTATACCCGGCTCGGCCAGACCGACTACGCCGCCGGGATCGCGCGGATCCGCGCGAGCGGCGCGGACAGCGTCTTCTTCTTCCTGCCCGGCGGCATGGGCATCGCCTTCATGAAGCAATGTGCCGAATCCGGTGTCGGCATCCCGCTGGTCGGGCCGGCCTTCTCCTTCGACCAGAACATCCTTCAGGCGGTCGGCGACGCCGCACTCGGGGTCAAGAACACCTCGCAGTGGAACAAGGATATCGACAATCCGGCCAACGCCGCCTTCGGCCCGGACCATCATCCTATCCAGGCATCCATGTCGGCGAAGTGGGGAAGGAGGGCGAGGTCTATACCAACAGGATCATCGCCGCGGCGCTGGAGGATCGCGGCGACGCCCATGCCGCCGACTGCAAGATGTGATCGGAAAGGGTCGGGGGAGGTTCCCGGCCCGACCGTCGGAGAACTGATCCGGTGATGCTTCTGGCCGAGCAGGTCCTCAATGGCCGGCAATACGGGATGATGCTTTTCCTCATGGCCGCCGGGCTGATCCTCGTCTTCTCCGAGGGCACCCGCTGGCTCTTCGGCTCCTTCCCGCTCCATCTCTCGCTGCCGCCGGTCCTGTCGGGCACGGTGACGCTGCCCGGCGGGCTCGTCCACCCGGCCTTCCGGCTGGCGATCATCGGCATCGGCGCGGGGGTCGCGGCCGGGCTTTTCGGGGCCGAGGCATGAGCCTGCGCGGCGCCCTTCCGAACGCGCTGAACGTCATGCTCGCCGTCGAGGGCGCATCGGGCCTGAGCTTCGGCTTCTTCCGCCCGGCCCTCGGCGACCGCGGCCTTGCCGACCCCGCGCGCTTCCGCCTGTCTCAGGCCGGGCTTGCGGGGCGCGAGGCCGGCGGACGCTCGCCGACAAGCCGATGTTCGTCTGTGCCCGCGGGCGCGGCCAGGTCGCCGACAGCTTCGCGATGATCCGCCTGGCGCTCGGCCTTTCCGAGGCGGAGCTCGCCGGCGCCGCCTGGTGCAGCACGGTCATCAACACCAACTCGTCGCGCCAGATCGACAAGCCGATGGCCGAGGGCATCATCGACTTCGCCCGCGCGGGGCAGATGTCGATCATCACCCCCTTCTGTCTTGCCGGCGCGATGCGCCGGCGGTCGCGGACCTTTCGAACCGCGGAACATGGGAAGCGGCCGGGGCCAGGACCTCGACCGGCCGCGCGACGGCGATCTGGCAGCGGCTGCTGGCCGGTTTCACGGCGCCGCCGGGCGCGGAGGAGCGCGGCGACCGGATAGCGGCCTTGGTCGCCCGCCGGACCGGGGAGGGCGGGGCGTCCCCGCCGGACTGACTCTCCCGCCCCGGGGACACGACCTCAGGCGAGCCTTGACTTTCCCGCCCGCCTGCCTGATAAGCCCGCATCCCGGCGGGTCCCTTGGTTCGGCCGGGATTCCATATTCGTCAATGTCGTCCCGCAAAGGGGCGCGCTGCCCGAGGCGGGGACACCCCGAAACGCCGGAGCGATCCGGGGCCACAGGGCGCGGCAAGGAAAAGGAAAGACCCATGTTCGCGGTCCTCAAGACCGGTGGCAAGCAGTACAAGGTTCAGGCGGGCGACGTGCTCCGCATCGAACTGATCGCGGCCGCCGCTGGTGACAAAGTCCAGTTCAACGAGATCCTGATGCTCGGCGGCGACAAGCCGGTGCTCGGCGCGCCGATGGTCAAGGGCGCCGCCGTCCAGGCCGAAGTCATCGACGACATCAAGGCCGACAAGGTCATCACCTACCACAAGCGCCGCCGCAAGCATTCCTCGCAGCGCACCCGCGGCCACCGCCAGAAGCTGACGCTTCTGCGCGTCACCGACATCCTCGCCACCGGCGCGGAGCAGTCGGGCGTGAAGGAAGCCATCGGCACCCACGCCGCCCGCGTCGCCGCGCACAACACCGCGGCCCCGGCCGAGGCGAAAGCCGAGAAGAAAGCCGCCCCGGCGAAGAAAGCTCCGGCCAAGCAGGCCGAAGCCGAAGCCGCCCCGGCAAGGAAGGCACCGGCCAAGAAGGCCGAAGCCGCGACGAAGGAGTAAGACCCAATGGCACACAAGAAAGCAGGCGGTTCTTCCCGCAACGGCCGCGACTCGGCCGGCCGTCGTCTCGGCGTGAAACTCTACGGCGGACAGTCGGTCCGGCCCGGCGCCATCATCGTGCGCCAGCGCGGCACCACCTGGTGGCCGGGGACCGGCGTCGGCATGGGTCGTGACCATACGATCTTCGCGACCGCCGATGGCCGTGTGACCTTCAAGAAAGGTCTCAAGGGCCGCACCTTCATTTCGGTCCTCCCGGCGGCGGAGGCAGCCGAGTAAGCCGAACCTTTACAATCGCATTGTAGACAGGGGATCGGCAGAAAAGCCGGTCCCTTTCTTCATTCGCGGCAGGAGGTCGCCAGCCATGTCACTCGATCAGGCGGTTGTGAGCATGGCCAGCGCATGCGTGAACGCGGTGCGGTTGATCCGGCCATTCTCGCGCCCCATTTCGGGTCTATCGGGCAGGATGGCGCCCATGGGTCCGGGAGGGATCCGGCGCCGGATTGCGAGTATCGGAGGGATCGCGGACGGCAGGGTGGCCGCGGGTCTCGCCATCCGTTTCGGAGGAGGGAAAGGATGATCCAGGAACCTATCGTCGTTCAGCCCGCGCTCGCGGCTGAGCGTTTCGGGCTGCGTCCGCTGCGGCGCTCCGACGCCGGCCTCATCGCGATGTATACCGCCGACCGGCGGCTCGCCGAAGGGACCCGCACGATCCCCCATCCGCTGCCGCCGGGCGCGACCGAAGCGTTCATCGCCCGCAGCCTCGCCGAGAAGCGGAGCGAGGATGTCTGGGTCATGGACGGGTCCGACCGCGGCCATGCCGAGGTTCTCGGCCTCGTCAGCCTGACCCCGATTGAGCGCGACCAGAGCGAGATCAAGTACTGGGTCGCGCCCGCCTTCTGGAATACCGGCTACGCGTCGGAGGCCGTCGCCGCAATCGTCGCGGCCAACCCGCACAAATCGCGCACACTCTTCGCCGAGGTCTTTCAGGACAATCCCGGCTCGGCCCGCGTCCTGACCAATACCGGCTTCGACTATCTCGGCGACGCCGAGGCCTATTCGGTCGCCCGCGGCGCCACGGTCCCGACCTGGACCTATCTGCGCAAGATGGTGTGACCGTCGGGGGCCCTGCCATCCGGCCTGGGGACAGGTTCTGAAATCGGTTCCGGCGCGCCAAGAGACGGAGCGACCGTCTTTCGCCCCGAACCAGGGCGAAGCCGCCCGGCTTGCGCAGGGCCCGCCGACAGATCCGCGACGGACGCATCCGACATGGCTGTTTCAAGACCGGACAAGCCGATGTCCCCGAGGCCGGGTGCGGTCCTGACTGGCCGGGGCGGAGCGGTCGATCACACCCTGAAAGCAGTTGCGTCGCGCGGCCTTCCTGCGCACGGTCTGTAGCTACGCAAAACATACGCGAACCCTACGCGAAGACGACCCGATCCTGACGCGGGTTTTCCCGCGGCCCTTGCGAAATTTCCCGCCAGCCTCTATCGCCTGTCAGACCCAAGGAAAGCCCCGCCATGAAGTTCCTCGACCTCGCCAAAGTCTATATCCGCTCCGGCGGCGGCGGCGCGGGCTGCGTGTCGTTCCGGCGCGAGAAGTTCATCGAATTCGGCGGGCCGGATGGCGGCGACGGCGGCAATGGCGGCTCGGTCTGGGCCGAGGCGGTCGAGGGGCTGAACACGCTCATCGACTTCCGCTACCAGCAGCATTTCTTCGCGAAAAGCGGCCAGCCCGGCATGGGCAGCCAGAGGACCGGGAAGACCGGCGAGGACATCGTCCTCAAGGTGCCGGTCGGCACCGAGATCCTCGACGAGGACGAGGAAACGCTGATCGCCGATCTGACGCAGGTCGGCCAGCGGGTGCTGCTTGCGCAGGGCGGCAATGGCGGCTGGGGCAACCTGCGGTTCAAGTCCTCGACCAACCGCGCGCCCTCCCGGGCCAATCCCGGCCAGGAAGGCGTCGAACGCACGATCTGGCTGCGGCTCAAGCTCATCGCCGATGCCGGGCTTCTGGGCCTGCCCAATGCCGGCAAGTCGACCTTCCTCGCCGCCGTCTCGAATGCGCGGCCGAAGATCGCCGACTATCCGTTCACCACGCTCGTGCCCAATCTCGGCGTCGTCGGCGTCGATGGCAAGGAACTCGTCATGGCCGATATTCCGGGGCTGATCGAGGGCGCGTCCGAAGGCCGCGGCCTCGGCGACCAGTTCCTCGGCCATGTCGAGCGCTGCGCGGTTCTCCTTCACCTCGTGGACGGCACTTCGTCAACGATCGCAAAGGATTACAAGACGATCCTGAGGGAGCTCGAGGCCTATTCGGACAGGCTCGCGGCGAAGCCCCGGATTACCGCGCTGAACAAGATCGACGCGCTCGACGCGAAAACCATCGCGGCCCGAAAGCGCAGCCTTGAAAAGGCATCGGGCGGGCCGGTCCATGCCATGTCCGGCGTCTCGGGCCAAGGCGTTCCCGAGGTCCTGCGCGCCCTCTGGACGACCATCCTCGAAAGCCGCAAGGGCGCGCGACCCGAGGAAGGCGCATGGCAGCCCTGACGCCCGACCCCACGAAGGCCCGACGCCTTGTCGTCAAGATCGGCTCGGCGCTGCTCGTCGACCCGGCGGGCGGGCTCCGCCGCGACTGGCTCAAGGCGCTGGCCGAGGATGTCGCCGCCGCGAAGGCGCGCGGCACCGATGTGATCCTTGTCTCCTCGGGCTCCATCGCGCTTGGCCGCGGTGTGCTCGGCCTGCCGGCAGGGGCGCTGACGCTCGATCAGAGCCAGGCCGCGGCGGCGGTCGGCCAGATCCGGCTGGCGCGGGCCTATGAGGAGGTGCTGGCCCCGCACGGCTTGACCGCCGGGCAGGTGCTCGTCACGCTTGAAGACACCGAGGATCGCCGCCGCTACCTCAACAGCCGCGCGACGATGGAGACGCTGCTCGGCCTCGGCGTCGTGCCGATCGTCAACGAGAACGACACGGTCGCGACCGACGAGATCCGGTTTGGCGACAATGACCGGCTCGCGGCGCAGATCGCGGTGACGATCGGGGCCGACCAGTTGGTGCTGCTGAGCGATGTGGACGGGTTCTATTCCGACAATCCGAAGGTGAATTTCGACGCGCAACGGTTTGATGTCGTGGAAAAGATCACGCCGGAGATCGAGGCGATGGCGGGCGACCCGGTCTCCGGCCTCTCGAAGGGCGGGATGAAGACCAAGCTGATGGCCGCGAAGACCGCCGTTGCCGGGGGATGCGCGATGGCGATCACCGAAGGCTCGGTGCCCAGACCCTTGCGGGCGCTCGCCGAGGGGGCCGCCTGCACCTGGTTCCTGGCCGAAGGCACCCCCCAACTTGCCCGCAAGCGCTGGATCGCGGCGATGAAGCCACGGGGCGAACTCAGGCTCGATGCCGGGGCGGTCGCGGCGCTGGGGCAGGGCAGGTCGCTGCTCTCGGCCGGGGTCACGGCGGTGTCGGGCACCTTCGGGCGTGGCGATGCGGTGGCGATCCTCGGCCCCGGCGGCGAGGCGCTGGCCAAGGGACTCGTGCGCTATTCGGCCGCCGAGGCGAAGGCGATCGCGGGGCGCCGGTCGGGGGATATCGAGGCCATCCTCGGCTATGCCGGGCGCGGGCCGATGGTGCATCGCGACGACATGGCGCGGTAGTCCACCGCCTTGCGGCCGCGAGATCGAATGCGCCTTGCGGCGGCGAGATCGAATGCGCCTTGCGGCGCGGGCCTCCGGCGGGGATATTTGGAGCAAGATGAAGGAGCGCGCGATGAAGGACATGGAGAATATCCCCGCGCGGATGGCGGAGATCGGCGCGACGGCGAAGGCCACGGCGGCGGAGCTGGCCTTTGCGTCCGCGGAGCGCAAGCATGCCGCACTGATCGCCGCCGCCGAGGCGGTCTGGGCGCGCCGGCGGGAGATCGTCGAGGCCAATGCCGGGGATCTCGCCTATGGCGCGGAAAAGGGGCTGTCGCCGGCGATGATGGACCGGCTGATGCTCGACGAAGCCCGCATCCGCGGCATTGTCGAGGGGTTGCGGTCGGTGGCCGGGCAGGCCGATCCGGTGGGCGCGGTGATGGCGGAATGGGACATGCCCTCGGGCCTTCACATCCAGCGGGTGCGGACGCCTCTGGGCGTCATCGGCGTGATCTATGAAAGCCGGCCGAACGTGACGGCCGATGCCGGCGCGCTTTGCCTGAAGTCGGGCAATGCGGTGATCCTGCGCGGCGGCTCGGAGAGCTTTCATTCGAGCCGGGCGATCCATGCCTGCCTGGTGGACGGCCTGCGGGCGGCCGGACTTCCCGAAACCGCGATCCAGCTCGTGCCCACCCGCGACCGTGCGGCGGTGTCCGAGATGCTGCGGATGGTCGCGCATATCGACGTGATCGTGCCGAGGGGCGGCAAGGGGCTTGTCGGGCTCGTCCAGAAGGAGGCGCGGGTGCCGGTCTTCGCCCATCTCGAAGGCATCTGCCACGTCTATGCCGACGGCGATGCCGACCTGGCGAAGGCGCGGGCGGTGGTGCTGAATGCCAAGACCCGGCGCACCGGCATCTGCGGCGCCGCCGAATGCCTGCTGATCGACCGGGCGTTCCATGCGAAGCACGGGCCGGTTCTGATCGAGGATCTGGTCAAGGCGGGCGTCGAGGTCAGGACCGAGGGCGCGCTTCTCGATGTGCCGGGAACGGTGCCGGCGGGACCGGAGGATTTCGGCCGCGAATTCCTCGACATGATCATCGCCGCGAAGCTCGTCGACGGGGTGGACGCGGCGATCGCCCATATCCGCCACTACGGCTCGCAGCATACCGAGGCGATCCTGACCGAGAACGACGCGACCGCTGCGCGGTTCTTCGAGCGGCTCGACAGCGCGATCCTGATGCGCAACGCCTCCACCCAGTTCGCCGATGGCGGCGAGTTCGGCATGGGGGCGGAGATCGGCATCGCGACGGGCAAGCTTCATGCCCGCGGGCCGGTCGGCGCCGAACAGCTCACCAGCTTCAAGTACCTCGTCACCGGGGACGGGACCGTGCGCAAGTAGGCGCGGGGCGCGTGCCCCGACGCGCTTCCGCCCCCCGGTGCTCAGTAGCGCATCGCGATCCCGGTTTCGGCCATTTTCAGGGCGAGCTTGCGTCCCTGCCGCTGAAGCTCGGCCGGGAAGAGCAGGAACTGGACATGGGCGGGCGCGATCTCGGCCCCGGTCTCGGGGTCGGTCAGCCGCGACCAGAGGCCCGCATCAAGTTTCATTTTCGCCGCCTCGGCGCCGATCTGCCAGATTTCGCCGTCCGCCGCGACCTTGACGCGGCCGCCGTAGGGCAGCGCGGTTTCGAGGCATTGCAGCGCGAGGAAGGCGAGCTTGGCCTCGATCCGCGCGACATCGCCCGGAACCTGCCAGTCGATCGCCAGCCGCCCGCCGCGGGTCATGTCGTCGAGGATCGAGCGGATCTCGGACCGCGCGACGCTCTGGCCGGGGCCGGCCGCGCCATAGGCCACGCGGAAGAAGCGGATGCGGGCATTGGCGTTGGTGACGCTTTCGGAGATCAGCGCGATTTCCGGGCCGGGCACGGCACCCGACATCATCAGGAGCTCCACCCCATTGCCGATGGCGCTCAGCGGGCTGATAAGGTCATGGCAGATGCGCGATCCGAGAAGCGCGATGAGGTCGGGTCGGTCGGCGGGCATCTGCTATCCTTGGTGCTGGCCCTGATCGGGCCTCTGGGTCTGGAGGCGACGGGTGAACGAGATACTTGAACCGGGCATGCTGGTGCGACATCCGACCGAGGCGGGCTGGGGGCTGGGACAGGTCCAGTCCCGCATCGGGCCGCGGATCACCGTGAATTTCGAACATGCGGGCAAGGTCGTCATCGACGGGCGCCGGGTGGAACTGGTGGTGATCATCGACCCTGACGCATAACCTTGACGCGATAACCGGACGCTATCCACAGCTTCCGGTCGTGTCAACGCGCAGACCTCCGGAGCCAATCTGTTGCAAATGCCGGGACCGCCGCCTAAAACCGGCGAGCATTCGATGGGACGCGGATCAGAGCGCCGGAAATGACCCCCGACAACAGCCATTTTCAAGTCCGTCTGGCGGCCTCGGAGTCCGATTTCCTGGCCGCGCAGCGTCTGCGCTACCGGGTCTTCGTCGAGGAACTTGGCGGCGACGGGCCGCTCGTCGATCACGCCGGACGGTTCGAGCGCGACGATTTCGACCCGGTCAACGATCACCTCATCCTCGTCGACACCACCCGCGACGCGGCGGCGTTCGATCATGTCGTCGGGGTCTACCGGCTCCTGCGCAGCGATCAGGCGGCGCGGTTCGGGCGCTTCTATTGCGACGGCGAATACGATCTCGGGCCGCTCCGGGCCTCGGGGCGGCGGCTTCTGGAGCTTGGCCGCTCCTGCGTCGATGCCGATTATCGCGGCGGCACGGCGATGTTCCTTCTGTGGAACGCGCTCGCCGACTACGTGCTTGAACACGGGGTCGAGGTGCTCTTCGGCGTGGCGAGCTTTCACGGCACCGATATCGAGGCGCTGAAGGTGCCGCTTTCCTGGCTCCATCATCACCATCTGGCGCCCGAGGCGCTGCGGGTGCGGGCGCTCCCGTCGCATTACCAGCGCATGGATCTGGTCCCGGCCGACGCACTCGACCGGCGCGCGGCGATGGTGGCGATGCCGGCGCTGATCAAGGCCTATCTCAGGCTCGGCGGGTTCGTCGGAGAGGGTGCCTTCATCGACCGCGAGTTCAACACCACCGATGTCTGCCTTCTGATGGATACCGCGGCGATGAGCGCGCGGCACAAGGGCTTCTACACCCGCAAGCACGAGGCGCGGGCGTGACCACATGGGGCGCCGAGGATCCCGGCGATGCGGTGCGGATCGGTCCGGCGGGCTGGCTTCTGGTGCTGACGCGGGGGGCGCTGCTCGGCGCGCTGGTCCATGGCGGCCTCGCGGTGCTCCTGCTGGTGCGAATGGTCGAGCGGCCGCTGGCCGGCCTCGACCGGCCGGTGTCGTCCCACGTCACCCGGACGGTCTGCCGCCTGGCCTTTCCGATCCTCGGGATGCGCTACACGGTGATGGGCCGGCCGATGCGGCATCGCGGGGCGGTGGTCGCCAACCATGCCTCCTGGCTTGACATCTTCTCGCTCAATGCCTGCCAGACGGTCTATTTCGTCTCGAAATCCGAGGTCGCGGGCTGGCCCCTGATCGGCTGGCTGGCGCGGGCGACCGGCACCGCCTTCATCGCCCGCGATCCGAAGGCCGCGAAGGCGCAGCAGGCGCTGTTCGAGGAACGCATCCGGGCGGGCCACAAGCTTCTCTTCTTCCCCGAAGGCACCTCGACCGACGGGCTGAGGGTGCTGCCCTTCAAGTCGACGCTCTTTGCCGCCTTCTACAGCCACGGCCTCGACCATATCATGCAGATCCAGCCGGTCAGCGTGATCTACCGGGCGCCGGAGGGGCGGGGGCCGCGCTTTTACGGCTGGTGGGGCGACATGAGCTTTGGCGCCCATCTCGTCAAGACGCTGGCCCAGTGGCGGCAGGGCAGCGTCGATGTCGTCTTCCACGCGCCGGTCGGCGTCGATGCCTTCGCCTCGCGCAAGGACCTCGCGCGCCATTGCGAGGACGCGGTGCGCGGCATCGTGCGCGAGGTGCTGGGGCCGGAATATCAGGGGTGAGCGGCGCTCAGCCGAGCGGCGCCAGGAGGGCCTTCAGGGCGGCGGCCGGGTCGTCGGCCGACCAGATCTCTGCGCCGATGCCGAGGAAATCGCTGACCGGCGCCAGATCGGCGACGAGGTCGGGCGTCAGCCCGCCTTCGGCGACGACCGGCACCTCGATCATCTCCGACCACCAGGCGAAGAGGTCGCGTTCGGCGCGCGCGCCGGTGCCGAGCCCCGTGGCGCCGACCGGGCCGAAGGCCACGTAGTCGGCCCCCGCCTCGCCGGCATTGATGCCGTCATGGCGCGAGGTGCCGCAGAAGGCGCCGACGATCGCATCGGCGCCGAGAAGCTTGCGCGCATCCCGCACCGAGCGCGCGCCATCGTTCAGATGCACCCCGTCGAGCCCGTGGCGCTCGACGAGTTGCAGGTGGCTTTCGATCACCAGCGCCACGTCGCGGTCATGCGCCACGAGCCTGAGCGCGTCGGCGGCGCGCCCGATCCGGTCGCCGTCGCTGCCGGCGAGCGCCAGCCGGATGCAGGCGATCCCGGTCGTGTCGAGCACCCGCGCGAGCAGGTCGGGAAACGCGTCGAGGCCGAAATCCGGCGGCGTGATGAGGTAGATCTGCGGGCGGTCGTCGGCGGCCATTTCGCACTCCGGAAAAGTCTCGATCCCTGCGCCTTAAAGCGCTTCGGGTTTATCTGGAAATATCAAGCATCGGAATTCGAACAAGAAAAGTTCGAATTCTGATACAACGTAAACCCGAAACGCTATAGCGCAGATTTCCGGGCTTGGCTACGGGGCGCGGGCGCGCCGGCCGCCACCGGAGGCGCCGCCCGCGCCGCCGGGGCAGTCCGCTTGCGATGGCGGCGTTCCCGGCGTATCAGGCGGCCGAGTTCCAGGAAACGCCCATGCCCGACCGTCAGCCCGCCTTCATCCTCGTCCGGCCCCAGATGGGCGAGAATATCGGTGCGGCCGCCCGCGCGATGCTGAATTTCGGGCTTTCGCACATGCGGCTCGTCGATCCGCGCGACGGCTGGCCCAATCCGCGCGCCGTCGCCATGGCCTCGGGGGCGGCGGGGCGGGTGCTCGACCATGCCGGGGTGTTCGCGACGCTGCCGGAGGCGATCGCCGACTGCGCCTATGTCTTCGCCACGACCGCGCGCGGGCGCGACCTGACGAAGCCGGTGATGACGCCCGAACGCGCGATGGAGCATGCCCGGGCGCTGTCGGCCGCGGGCCAGAAGGTCGCCGTCCTCTTCGGACCCGAACGCGCCGGGCTCGAGAACGAGGATGTCGCCCGCGCCAATGCGATCGTCTCGGTGCCGGTGAACCCCGACTTCGCCTCGCTCAACCTCGGCCAGGCGGTGCTGCTTTGTGCCTACGAATGGCGCCGGCAGGGCGACGCGACGCCGCCGCAGGTGCTGGAACTCGCCGGGACCGAGCTTGCGACCGCGATCGAGGTCGAGAAGCTCGGCGACCACTACGAGGAGCGGCTGGAGGAGGCCGGCTACTTCTACCCCGGGACGCGGGTGGAGAGCATGAAGCTCAGCCTTCGCAACCTCTGGAGCCGGATGCCGCTGACCCGCGCCGATGTGCAGACCCTGCACGGCGTGCTGCGCCAGATCGTCCGGCGCCGCGACGGCGGGTCTTGAAGCCGGTCGGGGCCGCGCCTAGTGTCCGCCCGAAAACCGGGAGAGGGCGATGGCCGGCAAGCGCAGCATTTTCGAAGAGGTCGGGGCCGGGACGAAGCCCGCCGAGGCGCCGAAGGGCGGCATGATCGACCAGGGCCGGGGCGGCGCGCGTGGCGCGATCCGGATCTGGCTCGCCGTGCTCTTCGCGCTCGTCGTGGCGATGATCGCGGTCGGCGGGCTGACGCGGCTGACCGACAGCGGCCTTTCCATCACCGAATGGCGGCCCGTGACCGGCGCCCTGCCGCCGGTCTCCGAGGCCGACTGGCAGGCGGAATTCGCGAAATACCGGCAAAGCCCGGAATACCAGTTGCAGAACCACCAGATGGACCTTGCGGCGTTCAAGTCGATCTACTGGTGGGAATGGGGCCACCGGCAGCTCGGCCGCGTCGTCGGCCTCGTCTGGGCGGCGGGCTTCGCCTTCTTCCTGGCGACGAAGCGCATTCCCACGGGCTGGACCGGACGCCTTCTTGGCCTCGGCGCGCTCGGCGGGCTGCAGGGGGCGATCGGCTGGTGGATGGTCTCCTCCGGCCTTGCCGGGCGCATGGTCGATGTCGCCTCCTACCGGCTCGCGCTGCATCTCGGCCTCGCCTTCGCGATCCTCGGGCTGATCGCCTGGTACATGCTGTCGCTGTCGCGGAGCGAGCCGCAGCTTCTGCAGGCGCGCCGGTCGCGCGAGGGCAAGCTTTTCTCGATGGCGACGGGGATGATGCATTTCGCCTTCCTGCAGATCCTTCTCGGCGCGCTCGTCGCCGGGATCGACGCGGGCCGCGCCTTCCCGACCTGGCCGCTGATGGGGGAAAGCTTCTTTCCCGCCGACGCCTTCTACCTGCCCGGGGGCGGGCCGGCGGTGCTGGCCTTCTTCGAGAATCCGGGGCTGGTGCAGTTCGTCCACCGGATGGCGGGATACCTGCTTCTCGCCTTCGCCGTCGTCACCTGGCTCCGCGGTCGCCGCTCGGCGCATCCCGCGACCAGGGCCGCCTTCGGCTGGATGGCGGCGATGGTCTTCGGCCAGGCCGTCCTCGGCATCGTCACCGTCCTCCATGCCGCCCCGCTGGCGCTCGGCCTCATCCACCAGTTAGGCGCCGTCATCCTCTGGGTGCTGATCCTGCGCGCCCGCCACCGCGCGCAATATCCCGTTGTCCAATCCATCCGGAGCCGCACATGACCGCATTCACCGACCTCATGGCCTTCCAGCGCGACACCGAGGCGCTGAGCCAGATCGCCGGCCGGCTCGGCTGGGACCAGGAAACCGTGATGCCCGACGGCGCGGCCGAGCAGCGCGGAGAGGAGATGGCGGCGATCGAGGGGGTTCTGCATTCCCGCCGCACCGATCCCCGCGTCGGCGACTGGCTCGCCACGGCCGAGGCGCCCGACGCGGCGGGCGCGCGCGCGCTCGACCTCATCCGGCGGGCATACGGGCGCAACGCGGCGGTGCCGGCGCGGCTCGCGGCAGAGATCGCGCGGGTGACGAGCGTGGCGCAGGGCATCTGGGCCGAGGCGCGGGCGAAGAACGATGTCGCGCATTTCCTGCCGACGCTGGAAAAGGTCGTGGCGCTGATGCGCGAGAAGGGCCAGGCGCTGGCCGCGGCCGGGTTTGGCGGCGGTGACGCCTACGACGCGCTCGTTGACGATTACGAGCCCGAGGCGACGGCGGAGGGCCTTGCGGCGATGTTCGACCGCATGCGCCCGCGTCTCGTCGCGCTGCGAGAGGCGGTGCTGGGGGCGTCGAACCCGCCCGCGCCGCTGCGGGGCCAGTTCCCCGAGGCGCGCCAGATCGGCCTTGCCCGCGACCTCGCGACGGCCTTCGGCTACGACTGGAGCCGCGGGCGGCTCGACCTTGCCGTGCATCCCTTCTCGTCCGGGTCGGGCAACGACGCGAGGATCACCACGCGGGTGGTGGAAAACGATCCCTTCAGCTGCTTCTATTCGACGATCCACGAAGTCGGCCACGCGACCTACGAGCTTGGCATCGACCAGGCCCATCTTTTCACCCCGCTCGGCCAAGGCGTGTCGATGGGGGTGCATGAAAGCCAGAGCCGGATCTACGAGAACCAGCTTGGCCGCAGCCGCGCCTTCACCGGCTGGCTTCACGGACAGATGCATGCGGTCTTCGGCGATCACGGGATTGCCTCGGCGGACGCGTTCTACCGCACGGTCAACCGGGTCGCGTCCGGCTTCATCCGCACCGAGGCGGACGAGGTCCACTACAACCTGCATATCATGATGCGGTTCGATCTTGAACGCGCGCTGTTTGGCGGCAAGCTCGAGGTTGCCGACCTCGAAGAGGCGTGGAATGTTCGATTTGTGAAAGATTTCGGCGTGAATGTCGACAAGCCCGCGCATGGAATGTTGCAGGATGTGCATTGGTCGGTGGGCCTTTTCGGCTACTTCCCGACCTATTCCCTCGGCAATGTCTATGCGGGCTGCCTGCACCGGGCGCTGAGGGCGGAGATCCCCGATCTCGACGCGCATCTCGCGACGGGCGATGCGCGGCCGGCGACGGAGTGGCTGCGCGAGCGCGTCCAGCGTTTCGGCGGGCTCTACCGGCCGGCAGAGGTGATCGAGCGCGCCTGCGGCTTCGCGCCGTCGGAGGGGCCGCTTCTCGACTATCTCGAAGCGAAGTTCCGGGCGATCTACGGGCTCTGAGGCGATGAGCCGCGACGAGAGCCTCGGCGTCTGGCTGCTTGCGGTGGGCCAGACGGCGGGATTTGCCGCCCTCGTCTACATGTTCGGCGCGATCATCCTGTCGCTTGAGGATGGCAGCGGCTGGAGCCGGGCGGAGCTGGCGCTCGGTCCGACCTTCGCGCTCCTGACCCAGGCGGCGCTGGCGCCGTTCTCCGGGCGTCTTGTCGATCAGGGGCATGGCGGCGCGCTTCTCGGCGGTGCGGCGGTGCTCGGCGGGCTCTGCCTCGCGCTTCTGTCGCAGGTGGAGAGCCTCTGGCTCTGGTACGCGCTCTGGACCGTCGTCGGTGTCGCGCAGGCGGCGAGCCTTTACGAAACCTGCTTTTCCTTCCTGACCCGCCGTCTCGGCCCCGAGGCGCGGACCGCGATCATCCGGGTGACGCTGGTGGCGGGCTTCGCCTCCAGCTTCGCCTTTCCGCTCGGCGCCTGGACCGGCGCAGCCTTCGGCTGGCGCGGCGCGATCCTCGTCTTCGCGGCGGTCGAACTGCTGCTGACGTTGCCGGCGAATGTCATCGGCGTCCGCCTGATGCGGCGCGGGGCACGGCGCGGCGGGCCGATCATGGCGACGCCGAGGGGGGCGGTCCGCGCGGTGCTCCGCAAACCGGAATTCTGGGCGCTCGCGGGGTTCTTCGGGCTTCTGATGGGCAACCACATGATGCTGACCACCTACGCCCTGCCGGTCCTGACCGAGCGGGGTGCGGCGGCGGCGGTGGCAGTTCTCGTCGCCTCGACCGTCGGGCCGATGCAGGTCGTGGGGAGGGTGCTCCTGATGCTGGGCGGGGCGCGGATCCATGCCGGCGCCGCGGCCCGGGCCATCGCGATCGGCATGAGCGTTGCGAGCCTCACGCTGCTGATCGCCACCGGGCAGTCGGCGCTCTTCCTGCTCTACGCGGTCTGTCAGGGCGCCTCGATCGGCGTCCAGTCGATCCTCAGGCCGCTCCTGACCGCCGAGGCGCTCGGCCAGGAGAATTTCGGCGCGATGAGCGGGGCGCTGGCGATGGCGCCGCTGACGGCGTCCGCCGCCGCGCCCTTCCTCGGCGCGCTTCTGATCGGGGCAGGGGGCGTGACGCTCCTGCTGTCGGTGACGCTGGTCTTCGCGCTCGGGGCGTTCGCAGCGGCGCTGTGGCTTCGGACCCGCGGAATCTGAGACCCCGGGGGCGCTGCCCCCGGACCCCCGAGGTATTTGCGAACAGAAGAAGCAGGGTCAGGCCCAGTCGGGCTGGCGCTTCTCGATGAAGGCCGAGATGCCTTCCTCGGTATCGCGCCAGAGCATGTTCTCGACCATCACCGCCGCGGCATGGTCGTAGGCCTCGGCGCGGGTCATTTCGATCTGGTCGTAGAAGGCGCGCTTGCCGATCCTGACGGTGGCGGTGAGCTTTCTCGCCACGATCCCGGCGAGGGCGCGGGTTTCGGCCGCGAGCCTGTCGCCCGGCACGGACCTGTTGATCAGGCCGACCTCGCACGCGCGGGCGGCGTCGATGAACTGGCCGGTGGTGAGCATCTCGAACGCGACCTTGCGGGGCACGTTGCGGGAAAGCGCGACCATCGGCGTCGAGCAGAAGAGCCCGATATTGACGCCGTTGACGCCGAAGCGCGTCCCCTCGGCCGCGATGGCCATGTCGCAGGAGGCGACGAGCTGGCAGCCGGCGGCGGTGGCGATGCCGTGGGCCTCGGCGATCACCGGCTGCGGCAGGGAAGGGATCATCTGCATGACCTCGGCGCAGCGGGCGAAGAGGTCGGCGAAATAGGCCCTTCCCTTGTCGGGCGCCTGGCGTCCGGCCTGCATCTCCTTCAGGTCGTGCCCGGCGCAGAACGCCTTGCCCGCGCCTTTCAGGATCACGACGCGGATGGTCCTGTCGTCGCCAAGGCGCGCGAATTCCGCCTTGAGCGCGGCGAGCATCGCGTCCGAGAGCGCATTGAGGCTCGCCGGCGCATTCAGTGTCAGCGTCGCGACGCCGTCCTCGTCGGCGCGCAGAAGCAGGTCGTCGCTCATCTTGTCATTCCCTCCGGTTCGGGGAAGTCTAGCCGGAGGACGGCAGGGAGGGAAGATGCAGATGGTGATGACGGCGGCGGAACTGGCCGCCTTTCTCGCGCGGGAGTTCCCGCAGGTCCGCGACGATTTCGCGGTCGAGCACCTGACCGGGGACGGCATCGTCATGCGGCTGAAGGTGGCCGAGCGTCATCTGCGGCCGGGCGGCACCGTCTCGGGCCCCTCGATCTTCGCGCTGGCCGATGTCGCGGTCTACCTCGCCATCCTCGCGCGGATCGGACCCGTGGCGCTCGCCGTGACGACGAGTTCCGGCGTCGATTTCCTGCGCAAGCCCGAAGCCGGGGCGGACCTGATCGGGACCGCGCGGCTCCTGAAGCTTGGCCGGGTTCTGGCGGTGGGCGATGTTCTCATTCGCTCCGAGGGGCAGGAAGCGCCGGTGGCGCGCGCCAACATGACCTATTCGATTCCGCCCCGCCGATGAGGCCGCGCTAACCGGATCTCAACCATGATCGACGAATCTCCGGCCCAGACCGGTCCGGGAGGGGTCGAACATGGGATCAGTCCTTGGTTCAGCGTTTGGCGCGGGCGTTGCGGTGCTCGTGGCGACTTTGGCGGCGGGGCCGGGCCTTGCCGCGACGATCGGGTTTTCGCCGGAACGGGCGATCTGCCTTCCGGCGGGTCTGACGGCCGCATCCGGGACGGCGTGCGGGGTTGGCATCGAAGCGGCAGAGGCGGTCCGGTTCGACGGGGCGCTGCCCGCGAGCCTCGCAAGCGCCGGCGACGCGCGCGCGCAGATGCTGCCGGCGGCCGGCCTCTTGGCGGCGGCGGTGACCGTGGTCGGACGCGGCGCCGAGGGCTGGAGGCAGGGGGCCGCCCTGGGCGACATTCCGCTGTTCCGGGTCGATGTCTCGGTTCTGCGCGCCGGGCTGCCGGAGGGCGGCCCCTTCGCGGGGCGGGTTCCGGTCGTGAACGTCTCCGGGCCGGGGCCGGGGTTCGATCCGAGCGACGTGGTCTTTCCCGGCGAGGCGGCGGCGCGGTTCCTTCTGTGGCGGCGAGAGCGCGGACGGGTGCTCGAATGGACCGGATGGTGGGGGTCGGTGCTGATCCCCTTCGGCACGGCGCGTGCCTCGTCGGTGATCGACGCGGACCTGCGGGGCCTTCGCGCCGGTCCGGCGACCGCGCTGCCCCGGGAGCATGTCTTCCTGCCCGATCCGAACGTTTCCGGCCCTCACCCGGCGGCGGGCGGAGCGCACCCGGCCCGGCCGGTCCTGCCGGCGCCGGTGCCGCTGCCGGGGGGGCTGGCCCTGCTGCTCGCGGCGCTTTGGGCGCCGGTCGCCGTCCGGCGGCTTTCCTCCGGGCGGTCGCGTCCGCGCGTGGACGGGTCGGTTTCCCGGCCGATTTCGCGTCGCAGGGTCGCGAAATTAATGGGGTAAAATAATACCGTTATTGCAAAGTATTGAAAGTAAACGGTTAATTATCAAGGATGGCTCTTGACGGGGATTGACGAATGCTGGAAAAGCCAGCATCCGAATTCGGGCGCCCTCCGTGGTGCCCATTCCGTCCCCGAACTCGAAGGGCAACCGATGAAGACCTATACCGCGAAACCGGCGGAGATCGAGAAGAAGTGGATCCTGATCGACGCCGAAGGTGTCGTTCTCGGCCGTCTCGCCACGATCGTCGCCAATCGCCTCCGTGGCAAGCACAAGCCGACCTTCACGCCGCACATGGACATGGGCGACAACGTGATCGTCATCAATGCCGACAAGGTGCAGATGACCGGCAACAAGCGCGCCGACAAGCGCTATTACTGGCATACCGGCCATCCGGGCGGGATCAAGTTCCGCACCGCCGAGCAGGTGCTCGACGGCGCCCATCCCGAGCGGGTGGTGGTCAAGGCGGTCGAACGCATGATCACCCGCAACCGGCTCGGCAAGCAGCAGATGACCCATCTGCGCGTCTATGCCGGTGCCGAGCATCCGCACGAGGCGCAGTCGCCCGAAGTCCTCGACGTCAAGTCGATGAACCCGAAGAACACGCGGAGCGCATGAGCATGGCCGACGAAATCAAATCCCTCGACGATCTGAAATCGGCCGTGTCGGGCACGCCCGCCGCCGTCGAAGCGATGGAAGCCCCGCGTGAGCCGCAGCGCGATGCGCTCGGCCGGGCCTATGCGACCGGCAAGCGCAAGGACGCGGTGGCCCGCGTCTGGATCAAGCCGGGCTCGGGCAAGTTCCTGATCCGCAACAACAAGGGCGAGTTCATCGACTATTCGAAATACTTCGCGCGCCCGGTGCTGCAGATGATCCTCCGCCAGCCGTTCCAGGTCGCCAATGTCGAAGGCCAGTTCGACGTGATGGCGACGGTCGCCGGCGGCGGGCTCTCGGGCCAGGCCGGCGCGGTGAAGCACGGAATCAGCCGCGCGCTCCAGCTCTATGAGCCGAGCCTGCGGCCTGCGCTGAAAGCTGCCGGTTTCCTCACCCGCGACAGCCGCGTGGTCGAGCGGAAGAAATACGGCAAGCGCAAGGCGCGCCGGTCCTTCCAGTTCTCCAAGCGCTGATATCGCGTCCGGTTACGGACCGATCGCAAGATCTGGGGCGCGCCCGCCGGGCGCGCCCTTTTTCGTTGCAAAGGGCCGGAAAACCACCTGTTGCGGCGCGGACTCGTTCACGCGGAATTGTGAGGGGGGGCGATTGACCGGCGGCCGCTTCGGGCGCCAGGGTGCCGCATTGAGGCAGACAAAAGAGCAGCAAAATGCCCCTCCAGTCCTTCCACAGCTCCCTTGGGGGCTTCGATTTCCTTGGCTTGCGCAAAAGCCCGTCAGGTGCCGTCGAGATCGTCTATGACGACGGCGTGGCCCGCCGGATGATCTGGCGCGTGCGGAGCCACGCCGCCGATCACACGATCGGCGAGGTCCTGCGATACGCGGTCGATCAGACCCGGGTGCTGCCCGCGCTCCTGTCGGAGCTGAAGCGGCGCTCGATCGCGATCGAGGCCGTCGCCGCCTGATCCGGGCCTCAGTCCGGCAGCCGACCAGCCCGCCGCGCCCGGCAGGGCGCGAGCGTCGCATGGGCCGAGCCGGTGACGGGATCTTCGGGAATGCCGGCGGCCGCCGCGAAACAGCGCGAGACGAAATCGACCGGTTTTCGTCTTCGGGAAGAACGAAGGCGGTCTCGGAGAGGTTGTTTTCCGCCGCGATGGCCTGCATCAGCACGTCGGGCCGGGTTCCCGGCGAACACGCGGTCGTTGAAGGCGTCGACCTGAAGCATGGGGTGTTCGCGCATCCGGTCCTCCGGTCATGGCAAAAAACGGCCGGGCAGAGCCCGGCCGAGGAAGAGGGTCCGTCGGGGATGGTCGGGACCCTGTCTCAGCGCCAGAACGGGCGGAGGGCCTCGTCTTCGCAGGCCGCCCGGTCGAGGCCGACATCGCGGATCAGGTGATCGTCCAGATGGGCCAGCGCAACACGGCTGCGGCGGCGATCGTCCCATCGACGCACAAGACGGCCCAGTTGCGCCACCACGGCCAGCACCGATGCGCGGCTGGCAGGGAGATGCAGTTTCGGGGCGGTTCTTGCGACCTCGGTCATGGCGCACCTTTTGTATTGATACAAAGTCGTGGTTTCGGTATCTGTCTTCCTACAATGCGCATTGCGCCGGTTCCAGAGGTACATTGTGGCGGATACAATCTGGCAGCCGGACCTCTCCCGTTTCGACGGTCCGAAATACCTTGCGCTGACCCGGGCGCTGCGCGAGGCGGTGCGGACGGGCGGGCTCGAGAAGGGCGCGCGGCTGCCGCCGGTGCGCGATCTGGCCTGGCGGCTGGGCATGACGCCGGGCACCGTGGCCCGCGCCTATCAGATCATGACCCAGGAAGGGCTTCTGGAAGCCGCCGTCGGACGCGGCACCTTCGTCGCCGCGACACATCCGAAATTCGGGGCATCTCAGGCGCTTATCCTCGAAGCGCCGGCCAGTTCACGCGATGACGCGGCGGAGGGCAGCGGGCCCGCTGACCTGCGCAGCCCGAAACTGCCTGAGGTCGGCCAGAACGAGGCGATCTCGGCGATCTACCGGCGGCTCGCGGAGCAGGGCGGGTTCGACTATCTCGGCTATCCCGGCCTGAAGCGCGACCGTGATCTCCGCGCGGCTCTGGTCGGGTGGCTTTCCGACCGCGATCTCGGGGCGTTCGGGGCGGATGACATTGTATTGACACAAGGCGGCCAGAACGCCATCGGCCTTGCCCTGCAATGCTGCCTGAAAGGCGCGCGGCCGCATGTGATCCTCGAAGAACTCGCCTATCCCGGCTTCCGCCATGCCGCCCGGCTGAACCGGGCCGAGATCGTGCCGGTGGCCATCGACGGCGGCGGCCTTTCGGCCGAGGCGCTGGACGAAGCCTGCCGGCGGACCGGCGCCCGCATCGTCTGTGTCACGACCGAGGCGCAGAATCCGACCACCGTGCGGATGCCGATGGAGCGGCGGGCCGAGATCGTCGCGGTCGCCCGCCACCACGACCTCCAGATCATCGAGGACGACTGCTATTCGGTCGGCGCCGCCAGCGCGCCGTTGCTGCGCGCCCTCGCGCCCGAACGCACCTGGCATGTCACCTCGATCTCCAAGTCGCTCGCGGCCGGGCTGCGCTTCGGCTGCATCGTCTGCCCGACCGGGCAGGGCGAGCCGGCGCGGCTCGCGGCGCAGCATTCCTATTTCGGCATCGCCCGGCCGATCGTCGACCTGATGATGGGGCTTTTCACCTCGGGCGAGGCGGACCGGCTGCGCGACCGGGCGCAGGCGGTCTTCGCCCGCCGGCTGGAGATGACGCTGAACATCCTCGGCACGTTCGACATCGCCTGGCAGATGGGGCTCGCCTTCGTCTGGCTGAAGATGCCGAGCGGCTGGCGCGCCTCCACCTTCGTGCGCGAGGCCGAGACCGAGGGGGTTCTCGTGCGCTCGGCCGACGAATACGCGCTGATCGACAGCCATTCGCCGAACGCGGTGCGCATCGCGCTCGACGGCGCATCGCCGGAGGCGGATTTCACCCGCGCGCTCGAGGCGATGGCGCGGCTTCTGCGCAATCCGCCCGGCGATCTGCCGGTCTGAGCGCCGATGCCCGGCCGCATCATCGAGACCGAGGCCTGCGTCGCCGAAGGCGCCGCCTGGCTCGCCGCGCGCGAGCCGCGCTTCGCGAGGCTGCTCGACGCCACCGGGCCCTTGCCGCTTCGCCGCCGGCCCGACGGGTTCGCGGCGCTGCTCGACGCGATTCTCGGCCAGCAGGTCTCCACCGCCTCGGCCGCGGCGATGCGCGTCCGGCTGCAGGCGGCGGGGCTTCTCGATGCGGTCGCCGTGGCCGCCGCGACCGAGGACGCGCTCCGCGCCTGCGGCCTGTCGCGCCAGAAGATCCGCTATGCCCATGCGCTGGCCCGGGCGGGCCTCGACTATGATGCGCTGCGGGACCGGCCGGACGAGGAGGTGATCGCCACGTTGACGGCCCTTCCCGGCATCGGCCGCTGGACCGCCGAGGTCTATGCGCTGATCTCGCTCGGCCGGGCGGATGTCTTCGCGCCCGGCGATCTGGCGTTGCAGGAGGCCGCGCGGCTCGTCTTCGACCTGCCCGACCGCCCGTCTGAACGAGTGCTTCGCGCGATGGCGGAGGACTGGCGCCCGTGGAGGGCAGTTGCGGCGCGCGCCCTCTGGGCCTACTACCGGCTGGCACGAAGCCGGGAGGGGATCAGGTGACGCGGGAACTCAAATTCGGCCGGAAACCGGCGCGTTCGGGCGCGGCGCGCTCGCTCGTCGTCTTCCTGCATGGCTACGGCGCCGACGGGGCGGACCTTCTCGGCCTCGCCGATCCCCTGGCGCCGCATCTGCCCGGCACCGTCTTCATCGCGCCCGACGCGCCCGATCCCTGCGCCGGCAATCCCTTCGGCCGGCAATGGTTCCCGATCCCCTGGCTCGACGGCTCAACCGAGGCGGCGGCGGCGGAGGGTCTTGCCCGCTCGTCGGAGGACCTAAACGCCTTCCTCGACGCGCGGCTCGCCGAGGAGGGGATGACGCCCGACCGGCTCGCCGTGATCGGCTTTTCGCAAGGCACGATGATGGCCCTGCACGTGCTGCCGCGGCGGTCCGCGCCGGTGGCCGGGATCGTCGGCTTCTCCGGCCGGCTGCTGGCGCCCGAGCGGCTGGCGGCCGAGGCGGTGTCGAAGCCGCCGGTGCTTCTGGTTCACGGCGACCAGGACCCGATGGTGCCCTTCGCCGACATGGGCCTTGCCGGCCAGGCGCTGACCGATGCCGGGTTCGAGACATACGGCCATGTCATGAAGGGCACCGGCCACGGCATCGCGCCGGACGGACTTTCGGTGGCCCTGACGTTCCTGAGCGACCGCTTGCCGGCGGCCTGACCCCGTCAGGACCAGAGCGCGGGTTCGGCGAACTCCACCGAATTGCCGGCCGGATCGCGAACATAGATCGACCGCGCGCCGTTCGGCCAGCGAAAGTCCGCCTCGATCGCCACGCCGGCGGCATCGAGATGGCCGCGCCAGTCGTCCAGCGCTTCGGCCGCGACCGAAAGGCAGAAGTGCCCGGCCCCCGTCGCGCCATGTGGTGGCACCCGGATCGCGGCGTCGGGGCGCGGCGGATGCACCGTGGCGCGGGGATCGAAGACAAGGAGGATCGAGTCACCCACCCGGAAGAAGACGTGCCGTCCGGCCTGCCGGGTGACGACGTCGAGCCCGATGACCCCGGCATAGAACCGTTCGGCCGCCTCAAGGTCGTCCGCATAGAGCGCGCTTTCGAGCGTGCCGAGGATCGCTGGCGCCGCCATTGCCGTCATCCCTCTGTCACTTTGACGCGATAGCAGTCTATCGCAGATAGCGGGGCTTGTCAGTGGCCATACGCCAGATATAGTTGTGAGCAAGCAGGGGCGGGTGCTCCCGCCCTTGATGTCGGTGGACAGACAGGGCGAGGACGGAGTCTTTCATGCTGGACAGGGTCTATCACGACGAATTCAGGACGGGCTTCGTCCGCGAGCCCTCGGCGCTGAAGCATTACCCGGCTTTGGTGCTGAACGCCGATTTCCGGCCGCTTTCCTACTATCCGCTGTCGCTCTGGCCCTGGCAGGAGGCGATCAAGGCCGCGGTCCTCGACCGGGTGATCGTCGCGGCCGAATACGACGCGGTGGTGCGCTCGCAACGCGCGGAATTCCGAATACCGTCGGTCGTGGTTCTCAAGGATTACGTCAAACCCCAGAAGCGCGTGGCCTTCACGCGCTTCAATCTTTTTCTCAGGGACGAATTCTGCTGCCAGTATTGCGGC
>WOZM01000196.1:0-5560 GCA_011620265.1 Paracoccaceae bacterium
GCGAAGGTGCCGACCGCGCCGGAGATGGCGCCGGTGGCGACCTCCCAGCGGGCCTTTTCCAGACGGTTCTTGTTGCGGTCCATCTCGGCATAGAAACGCGCGAAGGTGAGGCCCATCGTCGTCGGTTCGGCATGGATGCCGTGGCTGCGGCCGATGCGGACGGTGTCCTTGTGCTCGAAGGCACGTTTCTTCAGCGCGGCGAGGACGCGGTCCATGTCGGCGAGAAGAATGTCGGCGGCGCGGACGAGCTGGACGTTGAGCGTGGTGTCCAAGACGTCCGACGAGGTCATGCCCTGATGGACGAAGCGCGCGTCGTCGGCGCCGATATGCTCGGCGAGATGGGTGAGGAAGGCGATCACGTCGTGCCTGGTCACGGCTTCGATCTCGTCGATGCGGGCCACGTCGAACTCGACGTCCTTCGCCTTCCACACGGCTTCCGCATTCGCCTTGGGGATCACGCCGAGGGCGGCTTGCGCGTCGCAGGCATGGGCCTCGATCTCGTACCAGATGCGGAACTTGGTCTCGGGCGACCAGATGGCGACCATTTCGGGGCGGGAATAGCGGGGGATCATCGGGCCGGGACCTTTCCGTTGTGACGGGGGGTGCGGGCCGTCTCCTAGACCGGGCCGGGGCCGGTGGCAAGAAGGCGGCGGGAGAATGAGGCAGTTGGCCCCTTGCGCGGGGGTCAGGCCGGTTCCGGCGGCGGAGCGTTCAGGCGGTCCGCGAAGATGCGTTCGGTCCGTTCCTGGCAGCGCCGGATCGCCGGGTCGGTCAGCATCGCGGCCATCATCCGCGCGAGCGCCGGCGCGTAGCGGAGGATCGTGCTGTCGGGCATGCTGGCAGCCGCCCGGCGCGCGAAATAGTCGTCGTTGTGCCGGAGATTGGGGTCGCCCGCCGGGGCCGCGCCCCTGCCGCGCCGTTGCCGGAGGCGGTAGGCATCCGGCGTCTTGACCGCGTAGTGGTTGTACTGCGCCCAGTCATGGGTGATCTCGGCCGCCGGCAGGCGCCGGAGCTGTTGCCAGAGCGGCCGTCCGGGGTTGACGCCGAAGAGGCTGCCATCGCCGCGCATCGCCGTGAGTAGCGGTTTCGGCCCGCGGTAGCGGACCAGCGAATGGTTGTGGATCGCCCCGTAGTCGGCGGGGCTGCGGGTCAGGGTCTTGATGTCGGCATTCGGGCGGCTGCGGGTCGGGAGGCGGTGGAGGAACATGCCGGTGACCGGCCCGGGCCGCCAGCGGGCGATGCCGTCGTCACCGAAGGTCGCGGCATTGAGTGCGATGATGTCGACACCCGCCGGGGCGGCGGCGATCAGCGCGCCGACGCTGTGGTCGCCGATATGGACGTTCAGGAACTCGTCGGCGTCGAGCATCATCAGCCAGTCGGCGCCGTCTATGTCGTGCCGGGCGCGGAGCCGCGCATAGCCCTGATGCTGGGGGATCGTGCCCGGCGCGACCTTGTGGTGAAGGTAGGTGACATAGCCCGCCGCCTGCAACGCCGCGAGAAGCCGCCCCGAGCCGTCGTCGCAATCGTTCGCCGCGATGAAGATCCGGTCGAAGCCGAGGACGAGATGGTGGGCGACGAATTCCAGAAGGAACGGGCCCTCGTTCCGGATGCAACTGATCAGATGGGTTGTCGCGCGGGGCGTCGTCACGGGGTGCTCTCGGGAACGGGGCAGGGCCGGGGTGGCACTATCGGGTGGCAGGCGCGGTTTTGCAATCGGCGGTGGACCGGATTGCCGGGTCGGGGGCGGGCACGTAGTGTGGCGGGCAGGGATGCGACAGACGGGAACAGGGCGGCGGGCGTGCAACTGAGCGATTTCGAGGGCCGCTGGACGCTGTCGCGGCGGATCGAGGACCGGCTGACCGGCACCGAGGCGCGCTTTTCGGGCAAGGCGGTTCTGCGGCCGGTTCCCGGCGGGCTCGCCTACCAGGAGGAGGGGCTCTTGCAGCTTGCCGGCGAGCCGGCGTTGACAGCAGTGCGGGACTACCTCTGGCGCGAGGTCGCGGGGCGGATCGTCGTCGCGCATGGCGACGGCAGGCCGTTTCACGACTTCGACCCCGCCGATCCGGTCGCGCGCCACTGGTGCGATCCCGACGACTACCGGGTGCGCTACGACTTCGCCGGCTGGCCGGAATGGTCGGCGGAATGGGTCGTGAAGGGGCCGTGCAAGGACTACACGATGCGGAGCGACTATGCGCCCGCCTACGCGCCCGCCGTCTGAACCAGCCGGGTTTCGACCCGCGCGCCTTTCTCGAGCGTCCGGTGCACCGGGCATCTGTCGGCAATCTCGAGCAGCCGCGCGCGCTGGTCGGCGTCGAGATCGCCCTCGAGCGTGATCTCGCGGCGGAAGAGGTCGAGCCGGTCGCCGCCCGCCTCGGCATCCTGCGCGTGGACCTTGTCGTGGCTCACATCGACGCGGATATGGGAGAGCGGCCAGCCCTTGCGCCTTGCATACATGCGGATCGTCATCGAGGTGCAGGCGCCGAGGCCGGCGGCGAGGAAGCCGTAGGGCGACATGCCGCGATCGGTGCCGCCATAGGTCTCCGGCTCGTCGGAGAGGGCGTGGTGGAGCGGGCCGGACTGGACGTTCTGCAAAAAGCCCTTCGGATCGGCCTCCGACACCCGCACGATGCCTTCGGGCGCGCCCGGCGGCGGCGCGGGGGCCTTGAGGTCGAGGTAACGCGCGGCCCAGGCGGCGATGACCTCGGCGGCGTAGTCGGCATCGGCCGGTCTGGAGACGAGATGGTCGGCGTCGTCGAGGGTGACGAAGCTCTTGGGGTGTTTCGCGGCCTTGAAGATCTCGGTGGCGTTCTCGATGCCGACGACATTGTCGCGAGGGGCGTGCATGACCAGGAGCGCGCGCTTGAGATTGGCGATGGCGGGGGCGAGGTTCTCGGCCGCCACCTCCCGCACGAGGGTACGTCCGACGCGGACGGGGTGGCCGCCGAGATCGACCTCGGCCGAACCCTCGGCCTCTATCCTGTCGAGGGCGCCGGCGAAGTTGTGGGTCACGTGGCCGGGGTCGAACGGCGCGCCGATGGTGACGACGGCGCGGGCGGAGCCGATGCCGGCGGCGGCCTTCAGGACAGCGGCGCCGCCGAGCGAATGGCCGATGAGAAGCGCCGGCGCCATCTTGCGCCCCGCGAGCCAGTCGGCGGCGGCGGCAAGGTCGGCGACGTTCGAGAGAAAGCCGGTCTCGGCGAAATCGCCCCCGGACTGGCCAAGGCCGGTGAAGTCGAAGCGCAGGACCGCGATGCCCATCGCGGCGAGGCGGGCGGCGATGCGGCGGGCGGCGACGACGTCCTTGCCGCAGGTGAAGCAATGCGCGAAGAGCGCGGTCGCGAGATGCGGGCCTTCCGGCAGGTCGAGCCGGGCCGACAGCTCGGCGCCGGAATGGCCGGGAAAGGTGATGCGTTCGGTGGCCATTGCGGTCCCCCTCGGTGGTCGCGGCGCTGCGTGAACCCCGAAAGTGGACCTCACCGGCCACGGCGGCAATGCAGGTTACGCCTGCGTCACGCGAAGGTGAGGGCAGGCCCGGGACTGGGTAAGGTGGGTTCAAACCCACCTTACGCTTGCCGGGAGCACCGCCTGAATGTCCGTCCGATCATGATGTAAGGTGGGTTTGAACCCACCTTACCGACCCATCAGGGCGGCATCGAAGGGATAGGTCGTGAGGTTCTCGTATCCCGTCTCGGTGATCAGTACCTGATCCTCGAGCTTGATCGAGAAGTCGCCGCCCTCGGGGCTGACCAGCGCCTCGACGCAGAAGACCATCCCCGGCTCCACGACATAGTCGAAGGCGCCCGCCACCGCCTGATCGGGATAGGTGATGAGCGGCCATTCGTCGCAAAGTCCGACGCCGTGCATCTTGCAGCCGTATTTCTGCTTCTGGAACTGCTCGTCGAGCCGGTGGCCGCCCTCGACAAGCTCGCGGAACGAGACGCCGGGCTTCAGCATCTCCATGTTGGTCAGGATGTGCTCGTGCGCGTGGCGCATCGCATGGATCATCGAATTGGTGGGTTTCGCCTCGCCGACCCACCAGCTGCGCGAGATGTCGATGCAGATGCCGTAGGAGCCGATCAGGTCGGTGTCGAAGGCGACGATCTCGTTCGGCTGGATGATGCGGGGGCCGCATTCCTGGAACCACGGATTGGTGCGGGGGCCGGACGCCAGAAGCCGCGTCTCGATCCATTCGCCGCCGCGGCGGATGTTCTCGGCATGAAGGACGGCCCAGACGTCGTCCTCGCTCATGTTGCCGCCCGGCACGCCCTCGCGGCAGGCTTTCTCCATCGCGGCGATGGACTTCTCGCAGGCGTCATGGGCGCAGCGCATCGCGAGGATCTCGTCCGCGCCCTTGATGGCGCGGGTCTTTTCAGTGCATTCCTCGCCTTCCTCGACGGCGAAGCCGGCGGCTTCGAGCGCGCGGAGGCCGTGCGCCATGATCTTGTCGACGCCGAGCCGGCGGTTGGTGCCGGTATGCGCCCGCATCACCTCGTCGACCTCGGCCACGAAGGCCCGAGCTGCCTGAGGCGCCTTGTCGCCGGCGGCGGAGTAGAACATCGAGGCGCCGGAGCGGCTTTCGCGCACGAGCGGGTTGTAGTCGGCGAGGAAGGGCGCGTTCTTGTAGTCCCAGATCACCATGTAGCCGTCGGCGCAGAGAAGCACGGCGCGGAACGGGTTGTGGGTGTTCCAGAGCTGCATGTTCGTGGTGTCGGTCGCGTAGCGGATGTTCAGGGGGTCGAACATCAGAAGGCCGCCCCAGCCCCGGTCCACGATCGCCTGTGTCAGGCGCTTCCAGCGGAATTCGCGCATCCGGGCGAGGTTCGGCAGCGCCAGCCCCGCCGCTTCCCATTCCCGGAAGGCAAGCCGGGTCGGACCGATCTCGACCCGGTTCTTGTCGTTCGGGCTGCCGTCGGGCAGGGTCGCGCCCCGGGCCGGGTCGATCTTGCGGGTGTCGCTGTAATGCTGGGTCATGGGTCTCTCCCTTTGTGCCAGCTTCCCGTGCGCATCCGCGCAAATCCGTCCCGTTCCCGACGCGGCCTGCGTTCCTTTCCGACTTTTCCTTGTCCGGGCGCCGCGCTAGCGTCACCGCCATGACCGTGCTTCAGACCCGATTGCCCGCCTGTCCCTGGATGGACCCGCGCCTCGCGCGGCTGCCCGGTATCCTGCCGCTCGACCGCGCCGACTGGCTCGTGGTGGACGAGGTCTATGCCGGCCAGATGGCGGTGCGCGACCGGCTCCTCGCGGAGCGGCCGTCCGATGTGCTCGCGCTTGCCGAGGGCGCGGGGCCTGCGGCGGCGGAGCTTTACCGGACCGTGCTCGCCGATCTGCCGGGGCTCGGGTTCCGCCTTTCGTCCACCGAGGCGGTGCGGCCCGACGGTGTCGCGGTCCCGCTCGATCCCGATCGCCCGCTCCCGACTCTCGGGCGGCTGGTGCAGGAGGACCTCTGCCTGATGGAGCCGGGCGGGGCGGGCGAGCATGTGCTGACCGGGGCGGTCCTCTGCTTTCCGGCGTCCTGGACGCTGGCCGAGAAGATCGGCCGGCCGCTGATCCGCATCCACGC
>WOZM01000196.1:5660-7485 GCA_011620265.1 Paracoccaceae bacterium
TCAGCAGCTGTAGTAGAGCTGGTATTCGATCGGGTGCGGCGTGTGTTCGTAGGCGTAGACCTCTTCCCACTTCAGCGCCATGTAGCCTTCGAGCTGGTCCTTGGTGAAGACGTCGCCCGCGAGCAGGAAGTCGTGATCGGCCTCCAGCTCTTCCAGCGCCTCGCGCAAGCTGCCGCAGACGGTCGGGATTTCGGCCAGTTCCTCCGGCGGCAGGTCGTAGAGGTCCTTGTCGGAGGCGGGGCCCGGGTCGATCTTGTTCTTGATGCCATCGAGGCCGGCCATGAGAAGCGCCGCGAAGGCGAGGTAGGGGTTCGCCGACGGATCGGGGAAGCGGGCCTCGACGCGCTTGGCCTTCGGGCTTTCGGTCCACGGGATCCGGACGCAGCCGGAGCGGTTGCGGGCCGAGTAGGCGCGCAGGACCGGCGCCTCGAATCCCGGGATCAGGCGCTTGTAGGAGTTCGTCGACGGGTTGGTGATCGCGTTCAGCGCCTTGGCGTGCTTGAGGATGCCGCCGATGAAGTAGAGCGCTTCCTGACTGAGATCGGCATACTTGTCGCCGGCGAAGAGGGGCTTGCCGCCCTTCCAGATCGACATGTTGACGTGCATCCCGGTGCCGTTGTCGCCCTTGATCGGCTTCGGCATGAAGGTGACCGACTTGCCGTAGGCATGGGCCACGTTGTGGATCACATACTTGTACTTCTGGATATTGTCGGCCTGCTCGACGAGGCCGCCGAAGATCATGCCGAGCTCGTGCTGGCAGGAGGCGACTTCGTGGTGGTGCTTGTCGACCTTCATGCCCATGCGCTTCATGGTCGAGAGCATCTCGCCGCGCAGGTCCTGCGCCGCGTCGGTCGGGTTCACCGGGAAGTAGCCGCCCTTGACGCCCGGACGGTGGCCGGAATTGCCCATCTCGTATTCGGTATCGGTGTTCCACGACGCATCGGCCGCATCGACCTCGAACGAGACCTTGTTCATCTTCACCGAGTAGCGGACATCGTCGAAGATGAAGAACTCGGCCTCGGGCCCGAAATAGGAGGCGTCGCCGATGCCGGACGACTTGAGATAGGCCTCGGCCTTGGTGGCGGTCCCGCGCGGGTCGCGGCTATAGGGCTCGCCGGTGTCGGGCTCGACCACGTTGCAGTGAATGCAGAGCGTCTTTTCCGCGTAGAACGGGTCGATATAGACCGAGGACGTGTCCGGAATGAGCTTCATGTCGGACTGGTCGATCGACTTCCAGCCGGCGATCGAGGAGCCGTCGAACATGAAGCCTTCCTCGAAGAAATCCTCGTCGATGATGTCGACGATCAGCGTCACGTGCTGCAGCCTGCCGCGCGGATCGGTGAAGCGGACATCGACATATTCGACCTCCTCATCCTTGATCAGCTTGAGAACGTCCTTGGCGCTCATCTCTTTCGTCCTTTTCAGTGGCGTGTTTCGGTGTCGGGCAGGGCAGGGTGGGTTTGAGCCCGTCTTGCGTCCCGGGTTGTCAGATCGCGTCCACGCCGGTCTCGCCGGTGCGGATGCGGATGACCTGTTCGACGGAGGAGACGAAGATCTTGCCGTCGCCGATCTTGTCGGTACGGGCGGCCGAGACGATCGCCTCGATCGCGGCCTCGACCATGTCGTCGGAAAGCACGACCTCGATCTTCACCTTGGGCAGGAAGTCGACGACATATTCGGCGCCGCGATAAAGCTCGGTATGGCCCTTCTGGCGGCCGAAGCCCTTGACCTCGATGACGCTCAGCCCCTGCACGCCGACCTCCTGAAGCGCTTCCTTCACCTCGTCGAGCTTGAAGGGCTTGATGATGGCTTCGATCTTCTTCAT
>WOZM01000043.1 GCA_011620265.1 Paracoccaceae bacterium
CTATTGGCCCAACCGTCCGAAGCTCCGCCGTCCGCTCGTGGCTGTCAGATATGTCCTGGTCGTGCTCTGGGACATCGTCGTGGCCAATGTTCAGATCGCCTGGATCGTCCTGTTCAAGCGAAACGCCGACTTCCGGTCTCACTGGATCGACATCCCGCTCGACCTCAGATCGCCCGAGGCGATCACGGTGCTGGCCGGCACGATCACGATGACGCCCGGTACCGTCTCGGCGATGCTGGCCGCCGATGGTCGGTCCATTCTCGTCCACTGCCTGCATACCGAGGATCCGGACCAGGAACGGGTCAGGATCAAGCGGCGCTATGAACGGCCGCTCATGGAGGTATTCGAATGATATCCGTCGCCCTGATGATCGCATTCGCCTGTTTCGGGCTCGGGCTCCTGTTCTGTCTCTGGCGGATCGTCATCGGGCCGGATGCGTCCGACCGGATCCTCGCACTCGACACCATGGTGATCAACATGATCGCCTTGCTGATCGTCTATGGGATCTGGAAGGGCACGGCGGTCTATTTCGAGGCCTCGATGCTGATCGCCATGGTCGGCTTCGTTTCCACCGTCGCCTATTGTCGCTTCGTTCTGCGCGGCGACATCATCGAGTGAGGTGCACCATGTCCGCCATCGCGGAAGTCCTGATCTCCGTCTTCATCGTCCTCGGTGGCGTGTTCGGCCTCGTCGGCTCCTTCGGATTGGTCAAGCTGCGCGACACGATGCAGCGGCTGCATGGACCGACCAAGGCGACCACGCTGGGGATCGGGTGCGTACTCATCGCGTCGATGCTCCATTCCATCGCGATCAAGGGGAGCGTCTCGTTCCACGAGCTCCTGATCACGCTGTTTCTCTTCCTGACCGCGCCGATCTCCGCGAATTTCATCGCCAAGGCCTATATCATCCGCAACCTTGAAGAGGACGAGCTTCCGGCCTCCGGAACCGGGCATGGCTGGTCGGCCTATGACGATCCGCCCACGCTGACCAAAGGGAACTGAAACCGCAAGACGGCATGGAGGGCCGAACACGAGCGGCATTTGCAACGCCGATCAACGCGTCTTCGGCCGCTTGTATGCCCCGGTTGGCAGGATTCAGGCCCAGCCGGGCGGGGAAGTCTGGTCCGGCGACACCCAGCGACGGCTTCGCCGGGCGGGACACGATCCCGATCTCGGTGATCGGACTGTCCAGCGCCGGGTTGCGTGCAGGTCTGCTGCGGCGCTGGAGCATTCGAACTCCGTCTCGAGCAACGCGCCGTCGTCCTGCCCGATGTCCAGCGCCCTACGACGACAGAAACACTCGTCATCAAACGACAGGAACCGGATCGGCCCGTGCCCGGGCACAGCCAGATAGGGGGACTTTACCCTAGACGGGCTTCCCTCGACAGGATCACGTCAGTTGGGCGCAGCGCGTGGTCAAGGATCTGCATGATCGCACGGCTTTCGGTCCCGACGCCGGACTTTGTCCGACAGCCCCGGGACTTCCGCGAAAACATCTTAATTCCGCCATGTTTCCTTAATCATAAGGTAACGAATGCGTTTCCGATCGGGATAATGACATGCGACGTCTTCTTGCTCTTGCCGCGGCCCTTGGTTGCTGGGCGACTTCCGCCGGGGCCGCCCAGGTCTTTTTCGATGATTTCGAGCGGCCGGGCGCGGTGAGCGGCGCGGGTGGCATCGTCAGCGCCGAGGGCTATGCCGGCGTCAACGGCATCGCCGGCTCGTTCTGGCGCAACGACACCAGGAGCCTCGCGACGACGCTCAGCCTCGGCGGGCTCAAGGCGCATACTCAGATGACGCTCGAATTCGACATCGCCTTCATCGATTCCTGGGATGGCGCGGTCGGCCGGATCTTCGGCGACGACTTCTTCAACGTGCTGGTCGGCGGCACCCGGGTGCTGCTCACGTCCAATTTCGGCGGGCTGGCGGGAGAGTTGAGCGACGGCGTCTACGGCTTCTTCGGCTTCAACCCGAAATACGACGACGAGGCCTATCGCGTGACCACGACCTTCGCGCATTCGGGTCCGACCGCCGACTTCTCGTTCTTCGCCAACGGCCGAAAGTGGCAGGCGGGGAAGGACGAAAGCTGGGCGATCGACAATCTTCGGGTCAGCACCAATGCGATGGCGCCGGTGCCGCTGCCCGGCGCTCTGGCCCTGATGGCCGGCAGCCTCGGACTGCTGGCTTTCGGCCGCGGTCGCCGGATGACCTCGAAGGCCTGATCCCGGCCTTGCGGGAACCGACACCGCCCTGACCATCAATCCCTGCATCGAGCTGCGGCAATCTCGCTGCGGCGGGTCGGCTCTTGAGCGATATCAATGCGCCCGCATGGCCGGACCCCATAGTATCGACCGGAAAAGTTGGCGATGGGGGCCGAAATGGACACGGAAAGCAAGAAGACCGGCATGGTGCAGGACCCGGCCGACGAGGCTGTAGCGATGCTTGCCGCGTTGCAGGCGGCGGGGCCGGGCGCCTTGGGCAAGGTCTATGTCGCGATGCTCGAAGGGGCAGGGGATTTCGGCAACGAGGTGATCCAGTTCGTCGCCGAACGGATCGCCGAGGACGTGAAGACCCAGCACGAGATCATGGAGTGCAAGAACCCGGCCGATCTGGTGCATATCCAGCAGCGTTTTCTGCAAAAGGCGTTCGACCAGTACTCGGCGGAGACAGGAAAGCTCGTCAAGTTGAGCAACGAGATGCTTCACGGCGCCTTGCGGACCACCACCGGCTGACGCCGCGCGGCACGGAAAACGAAAAAGGCGCCGGTATCCGGCGCCCTTTTTCGGTCGGTCGGGGCGGCCTCAGCTGCCCCAGGTCCGGATCGGACCGCAATCCATATGGACGAAGTTCGAGCGGGAATATTTTCCGACGCCGCCGGCCTCGCAGGCCGTCGCGGCCCGATACATCTGGCTGACCGAGCGCGACCGCAGCCGGAGATCGGCCGCCTGCGCCTTCATGTGCAGCGAGTTGCGCGCGACACCGCGCGAGGAGGAGCGCAGGAGCGCGTTGGTCTTCGCGGTGCGGTAGCCGGACAGGAGCATGAAAGGCTCGCCCACATCCAGAAGCCGATGCGCGGCGGCGGCGATGTCGACGGTGCGCGGGTCGATGTCCTTGGTCTCGTCCGAGCGCCAGTCGCGCATGAAATAGGTGATTTCGTTCAGCGCCTCGGGCACGTACTTGCCCTCGATCCAGTAGATCGTGTCGATGCTCTCGCCGGTCCGGCCCGAATACATGCGGATTCGGCGGATGTCGCCGGCGCCACGCAGAAGGCCGAAGGCTTTGGAGCTGGTCGGTGCCGCGACCACGGCGGTTGCCGCGAATGCCGCGAGAAGTCCCCGCCGAGTGAACCCCGTGGTTGAGTAATCTGTCATGGCTGCACGCCTGTCCCGTCGCTTATTGCCGCCTTTTCAGCGGCTTGATCGTTCGAATTCCCCAAGTGCTGCCATGTTATGGCACAAGACGATTCCCACGCCAACCGGACAATTGTGCGCGGTCTGGAAATTCAAGGCCGATCGGCGAGATTTCGCTGAATCGTGAGTCCTGTGGCTTTTAGGCCGGTGAATTCGCTCGCGCGTGACCGAAATGCGACAGGTGCGCTTGGCGTCAGGCGGATCTGGCTGTTTCGTGAATGGACTTGATGCCGGCAATGCCGGACACTGCCATCAGGCCCGAACAGGACACCACATATAGAGGTTTTCATGACGTCGATCAGCCGACGCTCCGGATTGGTAAATCTTGCAGCCGTTTTCGCCCTGTCTTTGGGGCTGAGCGCTCCTGAACCCGTCGCCGCGCTGACCTCGACCGATCTGGCCTTCCGCCAGGCGGTCGCCGAACGCGCGGCCGAGGACCGGGCGGTGGCGGAATTCTACCGGGAACGCGACTACGCGCCGCTCTGGACGACCGGCGCCGACGGCGCGCGGCGCGCGGCGCTCTTCGCGGCGCTCGCGCGGGCGGGCGAACACGGGTTGCCGGAAGGCAGGTACGGCGCCGACGGGTTGAAGGCGGGCTTCGCCGCGCTCGGGTCGGACCGCCAGCGCGGCAAGCTCGAGGTCGCGGTGACGGAAGCGTTCCTGGCCTATGCCCGCGATGTCCAGACCGGCTTCATCACCCCCGCGAGCGTCGATCCCGGCCTTGTCCGCGAGGTGCCGCTCCGCGATCCGCTGGCGACGTTGCGCGCCTTCGCGGCCGCCGAGCCCGCGGCCTTCCTGCGCGGGCTGCCGCCGCAGCGTCCGCAATACGAACAGCTTCGCCGCGCAAGGCTGGACCTTCAGGCGGTGATCGCCGGCGGCGGCTGGGGCGCCACCGTATCGGCCGAGGATCTGCGGCCCGGTGACAGCGGTGCTGCGGTGATCGCGCTTCGCGACCGGCTGATCCGCATGGGCTATCTTCGCCGCTCGGCGGCGGCAGGCTATGACGGGACGTTGCAGAAGGCGGTGCAGAGATTTCAGATCGCGCACGGCCTGACCCCCGACGGCATCGCCGGGGCGGGCACCATCGCCGAGATCAATGTCGGCCCCGAGGCGCGGCTCCGCTCGGTCCTGGTGGCGATGGAGCGGATGCGCTGGATGAACGGCATCACGCTCGGCAAGCGGCATGTCTGGGTGAACCTGCCGGATTTCACCGCCAGGATCGTCGACGACGGCAAGGTGACGTTCGAGACGATGACGGTCGTCGGCATGGACCAGCACGACCGCCGCAGCCCGGAGTTTTCCGACCAGATGGAGTTCATGGTCATCAACCCGACCTGGAACGTGCCGCGGTCGATCACCGTCAAGGAATACCTGCCGATGCTGCAGAAGAACCCCAACGCGGCGGGGCATCTGAAGATCGTCGACCGGCGGGGCAGGGTGGTGAACCGGGCCGAGACCGACTTCACCCAGTTCACCGCGCAGAACTTCCCGTTCTCGATGTCGCAGCCGCCCTCGGACAGCAACGCGCTTGGCCTCGTCAAGTTCATGTTCCCGAACAAGTGGAACATATACCTCCACGACACGCCGTCAAAATCGCTCTTCCAGAAGGAGGTGCGCGCCTTCAGCCACGGCTGCATCCGTCTCGGCGATCCCTTCGACTTCGCCTATGCGCTTCTGGCACCGCAGACCGACGACCCGAAGGGTCTTTTCGAACAGCATCTGCGGACGCGGAACGAGAACACGATCATGCTGGACCGGCCGGTGCCGGTGCATCTGGTCTATTTCACCGCCTGGCCCTCGGCCCGGGGCGAGATCGAGTTCAGGCGCGACGTCTACGGTCGCGACGGGCGGATTTTCGACGCCATGCAGGCCGCCGGGGTGGTCTTGGACGAGGTTCAGGGCTAAATCCTTTCCGGGGGCCATGCGGGTCCCGGGAATGGATGCGGAACGATGCGAAAGTCCCACACGATCGAGGAAATCGCCAGGGCGCTTGGCGCCGAGGCCGAGGGCGATCTGTCACTGAGGGTCTCTGGCGTGGCCGAGCCGGCGCAGGCGGGGCCGGACGATCTGGCGCTGGCGATGGATGCGAAATACGCGGGCGGCCTTGCCGAGGGCGCTGCGCGGGCGGCGGTGCTCTGGCCCGGTGCCGACTGGCGGGCGCTGGGGCTCAAGGCCGCGATCTTCGCGCCCCGGCCGCGTCTGGCGATGGCGGCGATCACGAAAAGCTTCGATGCCGGGCCCGGCATCGCCGACGGCATCCATCCGACCGCGATCCTCGGCGCAGGCGTGACCATCGGCATCGGCGCGGCAATCGGCCCCTTCGCCGTCATCGGCGCGGGCACGCGGATCGGCGCGGCTGCGCGGATCGCCGATCACGTCAGCATCGGCGCCGGCGTGACCATCGGCGACGAGGCCCTGATCCTCTCGGGCGTCCGCATCGGCCGCAACGTGCGCATCGGCGACCGCTTCATCTGCCAGCCGGGCGCGGTCATCGGGTCCGACGGGTTTTCCTTCGTGACCCCGGAAAAATCCGGTGTCGAGGAAATCCGCGAGACGCTCGGCGGCCGCACCGAGATCCGGGCGCAGAAATGGCTGCGCATCCAGTCGCTCGGCGGGGTCGAGATCGGCGACGACGTGGAGATCGGGTCGAATTCGACCATCGATGCGGGCACGATCCGCGCCACCGCGATCGGCAATGGCACCAAGCTCGATAACCTCGTCCATCTCGGTCACAACGTCGTCGTGGGCGAGGATTGCCTGCTTTGCGGCCTGACCGGCATCGCCGGGTCGGTGAATATCGGCAACCGGGTGATCCTCGGCGGGCAATGCGGCGTCTCTGACAACATCTTCATCGGCGACGACGTGATCGCCGGCGGTGGCACCAAGATCCTGTCGAACGCGCCCGCCGGTCGGGTGCTGCTCGGCTATCCGGCGATCAGGATGGAAAGCTATATCCAGGCCTGGAAGAACATCCGCCGCCTCGGCCGGCTTTTCGAGCAGGTGGCGGAGCTTCGCGCGGCTGTTACAAAACCCGGCGAGGAAGGCGGCAAGGAGGCCCGCGATGACGAAGAGCGTTAAGGACAGGGTGATCGCCATCATCGCCGAACAGGCGGTGCTGGATGTCGCGGAGGTGTCGCCGGAGATGAGCCTAGATGAGTTGGGGATCGACAGCCTCGGCCTCGTGGAATCGATCTTCGCGATCGAGGAGGAATTCGACATCTCGGTTCCCTTCAACGCCAACGAGCCGGACAAGAACGAATTCGACATCTCCTCGGTCGCGGCGATCATCGCGGCGGTCGAGGGACTGGTGGCCGGATCGGCATGAAGCGGGTGGCCATTACCGGCGCGGGAACCATCAACGCGCTCGGCCATGACGTGGCGACGACGATGACCGCCCTGCGCGAGGGGCGCTGCGGGATCAGCCCGCTCGCGTTCCGCGATGTGGAGCGGCTGTCCATCCGCATCGGCGGGCAGGTCCGCAACTGGGAACCGGAGGCGCATTTCAACCGCCAGGACATCGCGCTTTACGACCGCTTCACCCAGTTCACCATGCTCGCCGCCCGGCAGGCGGTGGAGCAGTCCGGCCTCGATTTCCGCGGCAAGCTCGGCCTCGAATGCGGCGTCGTCCTCGGCACCGCCGGGGGCGGGGTCAATACCTGGGACGAGAATTACCGCACCGTCTACGAGGAAGGGAAGAACCGCGTCCATCCCTTCGTCGTGCCGAAGCTGATGAACAATGCCGCGGCAAGCCATGTCAGCATGGAATGGAGCCTGCGCGGCCCCTCCTTCACCGTCGCCACCGCCTGCGCCTCGTCGAACCACGCGATGGGGCTGGCGTTCCAGATGGTGCGCTCGGGCGCGGCGCGGGCGATGATCGCCGGCGGGTCCGAGGCGATGCTCTGCTTCGGCGGGATCAAGGCCTGGGAAGGGCTGCGGGTCATGTCGAAGGATGCCTGCCGGCCTTTCAGCGCCAACCGCAACGGCATGGTGCAGGGCGAGGGTGCGGGCGTCTTCGTCTTCGAGGA
>WOZM01000187.1 GCA_011620265.1 Paracoccaceae bacterium
CCCAGATCACCAGCGCGTTGGGTTCGGCCAGCGAATAGCCGTATTCGAAGCCGAGGACCGCGTATTCGGAGAGCATCGAGTCGATTGCCTCGTAGCGCGCCTGGCCGGACTTGATGTGGTTGAGGGGATAGTGCCGTTCCTCGGTCGTCTGGTCGATGAAGGCGGAATGGCGCTGCGAGAAGGTGCCGCGAACGCAGTCCTGGCCCGAAAGGCGGACCGGGAAGCCCTCGGTCACGAGGGAGCCGAAGGCGAGCGCCTCGGCGGTGGCCCAGTCGAAGCCGGTGCCGGACTTGAACATCTGCGCCTTGGTCTCGAGCTGGCGGGCGACGGTCTTGTGGATGTCGAAACCCTCGGGCACGCGGGTCAGCGCGGTGCCGATCTCGGCCATCGACTTCTTGGTGATCGCGGTCTTGCCGGGCGTATATTCGCCGTATTCGCGGCTCATGTGCGACCAGCGGCCGTCGAGCCAGTCGGCCTTGTTCGGCTTGAAGTTCTTGCCGGTCTCGAATTCCTCGTTCAGGTGCGCCTGGAAGGCGGCCTTCATGTCCTCGATCTCGCCTTCCGGGATCAGGCCGTCCTTCACCAGCCGCTCGGTGTAGAGCTGGAGCGTGGTCTTGTGGGTCTTGATGGTCTTGTACATCGCCGGATTGGTGAACATCGGCTCGTCGCCTTCGTTGTGACCGAAGCGGCGATAGCAGAAGATGTCGATGACCACGTCCTTGTGGAACTTCTGCCGGAACTCGGTCGCGACCTTGGCGGCGTGGACCACGGCTTCCGGGTCGTCGCCGTTGACGTGGAAGATCGGCGCCTCGACCATCAGCGCGATGTCGGTCGGGTAGGGCGAGGAGCGCGAGAAGTGCGGCGCGGTGGTGAAGCCGATCTGGTTGTTGACGACGATGTGCATCGTGCCGCCGGTGCGGTGGCCGACAAGGCCGGAAAGGCCGAAGCATTCGGCCACGACGCCCTGGCCGGCAAAGGCGGCATCGCCGTGCAGCAGGATCGGCAATACCTGGGTGCGGTCGGCATCGCCAAGCTGCGCCTGCTTGGCGCGAACCTTGCCAAGCACGACCGGATTGACCGCCTCGAGGTGGCTGGGGTTGGCGGTCAGCGACAGATGGACGGAATTGCCATCGAACTCGCGGTCGCTTGACGCGCCGAGGTGGTATTTCACGTCGCCCGAGCCGTCGACATCCTCGGGCTTGAAGCTGCCGCCCTGAAACTCGTTGAAGATCGCCCGGAAGGGTTTGGCCATGACATTGGCCAGCACGCTGAGGCGGCCGCGATGGGGCATGCCGATGACGATTTCGCGGACCCCGAGCGCCCCGCCGCGCTTGACGATCTGCTCCATCGCCGGGATCAGCGCCTCGCCGCCGTCGAGGCCGAAGCGCTTGGTGCCCATGTACTTGACATGCAGGAACTTCTCGAAGCCCTCCGCTTCCACGAGCTTGTTCAGGATCGCCTTGCGGCCCTCGCGGGTGAACTGGATCTCCTTGCCGTAGCCCTCGATCCGTTCCTTCAGCCAGCCGGCCTGCTCGGGATCGGAAATGTGCATGTATTGAAGCGCGAAGGTGCCGCAATAGGTGCGTTTCACGATGTCGAGGATTTCGCGCATCGAGGCATGTTCGAGCCCGAGGACCTTGTCGATGAAGATCGGCCGGTCCATGTCGGCCTCCGAAAAGCCGTAGGACTTCGGATCGAGCTCCGGATGCTGCTTTTCGCCCTTCATGCCGAGGGGATCGAGATCGGCAACGAGGTGGCCGCGGATCCGGTAGGCGCGGATGATCATCAGCGCCCGGATCGAATCGAGCACCGCCCGCTTGACCTGTTCGTCGGAAATGGCGACGCCCGCCTCGGCGGCCTTGGCCTTGATCTTGTCGCCCGCCCCCTTCATCTCCTTCGCCGCGATCGGCCATTCGCCGGTCAGCGCGGCGGTCAGATCGTCGGCAGGTTGCGGCGGCCAGTCGGCGCGGTCCCAGGACGCGCCCTGCGCTTCGCGGCGGACATCGGTTTCGGTGTCGCCGAGCGAGCGGAAGAAGGCCGCCCAGGTCGCGTCCACCGCGCCCGGATCATTGGCGAACCGCGCATAGAGCTGTTCGACATATTCGGCATTCGCGCCTTGCAGGAAGCTTGAGGCGTGGAACTGGTCGTTCTGGGGATGGTCGGTCATTGGGAGCCTCTATGTGGTCTGGCGCTACAAGTCTTTCGGTAAGTAGCGACTGGCGTAATCGTCGGAGGTCACGAACTCATTTACTGTGGTTCTAAAACGTTCAATGTCACCGCGCAAAACTGTCGCTTCCGCTATATTATATGATTTAGTCAACGTCTCGATTGCGAGGAGGGCGAGACCTTCGGAGCCAGCCCGTCCACCTTCGCCCGCCAACCCGCTCATTTTGCTAAATTGCTTATAGGCTACTCTCGCGTACTCAAGTAAACCCTCTCCAAATTTCTTCCAACTCGCGAGATCCGTTTCGCCGATGTTGGCGAGCGGATCCGCGATTTCCTTCGGTATGTGGTCGAAAACTGTGCCAAAGCTGTACTGTTCGAACGGGTTCATTTTGAAAAGAACGCGTTGCCGTATATCCTCAAAATCGTTTCGAAGACGGGCAATTTTCTTTTTGTCATTTTCAAAGAAACCAAACATGCGGGCCTCCTTGCGTGGACTTGACGTTAGCAAGAATGTTTGAAACTGAGCTCATCCGCGCCTCCCGGTCAGGGCGCCGACGAGGCCCTTGAGGCCCGCAGGCTTCGGCTTGGCATGGACGGACTTCGGGGGCGCACCCTCGGCGTAGCCGAAGCGGGCGAAGTCCTCGGCGTAGAAGTCTGCGATGCGGGCAAGGGTTTCGGCCGAGGGCTTCAGCCGTTCCGCATCGGGGGACATGCCCTTCTTGCGGACGTTCTCGGCCGGGATCTTGCGGGGGCCGTCGGTATTGCCGGCGAGCGCATCGAGATGCGGCACGATGGTGTCGAGCCCGTCTTCGAGCCGGAAGGCCGTGGCGCCGGCCGGCACGATGGCCGATTGCGGGCAAAGGTGGTTGTCGTAGAGGAAGGGTTCCGTTTCGGCCCGCTTCAGCCAATCGTCGAACCATTCGTCGATGGACCAGAGCGGGGCGACGGTGCCTTCGACCTCAACCTGATACTGGAAGGCGCTGACGAGCCGTTTCACCGGGTGCCGCACCACCGCGAAGGACGAGGCGATCCAGTCTTCCGGGATCAGCCGGGTGAAGGCCGCGAAAGGCAGGTGCTGGGGCGAGGATTTCGTCCAGCGCCGCGCCGCGGGCAGATCGAGGAAGCGGGTGTCGAGGAAGGCCAGCGCGCCGAAACGGGTCTTCAGATAGGCCTCGACCGACGACCCGCCGCATTTCGGGACGTGCGCGTAGTAGTGGAGCTTCTCACCGATACGAAAAACCGGCATTCCTGCCCTCCCCAGGTTTCGCCCCGGACCGGCCGGGGCGAAACGTCGATCAGCCGATCGCCTTCAACACCGCTTCGCCGAGCGTCGCCGGGCTGTCGGCGACGATGATCCCGGCGCGCTTCATCGCCTCGATCTTGCTCTCTGCATCGCCCTTGCCGCCGGCGACGATGGCGCCCGCATGTCCCATGCGGCGGCCCTTCGGTGCGGTGCGGCCCGCGATGAAGCCCGCGACCGGCTTCCAGCGGCCCTTCTTCTTCTGCTGGGCGAGGTATTCCGCCGCCTCTTCCTCGGCGCTGCCGCCGATCTCGCCGATCATGATGATCGAATGCGTCTCGGGGTCGTCGAGGAACATCTCGAGGACGTCGATATGCTCGGTCCCCTTGATCGGGTCGCCGCCGATGCCGACGGCCGAGGACTGGCCGAGGCCGAGATCGGTGGTCTGCTTCACCGCCTCGTAGGTCAGCGTGCCCGAGCGCGAGACGACACCGACCGAGCCCTTCTTGTGGATATGGCCGGGCATGATGCCGATCTTGCATTCGCCGGGGGTGATGACGCCCGGGCAGTTCGGTCCGATGAGGCGGCTTTTCGAGCCGTCGATGGCGCGCTTCACCTTCATCATGTCGAGGACCGGGATGCCTTCGGTGATGCAGACGATCAGCTCCATCCCGGCATCGATCGCCTCGAGGATGCTGTCGGCGGCGAAGGGCGGCGGGACGTAGATCGCGGAGGCATTCGCCCCGGTCGCCTTCTTCGCCTCATGGACCGAGTTGTAGACCGGCAGTCCGATATGGGTCTGCCCGCCCTTGCCCGGCGTCACGCCGCCGACCATCTTCGTGCCGTAGGCGATGGCCTGTTCGGTGTGGAACGTGCCCTGCGAGCCGGTGAGGCCCTGGCAGATGACGCGGGTGTTCTTGTCGACGAGTACGGCCATGAATGCGGTCCTTTTCGTTCAGGCTTTGGTCAGCAGGGCAAGGATGTTGTCGTCGAACCAGAGGTTCGCGCGATTGATCAGGCGCATCGAGAACCCTGCGCGTTCGCTCATCCGCCGCAGCGAGGCGGCGGTGAAGTAGTTGACGTGGTCGGGGTGGCGGAAGCCGCACCATTTGCGTCCGACGATCCGGCGATTGGCCGAGCCGTAGTTGGGCACCCGGACAAAGATCCTGCCGCCCGGTTTCAGCGCCCGCGCGGCGCCTTCGAGCACCCGCAGCGGCTGGGTTTCGTGTTCGAGATAGGAATGCAGGATCACGCCGTCGAGGAAACCGGGCTCGAACTGCCAGACCCCCTCGGCGCCGGCCGCCAGAAGGCAGAAGCCGCCGCGCTGGCGCATCCTCGCGTCCGCCCGGCCCTGGAAGAAGGCCGAGATCTCGATTCCGTAGGGCGTGATCGGCGGCGCGGTCCGCACCCGGTCGGCGCAGCCGATGTCGAGCACGCGGCCCGTGCCGAACCATTCGGGGTAACGCTTCTCCACCGTGCGGCCGCGAATCCGGCGGCCGATGGTGCGCAGCCGCGCCCCGAGCCCGGAAAGGGGGGTGGAACCGCCCTTCTTCTTCTTGGTGACATAGGTCTTTTCCCAGGCGAGCTCTTCCCTGAGCGCCTCGTAGGGCGGTGGGTTGCGCAGGTAGACGAAGCCGCAGCCGTCGCAGGCGACCACGTCCCAGTCCGGCGGCGAATAGCCGTCGATCCGGCGGGGCCGGTCGGCCGCGCAGGCCGGGCAGGGACGGTCTCCGCGCAACGCTGTCACGACCGGATCACCCCTTCACCGCCTTGACGATCTTCTGCGCCGCATCGCTCAGGTTGTCCGCAGCGATCACGTTGAGGCCGGAGCCTTCGATGATCTCCTTGCCCTTCTCGACATTGGTGCCTTCGAGCCGCACCACCAGCGGCACCTGGAGGCCAACCTCCTTCACCGCGGCGATCACGCCCTCGGCGATGACGTCGCAGCGCATGATGCCGCCGAAGATGTTGACGAGGATGCCCTTCACGTTCGGGTCGGAGGTGATGATCTTGAACGCCTCGGTGACTTTCTCCTTCGTTGCCCCGCCGCCGACATCGAGGAAGTTGGCAGGCTCCGCCCCGTAGAGCTTGATGATGTCCATCGTCGCCATCGCGAGGCCGGCGCCGTTGACCATGCAGCCGATCTCGCCATCGAGGGCGATGTAGTTGAGGTCGAACTTCGACGCGGCAAGCTCCTTCGGGTCCTCCTCGGTCTCGTCGCGGAGGGCCGCGATGTCGGGGTGGCGGTAGATCGCGTTGCCGTCGAAGCCCATCTTCGCGTCGAGGCATTTGAGGTTGCCGTCGGTGCCGACGATCAGGGGGTTGATCTCCAGCATCTCCATGTCCTTCTCGACGAAGAGCTTGTAGAGCGTCCGGATCAGGCCCACGCATTGCTTGACCTGATTGCCCTCCAGCCCGAGCGCGAAGGCGACGCGGCGGCCGTGGAAATCGGAAAGCCCGGTGGCCGGATCGACGGAGAAGGAGAGGATCTTTTCGGGGCGGTTCGCCGCCACTTCCTCGATATCCATGCCGCCTTCGGTCGAGCAGACGAAGGAAATGCGGCTGGTCTGGCGGTCGACCAGCACGGCGAGGTAAAGTTCGCGCGCGATGTCGGAGCCGTCCTCGATATAGATGCGGTTGACCTGCTTGCCGGCGGGGCCGGTCTGGTGGGTGACGAGGGTGCGGCCGAGCATCTGCTTGGCGAGCGAGGCGGCCTCCTCGACCGACTTCGCGAGCCGGACGCCGCCCTTTTCGCCGGCCTCGGCCTCCTTGAAGTGGCCCTTGCCGCGGCCGCCGGCATGGATCTGCGCCTTCACGACCCACAAGGGACCGTCCATCTCGCCCGCCGCGGTCTTGGCCTCTTCCGCCTTCATGACGGCGCGGCCGTCGGAAACCGGGGCGCCGTAGCTGCGCAGGAGGGCCTTGGCCTGATATTCGTGGATGTTCATCGCGATGTCCCCGTGTCCGTTCGGTTTGGAGCACGTGATGGCACAAGCGGGGCAGGTGGCGAAGTGATAAATGCGGGAATTGCACCGGATCGGCTGAAAACCGCATATTTGTGATCACAGCCAGAAATTGTGTGATCACAAAATTGGGGCGGGTGGCCGGAGACGGACCGAAGGAGGGGATTCGCGGCGTCCGCAGGGGGCGGGGGCGCCGGTGGGCGCCCCCGAAAAAGATCAGGCGAGCGAGGGGTCGATGCCCTTGCAGGCCTCGACGAGGCCCTTCACGGCGTCGACCGACTTGTCGAACATCGCCTGTTCGTCCTTGTTGAGCTTGATGTCGACGATCCGCTCCACGCCGCCGGCGCCGAGGATCGTCGGGACGCCGACATACATGCCGTTCAGCCCGAAGGCGCCATCCACCCAGGCCGCGCAGGGCAGGAGCCGCTTCTGGTCCTTGAGATAGGCCTCGGCCATCTCGATCGCGGAGGCGGCCGGGGCGTAGAAGGCCGAGCCGGTCTTCAAGAGGCCGACGATCTCGGCGCCGCCGTCGCGGGTGCGCTGGATGATGGCGTCCATCTTCTCCTGCGTGGTCCAGCCCATCTCGATGAGGTCCGGCAGCGGGATGCCGGCGACGGTGGAATAGCGGGCGAGCGGCACCATCGTGTCGCCGTGGCCGCCGAGCACGAAGGCGGTGACGTCCTTCATCGAGACGTTGAATTCGAGGCTGAGAAAGTGCCGGAAGCGCGCCGAATCGAGGACGCCGGCCATGCCGACGACCTTGGCATGGGGCAGGCCCGAGAACTCGCGCAGCGCCCAGACCATCGCGTCCAGGGGGTTGGTGATGCAGATCACGAAGGCGTCGGGCGCATGGGCGGCGATGCCTTCGCCGACCGATTTCATCACCTTGAGGTTGATGCCGAGAAGGTCGTCGCGGCTCA
>WOZM01000035.1 GCA_011620265.1 Paracoccaceae bacterium
GCCTTCTCTACCGCCTCTACGCCATCCTGAACGACTGAGGCGGCGGAGGGGCTGAACCGGCGCACCTTCGTAACATCGGCGTCCGCACCGGACGGGAGCGCTGCAATCTGCCTTCTCGGGTCTGGCGCGCCATCGGGTCGATATTCGGATTTCGTCTCGCGAACATTTTCCGAAACCGCCCCGCTCCACAAGAGTCTCGTCCCGGCATCTGTAGCTACGGATATCCTACGCAGACCCTACGCAGACCCTACGGATACCCGACGCGCCCGAACGCCCTCAGCGCACGGTCTTCCGCTTCACCCAGCGCCAGAGGTAGATCAGCGGCCAGCGCAGGATCGAGGCTCCGGCAGCGAGCACGATCAGCCCGATCCAGGGGCCGTTCTCGAACGTTACCCAGCCGAGGATCGGGATGCCGGCGGCGATCAGCAGGTAGGCCGCCAGCCAGTGGTGATCGCGCGCCGGCAGCATCGCCGCGAGCGTCGCGGTGATCGCCCAGAGGCAGGCCAGGGTGATGGACAGGTTCATTCCTTCCTCCGCGTTTGCTCAGGCCGGGCTTTTCCAATCGCCTTTTTCATGAGGTAAAGCAACGGGTTGCGAAACATGGAGACAAACCCGGCGAAGGCGGCGAGCCCGATCCAGACATTTGTGGCCACCCCAAGCCAGACAATCAGCACCGGCGCGGCGATCAGGAGGACGAGGCCCGGCGCGAACTGGCGGCGCATCGGCAGGAAGGCCGTGACGGTCGCGGCGAGGACCCAGAGGCAGGCGAGAGTGATCGGCAGCGTCATCCCAGCCGCCCCCAGATCGCCGCGCCGAAGGTGAGGATGCAGCCCGCCATGCCGAGCCAGGGCACGAAGGCTGCCACCCTGAACGGCGCCCCCGGCCGCTTCCGCTTGGCCCCGATCAGCGCCGCGTTGACGATGGTGAAGACCACCAGCAACGCCAGCGTCGTGACCTCCGCCAGCACTGCCACCGGCAGGAGGAGCGCCGCCACGATCACCGCCGCTCCGACGACGAGCGTGGCCCGCGCCGGGGTGCCGAAGGTCGGATGCGCGCGGCGGAATGTCATCAGCGCCGGCGACCATTTGCCCAGGCCGTAGAGCACCCGCGCGGCCATGACGATCTGCGCGAGGATGCCGTTCAAAGCCGCCGCGACCGCGATGGCGGAGAGGAAGGTGGCGCTGGTGCCGGTCCCGGCCTCCCATACCAGCGCCAGCGGGCGGTCCGAGGCGCCGAGCACCTCCTGCGGCACCGCCCGGACCGCGGCGAGCGAGACGAGCGCGTAGAGGCTCGCGGTGATTGCCAGCGACCAGAGGATCGCGCGGGGCATGTTGCGTTCGGGGGCGCGCGCCTCCTCGGCCATGTTGACGAGATCGTCGAAGCCGATGAAGGCGAAGAAGGCGAAGGTTGTCGCCGCCGCGACGCCGGCCCAGTCGGGATCGGGCAGCGGCAGACGCCACGCGGCCACCGGCTCGGCATTGAAGCCCGCGCCGATGACGAGGAGAAGCCCCGCAACCTCGATCACCGTCAAGACCGCGGCGAAGGTCAGGCTTTCGAGGACGCCGACAATGGCGATGCCGGTCAGTGCCACGCCGAGGCCGACCACCGCCCAGTCGAATGACAGCGGCACGATCGCGGTGAGATAGCCGACCCCGCCGCGCAGGACCGCCGCCGCCGCGACCGTGCCGGCGATGACGTTGATCGCGCCGACGAGCATGGCGAGCCAGTGCTGGCCAAGGCCGACCTCGACATAGGAACTGTCGCCCGCCGCCTCGGGGATGCGCGAGGCAAGCTCGGAAAAGGACAGTGCCGAGGGCACCGCGACCAGCCCGGCGAGAAGGAAGGCCAGAGGCGCCCAGAGGCCGGCCGCCCCGGCCGCCGCCCCGGTGAGGACATAGATCCCCGCGCCGACCATCACCCCCACGCCATAGGCGATGAGAAGCCCGAGCCCGAGGCGTCGTTTCAGCGCCCCGGCCATCCGCTAGGCTTTCAGGCGCTGGGGCAACGCATTGGCCCAGGCCGAGATCGTGCCGGCACCGAGGCAGACCACCATGTCGCCGGGCCGCGCCTGTTCGCGCACCAGCCGGACGAGGTCGTCCTCGTCGAGGATCGCGCGGGCATGGCGGTGGCCGTGGGCGACGAGGCCGGCGACGAGATCGTCGCGGGTGGCCCCGGGGATCGGATCCTCGCCCGCCGCATAGACCTCGGCGATGGCGACGACATCGGCCTCGTTGAAGCAGGTGCAGAAGTCGTCGAACAGGCTGTGAAGCCGGGTATAGCGGTGCGGCTGGTGGACGGCGATCACCCGGCCCTTCGTGGCCTGCCGCGCCGCCTTCAGCACCGCCGCGATCTCCACCGGGTGGTGGCCGTAATCGTCGATGATCGTGACCCCGCCGAGGACTTCCCCGACCTTTGTGAAGCGCCGGTTCACCCCGCCGAAATGCGCCAGCGCCTCGCGGATCTCGCCCTTCTTCATGCCGAGATGGCGGGCGACCGCGACGGCGGCCAATGCGTTCGAGACGTTGTGGTCCCCCGGCATCGGCAGGGTGCAGCCCTCGATCACCGAGGGCTTGCCGTCCTCGTCCGGACCCTCGCCCTGAAGCGCCACGTCGAAATGCGCGACGCCCGCCTCGTAGGTCAGGTTCACCGCGCGCACGTCGGCTTGCGTGTTGAAGCCGAAGGTGATGACCCGCCGGTCGGTAACGCGACCGACGAGGGTCTGCACCTCGGGGTGGTCGGTGCAGCAGACCGCGACACCGTAGAAGGGGATGTTCGAGACGAAGTCGTAGAACCCCTGGCGGAGCGCGTCGAAACTGTGCCAGTGCTCCATGTGCTCGGGGTCGATATTGGTGACGATGGCGATGGTCGCCGGCAGGCGGTTGAAACTGCCGTCGCTCTCATCCGCCTCGACCACCATCCACTCGCCGGCGCCCGCCCTGGCGTTGGAGCCGTAGGCATGGATGATGCCGCCGTTTATCACCGTCGGATCGAAGCCGCCCTTGTCCATGAGCGTCGCGACCATCGTCGTCGTGGTGGTCTTGCCATGCGTTCCGGCCACGGCGACGTTGGAACGCAGCCGCATCAGTTCGGCCAGCATCTCGGCCCGGCGCACCACCGGCAGGCCGCGCCGCCGCGCCTCTTCCAGTTCCGGATTGCCCTTCTTGATCGCCGAGGAGATCACCACGACCGCCGCACCGCCGATATTCTCGGCCCGCTGGCCCTCGAAGAAGGTGGCACCCAGCTTGACCAGCCGCTCGGTGATCTTCGAGGCCTTGGCGTCCGAGCCCTGCACCCGGTAGCCGAGCGTCATCAGCACCTCGGCGATGCCCGACATGCCGATGCCGCCGATGCCGACGAAATGGATGGGGCCCAGTTCTCCGGGCAGTTTGGTGGCGGCGTTCATCGGCTACTCTTTCACTCTCAGGGCCTCGACCATGGCGACCAGCCGGTCGGTGGCATCGGGAATGCCGTAGGCGAGAGCCGCATGGGCCATCCGCGTCGCGGCACCGGGGTTTTCAAGGATCGCGGCGACATGCCCCGAGAGCGTCGCGGCGTCAAGCCGCGATTCCGGGATCAGGATCGCGGCCTCGGCGGCAACGAGGCCCCGGGCGTTCGCGGTCTGGTGGTCGCCTGCCGCGGCGGCGAACGGGATCAGGATCGACGGCCGCCCGATCACCGAGATATCGGCGACCGACGAGGCGCCGGCGCGCGAGATCACCAGCTGCGCCTCGCTGAGGCGGGCAGGCACGTCGTCGAAGAAGGGCTTCACCTCGGCGCGGATGCCGGCCCCGGCATAGGCGGCGATGACGCGGTCGAGGTCCTCGGGCCGGGCCTGATGGGCGACGCGGAGCCGGTCGCGGAGCGCACCGGGCAGACCCGCGAGGGCCGCCGGTACGACATCCGAGAGGATCCGCGCGCCCTGCGACCCGCCGATGACGAGAAGGCTCATCGGATAGTCGCCGGGCGGGATATAGGGCGCGCCGGCCCGTTCCAGCACGGCGGCGCGGACCGGGTTGCCGGTATGGATCACCTCGACGCCGCCCGGCACCTCGGTCGGCCAGATGCCGCAGGCAACGGCATGGATGCGCCCGCGCGCGGCGAAGAAGGCGTTGACCCGGCCGAGCACGCCGTTCTGTTCGTGCACCATGCGCGGCAGCTTCAGCATCTTCGCCGCAGCCAGCGCCGGGATCGAGGGGTAGCCGCCGAAGCCGACGACGACGGCCGGCCGGTCGCGCAGCATCGCGCGCCAGGCGCCGGCCACTCCGCCGAGAATGCGGAACGGCGCGGCAAGCTTCGCCAGCACCCCGCCCCGCGCGAAGGTGGCCGAGGCGACCTTCTCGATCGCCACCGCCTTCGGGTAGCCGCCGGCATAGCGCGCGCCGCGCGCGTCGGTCGAAAGCTTCACCCGCCAGCCACGTCCCACCATCGCCTCGGCCAAGGCCTGGGCGGGAAACATGTGCCCGCCGGTCCCCCCGGCCGCGATGAGAAGAAGGGGGGCAGACATCAGCGGCCCCGCTTGAGCAGGAAATCCTCGATCCGGCCCTGCGGGCGGGCGCGGGTGAAGGCCAGCAGCATGCCGAGCGCGATACCGCTCGCGATCACCGATGAGCCGCCATAGGAGACGAAGGGCAGCGTCATGCCCTTGGCCGGCAGCAGCCGCACCGCGACGCCCATGTTGATCAGCGCCTGCACCCCGAAGGCGCAGGCGAGGCCGGTTCCGGCCAGCCGGATGAACGGGTCACGCTCCCGCATCAGCCGGAAGAGCGACCGCGCGGTGATCGCGGCATAGAGCGTGATGAGCAGGAGGACGAGGATCAGCCCGTATTCCTCGGCCGCGACCGCGATGATGAAATCGGTATGGGCATCGGGAAGCGACCACTTCACCGTCCCCTCGCCGACGCCGACGCCGAAGAAGCCGCCTTCCTGGATGGCGTTCGTCGCGTAGCCGATCTGGGTCCGGGGATCGACCTCGGCCGAAAGGAACCCGTCGATGCGGCGGGCGAAATGCTCGGAGGCGTCATAGGCGAACATGCCGCCCGCGATGACGAGCCCGCCGATCACGGACAGGAGCACGAAGGACGCGCCGGCGACGAAATACATCACCCCCCAGGCGAAAAGCACGAGGCAGGCCTGCCCGAAATCCGGCTGGAAGGCGAGGAAGAGGACGATGATCAGCGCCAGGACGAAGCTGTAGAGCCGGCCCGGAGGCCCGTTGATCTCCTGCGCCGCGGCCATCAGCCAGGCGGCCATGATCACGAAACCGGGCTTGAGGAATTCCGAGGGCTGGAAGCTGCCGAAGCCGAGCGAATACCAACGCACCGCGCCCTTGCCGAAATCGGTGCCGAAGACCGGCAGGAAGAGAAGCGCCACGAACGAGACGAGAAAGCCGACGACGCCGAGCCGGCGCACGAGGTCGGGCGACATCATCGAGGCGAAGAGCATCGCCACGATCGCCACGCCGCCGAAGAGCGCCTGCCGCGTGACGTAGTAGAACGGATCGAGGCCGTTCTTCTCGGCCAGCGGCACCGATGCCGCGAGACCCAGCAGAAGCCCGATGCCGAAGAGCACCAGGACCCCGCTCAGCGACCATTTGTCGATGGTGCGCCACCAGCGGGGAAGAACCGGCTCACCCGCCCTTGCGGGCACGGTGCCGTAGACCATTTCCGTCATGGATTACCGCTTTCACTGCCTCGGATCGCCCGTTCGCCGGGTCTGGCGTGAAGTGTAACGCGGAACGCCGGGCGGCGCTAGGAAAAGATCGCCGGATCGGGCCCGCCGGGGCGCCGCCTCAGCGCGCCAGAACCGCCTCACGCCGGGCGAGCGCGCCGGCGGACCAGCGTGTCTTGCGGTCGTAGTATTCCGGCACGGCGGGCACACCGTCGGGGATCACGTACCAGGGCAGTTTCGTCGAGGTGAAGATATGGATGTCGGGCGGGCAGGCGGCGGGATCGTCGAGTGTGCCGACCCGGACGAAGGCGACCTTGCGGCCCGCGCCGGCATAGTGCGACCAGAGTGCTGCATGACAGTCGGGACAGCGGACGAAGATCTGGCCCTTGCCGGACGCCGAGGGCGTCACCACCTCGACCGGCGCGCCCTCGAGCAGTTCCACCCGGTCGGCCTCGATCATCGCGTTCAGCGCATGCGGCCCGCCGCTCTCGCGCTGGCACCAGGTGCAGTGGCAGGCATGGACGAAAAGCGGCCGGTCGGTCATCCGGTACCGAATCTTGCCGCAGCCGCAACGGCCCGTCAGATCATGCATGGCTCCCTCCCTCCGCATCTTCGGCCGTAAGGTGGGTTTAAACCCACCTTACAGACAGGTCACGCCTCCAGCCCAAGAATCGCGCGGACCCGCGCCGCGAAATCCTCGCCGCGTTTCTCGAAGTTCGGATACTGGTCGAAGCTCGCCGCCGCCGGCGCCAGCAGGACGATCTCGCCCGCCTCGGCCTCCGCCGCCGCGCGGGCGACGGCGCGCGCCATCGTCTCGCAGATCTCGTGCGGCGTCTCCCCGAGTTCCAGCGCGAAATCGCGCGCGGAATGGCCGATGAGATAGGCTTTCACCACCGATCCCAGATGCGGTTTCAGCGCCGCGATCCCGCCTTCCTTGCCGAGGCCCCCGGCGATCCAGCGGATCTTCGCGAAGGCCTGGAGCGCCTTTGCCGCGCTGTCGACATTCGTCGCCTTCGAGTCGTTGACGAACCGCACGCCTGCCCTCTCGCCGACAAGCTGGCTGCGATGCGGCAGCCCGGCGAAGGACTGCAGCGCCCCTTCGATGAGCTTCGGCGCAAGGCCGAGGCAGCGGACGGCGGCATGGGCGGCGCAGGCGTTCTGGTGGTTATGGGCGCCGGGCAGGCCCTTGACCTCGCGCAGGTCGATCGCGGCCACCTGCCGGCCCTTGCGCCATTCGGCGAGGAAGCCCTTGCGGGCGAAGACGGTCCAGCCCTCGCCGTCGAGCTTCTGGCCCGAGGAGATGCGGATCACCCGGTCGTCCGCCGGCCCCTCGGCGAGCTGGTTGGCGAGGAACTGCCCCTCGACCTCGTCCACCCCGATCACCGCGCGGTCCGGCCCGCCCTCGGCGAAGAGCCGGCGCTTGGCGGCGAAGTAGCCGCCCTTGCCGCCGTGGCGGTCGAGATGGTCGGGCGAGAGGTTGGTGAAGACGGCGATGTCGGGGGTCAGCGCGCGGGCAAGCTCGGTCTGGTAGGAGCTGAGCTCCAGCACCACCACCTCGCCGTCCGTCGCCGGGTCGAGGTCGAGCACGCCGCGGCCGATATTGCCGGCCATCTGGGTGGGGCGACCTGCGACCTGAAGGATATGGTGGATGAGCGCGGTCACCGTCGACTTGCCGTTCGACCCGGTCACCGCGATGACCTTCGGCACCTGGTCCATCGCGTCCCAGTCCGGCATGGCCCAGGAGCGGAAGAAGGGCCCGATATCGTTGTCGACCGGCACCCCGGCCGCCATCGCGCGGGCGATCAGCCGGTTGGGTTCGGGGTAGAGATGCGGGATGCCGGGCGAGACGATCAGCGCCGCGACCCCGTCCCAGGCATTGGCGCGCGTGAGGTCCGTGAGCGAAAAACCCGCCGCCTCGGCCGCCGTCCGCGCCTCGGGCGCGTCGTCCCAGAGACAGGGCACCGCCCCGCCCGCGACGAGCGCCCGCGCGGTGGCAAGGCCCGACCGGCCGAGCCCCAGCACCGCGACTTTCCTGCCCTCATAGCCCTGAACCGGAATCATGCCGCCCCCCGCCTGTCTCGCGCCCCGGACAATGCCCGCTCGCCCCGCCGCCCGCAAGTTCACGCGACACCCGTGCGGCACCCCGGGTTTACCTCGGCCCCCGGCCCGGCTAGGCTGGCATTTCATGAGAACCCGCGCGGGACGCGGCCTCGCCAACTCACACCCCTATTCCGAAAGGACGCCATGACCCAGGTAAAGACGGGCGACACCGTGCGCATCCATTATCGCGGCACATTGCAGGACGGCACCGAGTTCGATTCCTCCGAAGGCCGCGAGCCCCTGGAATTCGAAGTCGGCTCGGGCCAGATCATTCCCGGCCTCGACAAGGCGCTGCCCGGCATGACCGCGGGCGAGGCCAAGACTGTCGCGATCCCGGTGGAGGAGGCCTACGGCCCCCGCAATCCCGATGCGAGCCATGCCGTGCCCCGCGCCCAGATCCCCGACGATATCCCGCTCGAGGTCGGCACCGCGCTGCAGATGCGCTCGCCCGACGGCGGCGCCATCGCGGTGACGGTGGCCGAGGTGACGGACGATACCGTCACGCTCGACGCCAACCACCCGCTCGCCGGTCACGACCTGACCTTCGAGATCGAGGTCGTCTCGATCGGCTGAGCCCTACCAGTCGAGCGGCCGGCCATCGCGGAAGACCCCGCCGGTCGGCCCGTCCTCGGGCAAAAGCGCCAGCCAGAGCGCGGTTTCGGCGCCCTTTTCGGGGCTGCGCGGGGCCGCGTCTCCACCCATCCGCGTCGTGACCCGGCCGGGGCACATCGCGTTGACCTTCACGCCCGGCGGCAGGTCGTGCGGCGTGGCTTTGGTCAACGCCTTCGTCAGCGCGTTGGGTGCCGCCTTGGCGACCCCGTAGGCCCCCGACCCTTCGAGCCCGGCGGCAAAGCTGCCCCGGTCGGAGGACAGATTGACGATCCGGCCCCAGCCAGTGCCGCGCCAATGCGGCAGGCCGAGCCGGATGAGGTCGAGAGGGCCCGCCACCATCACCTGCATCGCGGTGTCGAAATCGCTCTCGGGCGCGAGGAGCGAGACGCGGTTCAGGATGCCGGCATTGTTGACGAGGATGTCGAAGCCCGCGGCCGCGGTCATCGCCGCGAAATATGGCGTTTCGGGTTTGCTTTGAATCGGAATTCGAACCTTTTTCGTTCGAATTCCGATATTTGTCATCTCAACACAAACCCGAAAAGCTTTAGCTGTCGGGGTCCGCGAGATCGAGCCGGACCGAGGCGCAGCAGCGCGCCGGGGCGGGCGGTTCGGTAAGGTGGGTTTCAACCCACCTTACGTCGATGTCGCAGTCGCGTCCGCCGTTTCCGCCCGGCCCCTGGGGCCGAGCCTGTAGATACCGCGCTCAACCCGCTCGAACCAGCCGTAGTGGTCGGCGCGCAGCATCCGGGCGGCATGGGCAATGCCGGTGGCGGCGGCGACCTCGGCGGCCTTCGAAGGCCCGTGGTCGGCAAGGTGGGCGGCACAGCGGAGCGCCTCCTGCCGGTAGGCGGTCATGCGCCTCACCCCGGTGGTGCCGCCGGTATTCGGGTCGCCCTCGCGCCGGTCGAATTCGCGGATCAGCCGGCCGACCTTCGCCGCGTTCCGGCGCGGCGCGTAGGGACCGGGATCGAGATGCGCCTCGACGGCGCCGGGATCGCCAGGCTTCACCGCGAGAAGGCCGAGGCCGAGGCGACGGCAGAGCCGGACGATGTCGCGGTAGCGCAGTTTCCAGCCGCGTTCGGACGACACCGGCACGGCGAGGTAGACGTGGTCGAACATCGCCTGCCTTGCCACGCCCTGCATCACCAGCGCGAGCGAGAAGGTCAGCTTCAGCTCCACCACCACCGGCGGTTCTCCGCCGCGCCGGGCGAGGAGGTCGCAGTCGCCGATCTCGGCCTTGACCTCGTAGCCCTGCGCCTCGAGATGCGCCTTCACCGGCGCGTAGAGGTCGGCCTCGCGCATCAGCGCACTTTCAGCGTCGCCAGCCCGATCAGCGCGAGGATCACCGAGATGATCCAGAAGCGGATGACGATCTGCGGCTCGGCCCAGCCCTTCTTCTCGAAATGGTGATGGATCGGCGCCATCAGGAAGACCCGCTTGCCGGTGCGCTTGAAGTAGAGCACCTGGATGATCACCGACAAGGCCTCGACCACGAAGAGCCCGCCGACGATGGCGAGCACGATCTCGTGCTTGGTCGCGACCGCGATGGCGCCGAGCGCGCCGCCGAGCGCCAGGGACCCGGTATCGCCCATGAAGACCGCCGCCGGCGGCGCGTTGTACCAGAGAAAGCCGAGCCCCCCGCCGATGAGGGCGGCACAGAAGATCAGGATCTCGCCGGTGCCGGGCACGTAGTGGACGCCGAGATATTCGGTGAAGTCGGTGCGGCCGACCGCATAGGCGATGACGCCGAGCGTGGCGGCCGCGATCATCACCGGCATGACCGCCAACCCGTCGAGCCCGTCGGTCAGGTTCACCGCGTTCGCGGCGCCGACGATGACGACCATCGCGAAGGGGACGAAGAACCAGCCGAGATTGAACAGCGCGTTCTTGAAGACCGGGAAGGCAAGCTGGTTCGTCAGGTCCGCCGGATGCACATAGGCCGCCATCCCGCCCGCAAGCGCTGCGATCAGCAGGCCGAGCAGGAATCGAATGCGCGACGACACGCCCTTGGTATTCTGCTTCGTCACCTTCGCGTAATCGTCGGCGAAGCCGATGAGGCCGAAGGAATAGGTCACGAAGAGCACGATCCAGATATAGGGATTGTCGAGCCGCGCCCAGAGCAGCGTCGAGACCAGAAGCGCCGAGAGGATGAGAAGCCCGCCCATCGTCGGGGTCCCGGCCTTGGCGAAATGCGTCTGCGGCCCGTCGTCGCGGATCGGCTGGCCCTTCTTCTGCTTGCGGCGCAGGAGGTTGATCAGCGGCTGGCCGAAGAGGAAGCCGAAGACGAGCGCGGTGAAGAACGCGGCCCCCGCCCGGAAGGTGATGTAGCGGAAGAGGTTGAAGACATCCCCGCCCTCGGCCAGGCTGGACAGCCAATACAGCATTACTCGGTCCCTCGCGCTTCGCCCGCGCCCGGTTGCCCGAGTTTGCGGAGTGCGTCAACCACAAGGCTGACCTTCGATCCCTTGGAACCCTTGACGAGCAGAACATCGCCGGCATCGGCCAGATGGTGGGCCCGGAGCGCCAGCTCGGCCGCCGCCGCGTGCCACTCGCCGCGCTTTTGCAGCGGCAGCCGCTCCCAGAGGGCGCGCATGCGCGGGCCGACGCAATGCACGAGATGCACGGCGGCGATCGCGGGATGATCGGCGATGGCGCGGTGCATCGCGGCCTCGTCCGGCCCAAGCTCCAGCATGTCGCCAAGGACCGCGATCCGGCGGCCTTCGAGGATGCGGCCGATCCCGTTGCGCGGCTCGGACGCCGCCAGGACTTCCAGGGCCGCGTCCATCGAGGCCGGGTTGGCGTTGAAGGCGTCGTCGATGAGGTCGAAGGATAGTTTCTCGTCGACGATGTCGAGATAGATGCGTTCGCGTTGCCCCCGCCCCGCCGGCGGGCGCCATTGGCCGATGTCGCAGGCGGCGACGGCGGGGTCGGCGCCCACCGCCTCGGCGACGGCGAGCACGCCGAGCGCGTTGGCGGCGAAGTGCCGGCCGGCGGTCCGGACCTTGAAGAGGATCGGCGCCCCGGCCCGCGCGGCCCGCACGATGGTGGTGTCCTGGGCGAGCGTCACGTCGGTCAGCCGGTAGTCGTCGCCCGCCTCGGCGCCGAAGCGGATGATGCGCGCGGCATTCGCGGCCCCTTCGGCGAGGATCGGCGTGACGGCGAGGCCCGAGGGGATGACCGCGATCCCGTCCGGCTCCAGCCCCTCGAAGATCGCGGCCTTTTCGCGGGCGATGCCGTCGAGACTGTGGAAGGCCTCGAGATGGGCGGGGGCGATGGTGGTGATCATCGCCACATGCGGGCGCGCGAGCCGCGCGAGGGGGGCGATCTCTCCGGGATGGTTCATGCCGATCTCGACCACGGCGAATTCGGCGTCGGCGGGCAGCCGCGCGAGCGTAATCGGCACACCCCAGTGGTTGTTGAAGCTCGCCTCGGCGGCATGGACCCGGCCCTGCCCGCCAAGGACGGCGCGCAGCATCTCCTTGGTGGAGGTCTTGCCGACCGAGCCCGTCACCGCGATCACCCGGGCCTTTGTGCGCGCCCGCCCGGCGGCGCCAAGCGCGGTCAGCCCGGCAAGGACATCCGGCACGATCAGGAGCGGATCGGCCTCGGAGCAGCCTTCCGGGACGCGCGAGACCATCGCCCCGGCCGCGCCCTTGTCGAATGCGGCGCGGACGAAGTCGTGGCCGTCGCGCGCGTCCTTCAGCGCGACGAAGAGATCGCCGGGCTGGAGGCTGCGGGTGTCGATGGAAATTCCGGTCGCTTCAAAGGCTTGCGTCGCCCGCCCGCCGGTGGCGGCGGCAAGCTCGGCAGAGGTCCAGAGTGCCGCCATCAGATCCGGCCTTCGAGCGCGGCGACGGCGACGCTGGCCTGTTCGGCATCGTCGAAGGGATAGACGTCGGTGCCGACGATCTGGCCCGTCTCGTGGCCCTTGCCGGCGATGAGAAGCGCGTCGCCCGGCTGCAATGCATCGACGCCGCGCAGGATCGCCTCGGCGCGGTCGGCGACCTCACTCGCCTCGGGGCAGCCGGCCATGACCTCGGCGCGGATCGCGGCGGGATCCTCGGAGCGGGGATTGTCGTCGGTGACGATCACCACGTCGGCATGCGCCGCCGCCGCCTCGCCCATCAGCGGCCGCTTCAGCCGGTCGCGGTCGCCGCCGGCGCCGAAGACGCAGACGATGCGGCCCATGACATGGGGGCGCAGCGATTGCAGCGCGGTGGCCAGGGCGCCGGGCTTGTGCGAATAGTCGACGAAGACCGTCGCGCCGTTGTCGCGCTTGGCCGCAAGTTCCATCCGGCCGCGCACCGTCACGAGGTCGGCCAGCGTGTCGATGACCGCCTGCGGCTCCCCGCCCGCCGCCATCACCAGACCGGCGGCGGCAAGGACGTTCTCGGCCTGAAAGCCGCCGATGAGCGCGAGCCGCACGAGGTGCGGTTTCCCGTCATGGGTGAAGCGCAGGTCCTGCCCGGTCGCGTCGAAACGCTGCGAGGTGATGCGCAGATCGGCCACCGGATCGCGCCCGACGGTCAGAAGCGTCTGCCCGCGCGCCCGCGCGATCTCCAGCATCTCGCGGCCCCGCGCCTCGTCGATATTGATCACGGCGGTGCCGTCCTCGGGCAGGACACGGGCGAAGAGCCCGGCCTTGGCGGCGAAATACGCATCGAAATCAGCGTGGTAGTCGAGATGGTCCTGGCTGAAATTGGTGAAGGCCGCCGCCTTCAGCCGCACCCCGTCGAGCCGGCCCTGGTCGAGCCCGTGCGAGGAGGCCTCCATCGCCGCATGGGTGATCCCGGCCTCGGCCATGTCGCGGAGCATGCGGTGCAGCGTGATCGGCTCGGGCGTGGTGTGGGCAAGCGGCGCGGTGAAGTCGCCGAGCACCCCCATCGTGCCGAGATTGGCGGCGCCGAGACCGAGCGCCTGCCAGATCTGGCGGGTAAAGGTCGCGACCGAGGTCTTGCCGGAAGTGCCGGTGACGGCGACCATCACCTCGGGCTGGCGGCCGAACCAGAGCGCGGCGGTATAGGCCAGCGCCTGACGTGGGTCCTCGGCCACGACCAGCGCCGCACCGGAGGCGGCCAATTCGGCCTTGGCGATCTCGGCCCCGGCGCGGTCGGTGAGGATCGCGGCGGCTTCCATGCGGAGCGCGTACTGGATGAACTCCGCGCCGTGGATCTTCGTTCCGGGCAGGGCGGCGAAGAGATGGCCGGGCTTGACCTGCCGGCTGTCGACCGACAGGCCGGTGATCCGCGCCTCGCGCCCGCCCTGCGCCCTCAGGCCCAGTTCGCAAAGCGATTTCGTTGCCTCTGCCATGCGCTGAACCCCCGACACATGTTCACCCTCAATTGCGTACGCGTATTACGTCAGCCTCCGCCACGGGTTCAAGCGCGGGTCTGAGGCCGAGCAAGGGGGCGGCGCGACGGATGATCTCGGCGCCGACCGGAACGGCGGTCCAGCCGGCGGTGCGGCGCGGCTCGGTCCCCGAAGTCTCCACCGGTTCGTCGAGCGAGACGACGAGGACGTATTTCGGGTTCGACATCGGGAAGGCGGCGGCGAAGGTGGCGACCACCTTGTCCTTGTAGTAGCCGCCGCCGCCGGGCTTCGGCTTGTCGGCGGTGCCGGTCTTGCCACCGACCTCGTAGCCCTCGACATCGCCGAAGGTCGCGGTGCCGCGCTGCACCACCTGGCGCAGCATCGAGCGGACGATGGCCGAGGTGCCCCCGGTGATGATGCGGGGGCCGGTCTCGACCTTCGCGCGCTTCAGGATCGTCGGGGCGACCTTGGTGCCGCCATTGACCATCGTCGCATAGGCGGCGGCAAGGTGCAGCGGACTCGCCGCGACGCCGTGGCCGTAGGAGACTGTCAGCGTGGTGATTTCAGGCCATTTCTTCGGGCGGAGCGGCTTGCCCGTCGGCGCCTCGACCAGTTCGATCGGCGTCGCGTCGAACATGCCGAGGCGGCCGAGGAAATCCTGCTGCCGCACGCCGCCGATCTGCTGGGCGATATGCGCGGTGCCGATATTCGACGATTTCACGATCACGTCCGTGACCGAAAGCTGCGACCCGTAATTGTGGAAGTCGCGGATGCGGAACTTGCCCCAGACCATCGGCCCCTTGGTCTCCACCATCGTCTCGGGATTGACGAGGCCGAGGTCGAGCGCCTGGGCGATGGCGAAGATCTTGAAGGTGGAGCCGAGCTCGTAGACGCCCTGCACCGCCCGGTTGAAGAGCGGGCTGTCGGAGGGATCGCCCTTGAGAAGCGGCGTCGGACGGGTGTTGGGATCGAAATCCGGCAGCGAGGCCATCGCCACCACCTCGCCCGTCTGCGCGTCCATGAGGATCGCCGTCGCCCCCTTGGCGTTCATCAGCTTCATGCCGCCGTAAAGCACATCCTCGACCGTCGACTGGATCGTGAGGTCGAGCGACAGTTGCAAGGGCGCGCCGCCATTGGCGGGATCGCGGAGCCAGGTGTCGAAGGTCTTCTCCACCCCGGCGGTGCCGACGACCTCGGCCGAATCGACGCCTTCGCGGCCGAAGCTCGCGCCGCCGAGCACATGCGCGGCGATGGCGCCGTTGGGATAGAGCCGCATCTCGCGCGGTCCGAAGAGAAGCCCCGGATCGCCGATCTCGTGCACGCGCTGCATCTGTTCGGGAGAGATCTTCTTTCTCACCCAGAGAAACTTGCGCGATCCGGTGAAATCCTTCTTCAGCCGTTCCGCGTCGAGGTCGGGAAAGATCTCCGCCAGCTTCGCCGCCGACCCTTCGGGGTCCACCAGCTGCGGCGGCTGGGCATAGAGCGAGTGGGTGACGAGGTTCGTCGCCAGGATCCGCCCCTGCCGGTCGGTGATGTCGGCGCGCTGCGCGACGATGGAGGCGCCGGCGAAGGCGGTCTGCGGTTCCACCGGCTCGGTCGCGGCGAGGACGCCCATCCGCACCGCAACCGTCAGGAATGCCATGGCGAAGGTCACGCCGAGAAGCAGCAGCCGCCCCTCGGCCCGGACCCGGGCCTTGTCGCGCATCGCCTCGTGGCGCAGGCGGATGTTCTCGCGCTCGATCGCGTCGGGGTTCTCGCCCTTGGCGCGGGCGGAGAGGATGCGGGCCAGCGGCCGGAGCGGCGTGCGGGTCATGGATTGCCCTCGTTCAGCGCGACGGTGTCGATGGGTTCGGTGATGGGCGGCAGGGCGACGGCGGGATAGCTCACCTCCGCGACGCCGCCGAACTGGTGCGGCTCGAACGGCAGCAGGCCGAGACGTTCGAAATTGATGTCGGCCAGCTCGCGCAGCCGGTCGGGACGGTTGAGATAGGCCCATTCCGCCTTGAGAACGCTCAGCGATTCCCGCAGCTGGCCGATCTCGCCCTGCAGGGCGCGGACCTCGGCGAGTTCCGCCTGGGTGCGGTAGTTCTCGCGGTAGGCCCAGAAGGCGAGGCCCATGACGCCGAGCGCGGAGAGAAGAAGAAAGAGACTGCGCATCAGGTCCGTCCTTCGAGCGCGGGTTTCGGAAGGCCGAGGGCGGCGCGGTCGGCGCGCCCCGCGGGGGCGTCGGTGCGGATGCCGACGCGGAGCTTGGCCGAGCGGGCGCGCGGATTCTCGGCCAGTTCGGCCTCGTCCGGGCCCACGGCGCGGCGGGTCTTCAGGGTGAAGGCCGGCGTCACCGCCGCGCGCGCGGGGGCGTAGCGGCTGCCCTGCCCCTCGGCCCCGGAGCGCAACTGGAAGAAGCGCTTGACCACGCGGTCCTCGAGCGAATGGAAGGTCACGACGGCAAGCCTGCCGCCGGGCTTCAGCGCCCGCTCGGCGGCCTCGAGCCCCTCGGCGAGCTGGCCGAATTCGTCGTTCACCGCGATGCGGATCGCCTGGAAGCTGCGGGTGGCGGGATGGCTCTGCCCCGGCTTCTGGCGCGGCAGGCAGCGCTCGATCACATGGGCGAGCTGCAAGGTCGTCCCGAACGGCCGGTTCGCGACGATGGCCCGCGCGATGCGGCGCGAGGCGCGTTCCTCGCCGTAGTGATAGAGGATGTCGGCGATCTCGGCCTCGGAGGCCGTGTTCACCAGATCGGCGGCACTCGGGCCCGCGTCGCCCATCCGCATGTCGAGGGGACCGTCCTTCTGGAAGGAAAACCCGCGCTCGGCCTGGTCGATCTGCATCGAGGAGACGCCGAGGTCGAGGACGACGCCGTCCACCGGCGCGCCGGCCAGCGTGTCGAGGTCGGAAAACGTGCCTTCGACCAGCGTCAGCCGGTCGCCGCAGGCGCCGGCCCAGCTTTCGGCCATGCGGAACGTGCTCGGGTCGCGGTCGATGGCGATAACCCTGTCGGCCCCGGCCTCCAGAAGCCCCCGCGTGTAGCCGCCAGCACCGAACGTGCCGTCGACCCAGAGGCCCGAGACGGGCGCGACCGCTTCGAGAAGCGGCCGCAGCAGAACCGGGACATGGGGGGCGGGATCGTCGGTCCGGGCTGCGGCAGCGGCCATCGCTCAACCCCTCGGAAGGGGAGGCAGGAGGCTCCTCGGATCGAAGTCCTCGGGATATTGATCGGCCAGCCGCTGACTGCGGCGCGCGGCCTTCGCCTCGTAGGTTTCGGGGTTCCAGATGCGGAAATAGTCGCCGGCCGAGATGAAGAACGCCTCGCCCTTCAGCCCGATCTTCTCGCGCAGCTTCTGCGGGATCGTCAGCCGGCCGTCATCGTCGATCACGCTTTCGATCGACTGGCCATACATGCGTTCCTCGATCATCAGCCGTTCGGCCGATCCGCGCTGCATCATGGAAATCTGCTCGTCCATCTCGTGGATCGCTTCCATCGAGAAGACCTCGAGCCAGTCCTGGTTCTCGGGTCCGTAGACGATGACGATATTGGGACGCAGGCCTTCTTTCCAGTCGGGGTCGGAGGCCTCGATCACGCGGCGGAACGGCGCGGGGATGGATACGCGACCCTTCGCGTCCACCTTGAACGTATCCGATCCTCTGAACCTGCGTGCCACGAGGCGCGCTCCTTGCCACTGTCCCCTCCCCCCGAACCGATACCGCCCGACCAGACCGCGACGGGGCCCTGAACGGACAACGGCGGATCGGGCTGCTGCCACTGCCCGATCCGCCGCCCTGTCCCATCGCTGGGTCTGTCCGGCTGCGCATGCCACCTGGGGGGATGTCTGCTCGCTCGCGCGCCGGATCTCTCTGGTTCGATGAAAGCGGGGTGCCTGTATGAAACCTGCTTTTCGCCTTTTGGGTCTTGGTGCCCGTTTGTGCCCGTCTTCATCGGTGAGTCAGGGATCGCACGGGAATTTATGGGAATCAACAAAAATCTTGGCTGAAAGCACACGAGAGAAGGTGCAGGAGAGGATCAAGACACAGGATTTTGCGGGATGTTTACGCTGGAAATCGCCACTTCTAGCCATTACTGAATAATTCACCACTATATATAGACAGTTTTAAGCGCGAGAGTGCCGTCCCGTAATTTCCCATATTTTTTCTGAGAACATGCCGGCAGCAACCCGTCCGAGCAGAAATCCGGCGCGAAGCACCAGCAATCACGCCGGAATCACGCAGATTCACGCGCCGGCGATTCGATTGTCCGCGAAGGATTGCGGGGCTTTCCCGTGCAATCCCACCGGATCGCACCCTGTCCCGTGAAATCCCGGACGGTCCCGGGTCAGGCGATGCCGCCGGCCACGAGACGCTCGGCAAGCCGGGCATAGGCACCGGCGATCGGCCCCTCGCCGGCGGCGATGGGTGTGCCGGCATCCCCGGCGAGCCGGACGTCGAGGTCGAGCGGAAGCTCGCCCAGGAACGGAATGCCCTGCCGCTCGGCCTCGACCGCGACGCCGCCATGGCCGAAGATATGCGCCTCGTGTCCGCAATTGGGACAGATATAGGTGGACATGTTCTCGATCAGCCCGAGAACCGGCACCTTCAGCTTGCCGAACATGTCGATGGCGCGGCGGGCATCGAGGAGCGCCACATCCTGCGGGGTCGAGACGATGAGCGCCCCGGTCAGCGGCGCGCGCTGCGCGAGCGAAAGCTGCACGTCGCCGGTGCCGGGCGGCAGGTCGACGATGAGAACGTCGAGCTCGCCCCAGGCGACCTGGCCCAGAAGCTGCTGGATCGCCCCCATCAGCATCGGCCCGCGCCAGACCACCGCCTCGCCCTCCTTGAGAAGAAGCCCGATCGACATCATCGTGACGCCATGCGCCTTCAGCGGGATGATGGTCTTGCCGCCCGGCGCGGAGGGTCGTTCGGTGACGCCCATCATCCGCGGCTGCGAGGGACCGTATATATCGGCGTCGAGAAGTCCGACGCGGCGGCCGGCCCGCGCCAGCGCCACGGCGAGGTTCGACGAGACCGTCGACTTGCCGACCCCGCCCTTGCCCGATCCGATGGCGAGGATGCGCTTCACCCCCGGAACCGGCTGCGGCCCGGCCTGCGGCGTCGGGTGGCCGCCGAGCTTGAGGCTCGGCGCCTTCGGCGCGGGGCCATGCGCGGTCAGGACGGCCGAGACGGTCGTCACTCCCGGCAGCGCCTTCACCGCCGCCTCGGCCGCCGCGCGGACCGGCGCCAGCGTCTGCGCCGCCTCGGGGTCCGGTGCCTCGATCACGAAGCGGACGGCGCCCGCCTCGATTCCCAGCGCACGGACCAGATCGCGCGACACGAGGTCGCCGCCATCGGGCAAGGCGATGCGGCCGAGCGCATCGAGAACGGCGGATCGGGTGGGGGACATGGGAAGGCTCCTGTTTCGGTTCCGCCCAAAGAATGGACGCTTCGCCCGCAAGAGCAACAGCAATGCCGCAGAGCGCGGAAATTTTTGGCAAGTTGCCGTTAAGTAACGTAAAAATTACCCCGGCGGCCATGCGTTTGCTGCATGGCAGCATTGATTTCGCCAGGTATTGTGCAATTGCAGCATTAGGGTCATGTTGGCTCTAACGGCGCCAGACCCGGCGCCAGCGAAACGAGATGAGGCTTCGAGAGATGGCTTATGTAACTGGGATCCGCGGGATCGAGATCGGCCTGGCCGAGCGCGCCGCGGCTTTTGTGAACGGGCTGCGCGACAATCGCCGCCGCTATGGAGTCTACCGTCAGACGGTAAACGAACTGAAGGCGCTGAGCGAGCGCGATCTGGCCGATCTCGGCATCCACCGCTCCTCGATCCGGGCGATCGCGATGGAGGCCGCCTACGGCAAGTGAATTCTCTTCCTGGGACCCACTCCTCCTCCCTCGGGTCCCGGAAATCCGCGGCGGCATCGTCCTCCTCCCTGATGTCGCCGCGACCCAATCGGGCCGGAAAGGCCCTTGACGATACGAAGGACCCGTCTCCTCCTCCCTCGGGTCCGACGTTGTGAAATGCGGCGGTGACGTCCTCCTCCCTGTCACCGCCGCATCTTCACCCTCCATCGGCGGCCCACCTCCTCCCGGGCCGCTGACGTGAAGACCGGCGGTGCCCCCTCCTCCTCCCTGGGGTGCCGCCGATCTTCACCGGACGACCGGGTCCCACCCTCCTCCCTCGGGATCCGTCAAGGCCACTCACGGCGCCTCCGGGCGCCGTTTTCTTTGTCCGAGGGGGATCCCGAGGCAGCCCGGTTCCCGGGCCATTCCCCTTCCCTCGCCTCCGCGCTTGCGCGCTCCGGGCTCGGTGGCGGGCAGCAAGCTGCCCGCCGTTGCCTCCGGCGGGGATATTTGCGCCAAGTGGAAACTGCGTGTCAGAAGGGGATGTCGTCCGCCGTCTCGGCCGCGACGACATAGCTCGCGAGGACGTGCTTGGTGCCGGCCTTGTCGAAGGTCACTTCGAGCTTGTCGCCCTCGATCCCGCCGATCGTGCCGTAGCCGAACTTCTGGTGGAAGACCCGGTCGCCCTCGGTGAAGGCCGAGACGGCGTCGAGGTCGATCACCACGTGGCGCGCCTCGCGCGGCTGGCTTGTCGGGCGGGACGTGGCGCGCTCCTGCATTCGCCTCCAGCCCGGCGAGTTGTAGACATCGGCGCGCGCCGCGCGGTCCTCGATGCCCGAACCGGCCGCGGCCCCGTAGCCGCCGCCATAGAGGCCGGGCGGGGTCAGCACCTCGACATGTTTCGCGGGCAGCTCGTCGATGAAGCGCGACGGCATCTGGCTTTGCCATTGCCCGTAGACCCGGCGGTTGCCGGCAAAGGAGATCGTGCAGAGCGTCTCGGCCCTCGTGATGCCGACGTAAGCGAGGCGGCGTTCCTCCTCGAGGCCCTTCAGCCCGCTTTCGTCCATCGAGCGCTGCGAGGGGAAGAGCCCGTCCTCCCATCCCGGCAGGAAGACAACCGGGAATTCCAGGCCCTTCGCGGCATGGAGCGTCATGACCGAGATCTTTTCCGTCGCGTCCTCGGTGTCGTTGTCCATGATCAGCGCGACATGTTCGAGGAACCCTTGCAGGTTGTCGAACTGCTCGAGCGCCTTCACGAGTTCCTTGAGGTTCTCGAGCCGCCCCGGCGCCTCGGGCGTCTTGTCGTTCTGCCACATCTCGGTGTAGCCGGATTCCTCGAGGATCGCCTCGGCCAGCTCGATATGGCTCTGGCCGTCGCGGAGCGTCCGCTGGTGCCAGCGCGCGACATTCTCGACGAGGTGCAGAAGCTGCCCCGCCGCCCGCCCGCCGATCAGGCCCTCGGCGAGCGCCCTCCGCGCGCCCACGACAAGGCTTGCGCCCGCCGCGCGGGCGCTCCGCTGGATCAGCTGCTGGCCCTTGTCGCCAAGCCCGCGCTTGGGGGTGTTCACCACCCGCTCGAACGCGAGATCGTCCTCGGGCGAGACGGCGAGGCGGAAATAGGCCATCGCGTCGCGGATCTCCAGCCGCTCGTAGAAGCGCGGGCCGCCGATGACGCGGTAGGGCAGGCCGATGGTCAGGAAGCGGTCCTCGAAGGCCCGCATCTGGTGGCTCGCGCGGACGAGGATCGCCTGGTCGTTGAGGCTGACCGGCGCCATGCCCCGGGTGCCCCGCTGCAGCGCCTCGGCCTCCTCGCCGATCCAGCGCGCCTCCTCCTCGCCGTCCCAGTGGCCGATGAGGCGGACCTTCTCGCCGCCCGTCGCCTCGGTCCAGAGTGTCTTGCCCAGGCGTCCGGCATTGGCCGAGATAAGGACCGAGGCGGCAGCGAGGATATGTTCGGTCGAGCGGTAGTTCTGCTCGAGCCGGATCACCGTGGCACCCGGGAAATCCTTCTCGAACCGCAGGATGTTGCCGACTTCGGCCCCGCGCCAGCCGTAGATCGACTGGTCGTCGTCGCCGACGCAGCAGATGTTCTTGTGCCGGGCGGCGAGGAGCCTGAGCCAGAGATACTGCGCGATGTTCGTATCCTGATACTCGTCGACGAGAATGTAGCGGAACCAGCGCTGATATTGTTCGAGAACGTCAGGGTGTTTCTGGAAGATCGTGACGACATGGAGGAGGAGATCGCCGAAATCCGTGGCGTTGAGCGTGAGAAGCCGCTGCTGATAGGCCGCGTAAAGTTCGGTCCCCATGTGGTTGAAGGCACTGGCTTCCGCGCTCGGCACCTGTTCCGGCCCCCAGGCGCGGTTCTTCCAGCCGTCGATGAGGCCGGCCAGTTGCCGCGCCGGCCAGCGTTTCTCGTCGATATTCGCGGCCGCGATCACCTGTTTCAGGAGCCGGATCTGGTCGTCGGTGTCGAGAATGGTGAAGTTGGACTTCAGCCCGACAAGCTCCGCATGCCGGCGCAGGATCTTCACCGAGATCGAGTGGAAGGTGCCCATCCAGGGCAGCCCCTCGACCGCCTGCCCCATCAGTCGCCCCACGCGTTCCTTCATCTCGCGCGCGGCCTTGTTGGTGAAGGTCACGGCCAGGATCTCGTTCGGCCGCGCCGCCCCCCGCGCCAGAAGATGGGCGATCCGCGCCGTCAGCGCCCGCGTCTTGCCGGTGCCGGCGCCGGCGAGCATCAGGACCGGGCCGTCCAGCACCTCCACCGCCTGCCGCTGTGCGGGGTTCAGCCCGTCGAGATAGGGCGCGGGCCGCGCGGCCATGGCGCGGGCGGAGAGAGAGGCGCCGTCGAAGGCGCGGGTGTCGTCATGACTGCTCATGGGCAGCAATCTAGCCGCATCGGCGGATGAATAAAAGACAAGTTCACACTCTGTTCCGAGTGTTTCGCTGGACTTTCGCGCGCCCGCCCGTGAGAAATCCGCCATGGACCTGAACCAACGCTTTCCGGCGATCGCCGACCTCAAGGCCCGCGCCCGCGCGCGCATCCCGCATTTCGTCTGGGAATATCTCGACAGCGCCACCGGGACGGAGGCGACGCTCCGCCGCAACCGCGCCAAGCTCGACGCGGTGCTGCTGCGCCCGTCGATCCTGCATGGCGAGTTCACGCCGGACCTGACGACGGAGCTGTTCGGCCAGCGCTTCCCCCTGCCCTTCGGCGTCTCGCCCGTCGGCATGTCGGGGCTGATCTGGCCCGATGCGGAACGGCTTCTCGCGGTGGCGGCGGGCAAGGCCGGCCTGCCCTATTCGATGTCCACGGTCGCGAGCCAGACGCCGGAATTCGTGGCGCCGGTCCTCGGCGCGCATGGCTGGTTCCAGATGTATCCGCCGCGCGATCCCGAGATTCGAAAGGACATGCTGGAGCGCGCGAAGGATGCGGGATTCTCGGCGCTGATCCTCACCGTCGACGTGCCGGTCGCGAGCCGGCGGGAACGGCAGACCCGCTCGGGCCTGACCCAGCCGCCGAAACTCACGCCGCGGCTTTTCGGGCAGGTGGCGCTGCGGCCGGCCTGGGCGCTTGGCACCCTGAGGATGGGGATGCCGCGGATGCGGCTGATGGACGGCTATGCCGACAACACGGTCAGCCTCTCCTCGACAGCGCATGTCGGATACCTGCTGCGGACCTCGCCCGACTGGGGCTATCTCAAGTCGCTGCGCGACGCCTGGGAGGGGCCGCTGATCGTCAAGGGCGTCCTCAGGCCCGACGACGCGGCGCGGCTGCAGGACGAGGGCGTCGACGCGATCTGGGTGTCGAACCATGCCGGCCGGCAGTTCGACGCGGCCCCGGCGACGATCGAGGCGCTGCCGGCGATCCGCGCGGCGACCACCCTGCCGGTGATCTTCGACAGCGGCATCGAGGGCGGGCTCGATATCCTGCGTGCGCTCGCCCTCGGTGCGGATTTCGTGATGCTGGGGCGCGCCTGGCACTACGCGCTCGGGGCGCTCGGCGCGGCCGGGCCGGCGCATCTGATCGACATGCTGACGAAGGACATGGTGGCGAACATGGGCCAGCTCGGGGCGCGACGCTTGTCGGACCTGCCGGCCTGCCTGCTGCCCGCCGCCTGACCGGCTCCCCGCCGATGCCGTAAGGTGGGTTTCAACCCACCTTGGCCCATCCCTGGCAACAGGTCGTTTTCGCCGGAATTGCTTCGCCCGTACGCCAGATCGCCGGGTGCCGGGGCATATCCAGAACGCAATGTCACCGAATCCTGACAGTCCGGATGTTCTTTGTATTGCGCCGCGCCGCAGCATCCCTATTGTTCGGCTCGCGCGACCGGGGAGGGACCGATGGCCGAGTTCAAGAAGATCCTGATTGCCAACCGGGGCGAGATCGCCATCCGCGTGATGCGCGCCGCGACCGAGCTCGGCAAGCGCACCGTCGCGGTCTATGCCGAGGAGGACAAGCTTTCGCTCCACCGTTTCAAGGCGGACGAGGCTTACCGGATCGGCGAGGGCCTCGGCCCGGTGGCGGCCTATCTCTCGATCCCCGAAATCATCCGGGTGGCCACCGAATGCGGCGCCGACGCGATCCATCCGGGCTACGGGCTTCTGTCCGAGAACCCCGATTTCGTCGAGGCCTGCGCCGCCGCCGGCATCACTTTCATCGGCCCGAAGGCCGAGACGATGCGGGCGCTTGGCGACAAGGCCTCCGCCCGCCGCGTCGCCATCGCCGCCGGCGTCCCGGTGATCCCCGCGACCGAGGTCCTCGGCGACGATTTCGACGCGATCAAGGTGGAAGCCGCCAAGGTCGGCTATCCCCTGATGCTGAAGGCAAGCTGGGGCGGCGGCGGGCGCGGCATGCGGCCGATCACCAGACCCGAGGACCTGGTCGAGAAGGTCCGCGAGGGACGGCGCGAGGCCGAGGCCGCCTTCGGCAACGGCGAGGGCTATCTGGAAAAGATGATCCTGCGCGCCCGGCACGTCGAGGTGCAGATCCTCGGCGACAGCCACGGCAATATCTACCACCTCTACGAGCGCGACTGCACCGTCCAGCGCCGCAACCAGAAGGTGGTGGAACGCGCGCCGGCGCCGTATCTCACCGACGCCCAGCGCGCCGAGGTCTGCGATCTCGGCCGCAGGATCTGCGCCCATGTGGATTACGAATGCGCCGGCACCGTCGAGTTCCTGATGGATATGGACGACGAGAAGTTCTACTTCATCGAGGTCAATCCCCGCGTCCAGGTCGAACATACCGTCACCGAGGAAGTGACCGGCATCGACATCGTCCAGTCCCAGATCAGGATCGCCGAGGGCAAGACCCTGGCCGAGGCGACCGGCGTCGCCCGCCAGCAGGATATCGAGCTGAGGGGGCACGCGCTTCAGTGCCGGATCACGACCGAGGATCCGCAGAACAACTTCATCCCCGATTACGGCCGCATCACTGCCTACCGCTCGGCCACCGGCATGGGCATCCGGCTCGACGGCGGCACGGCGTATGCGGGGGGTGTGATCACCCGCTACTACGATTCGCTCCTCGTGAAGGTCACCGCCTGGGCGCCGACACCGACGCAGGCCATCGCGCGAATGGACCGGGCGCTGCGCGAGTTCCGCATCAGGGGCGTGTCCACCAACATCGCCTTCGTCGAGAACCTCCTGAAACACCCGACCTTCCTCGACAACACCTACACGACGAAGTTCATCGACACGACACCGGGCCTCTTCAACTTCAAGAAGCGTCGCGACCGGGCGACGAAGATCCTGACCTATATCGCCGACATCACCGTGAACGGGCACCCCGAGACCGCCGGCCGGCCGAAACCGCCCGCCGAGGTGCGGAGCCCGAAGCCGCCAAAGCTGCGCGCGGCCCCTTCCCCCGGCACCCGCAACCTTCTGGACGAGAAGGGTCCGCAGGCCGTCGCCGACTGGATGGCCTCGCAAAAGAAGCTCCTGCTGACCGACACGACGATGCGCGACGGGCACCAGTCGCTTCTGGCGACCCGGATGCGGTCGATCGACATGATCGATGTCGCACCCGCCTATGCCGCCAACCTGCCCGGGCTTTTCAGCGTCGAATGCTGGGGGGGCGCCACCTTCGATGTGGCCTACCGCTTCTTGCAGGAATGCCCCTGGCAGCGCCTCCGCGACCTCCGCGCGGCGATGCCGAACGTGATGACGCAGATGCTGCTCCGCGCCTCGAACGGGGTGGGCTACACCAACTATCCCGACAACGTGGTGCAGGAATTCGTGCGGCAGGCGGCGAAGACCGGCATCGACGTCTTCCGTGTCTTCGACAGCCTCAACTGGGTCGAGAACATGCGCGTCGCAATGGACGCGGTGATCGAGCAGGGCAAGGTCTGCGAAGGCGCGATCTGCTATACCGGCGACATCCTCAACCCCGACCGCGCGAAATACGACCTGAAATACTACGTCGCGATGGGCAAGGAGCTGAAGGCCGCCGGCGCCCATGTGCTCGGCCTGAAGGACATGGCGGGGCTTCTCAAACCCGCCTCGGCCCGCGTCCTCTTCAAGGCGCTGAAGGATGAGGTCGGCCTGCCGATCCATTTCCACACCCATGACACCTCCGGCATCGCCGGGGCGACGATCATCGCCGCCGCCGATGCGGGCGTCTCGGCCGTCGATGCCGCGATGGACGCCTTCTCGGGCGGCACGTCGCAGCCCTGCCTCGGCTCCATCGTCGAGGCGCTTGCCCATACCGACCGCGATACCGGGCTGGATATTGCCGCGATCCGCGAGATCTCCAACTACTGGGAAGGCGTGCGCCACCAGTACGCGGCGTTTGAGTCCGGGCTCGAGGCACCGGCCTCCGAGGTCTACCTGCACGAGATGCCGGGTGGCCAGTTCACCAACCTCAAGGCGCAGGCGCGTTCGCTCGGGCTTGAGGAACGCTGGCACGAGGTGGCGCAGGCCTATGCCGACGCCAACCGGATGTTCGGCGACATCGTCAAGGTCACGCCCTCGTCCAAGGTCGTCGGCGACATGGCGCTGATGATGGTCGCGCAGAACCTGACGCGCGCGCAGGTCGAGGACCCGGAGGTCGACGTGGCCTTCCCCGATTCCGTCGCCGACATGCTGCGCGGCAATCTCGGCCAGCCGCCGGGGGGGTTTCCGGACGGCATCGTGAAAAAGGTGCTGAAGGACGAAAGGCCCAATACCGAACGGCCCGGAAAACATCTCAAGCCCGTCGATCTCGACGCCACCCGCGCCGCCGTTTCGAAGGAACTCTTCGGCTTCGCCGTCGATGACGAGGATCTGAACGGCTATCTCATGTATCCCAAGGTCTTCCTCGACTACATGGGCCGCCACCGGGTCTACGGGCCGGTCCGGACCCTGCCCACCCGCACCTTCTTCTACGGCATGGAGCCCGGCGACGAGATCACCGCCGAGATCGACCCCGGCAAGACGCTGGAGATCCGGCTTCAGGCGGTGGGCGAGACCACCGAGGATGGCGAGGTCAAGGTCTTCTTCGAACTGAACGGCCAGCCCCGCGTGATCCGGGTGCCGAACCGGCTGGTGAAGTCGCAGACATCGGCGAAGCCGAAGGCGGCCGACGGCAATCCGAACCATATCGGCGCGCCGATGCCGGGTTCCGTCGCCTCGGTCGCGGTGACGGCGGGCGCGAAGGTGAATGCGGGCGATCTATTGCTCACCATCGAGGCGATGAAGATGGAGACCGGCATTCATGCCGACCGCGCGGCGGTGGTGAAGACCGTCCTCGTCCATCCCGGCAGCCAGATCGAGGCGAAGGACCTGCTGATCGAGCTGGAGTGACCCCCCTCCCCGGCCGCGATTAGCCCGCTGTTAGGAATTCGGGCGCTAGTCTTCGGCCGGGGAACATCAGGGGTGATGCCATGACCGACAGTGCACAGACAGCTTTCGAATCCTTTCTGGTCGAGGATGTGATCCTGACCTTGGGCAACCTGCGGGGCTCGCTCGGCTGGCTCGGCGAGCGGCCGGAGCAGAGCCGCGCCGGGCTCGACCGGCTCGACCGCCAGCTCGGCCTCCTCGAGGACCGCGCCCGCGCCGTCTGCCGCCAGCTCCGCGCCGCGCCGGACGACGGGCGGCCGGAGGCGGCGGGCGACAACCTCTTCGCGGCGATCCTGCCGCCGGCGGACGAGGACGTGGCCGAAGCCGGCCGACCGGGGTCCGAAGCCGACGGGATCTCCATCGAGACCGCCATTCTCGATGCGCTCGGCGACGGCGGGGGCTACGATGACGCCCCGGTCTTCCGCAGCCGGCGCGGCTGAGATGCGGATGCGAAAACGGGGGCGCACGGCCCCCGTTCCGCGTCGCGACGGCAGGATCTCAGGCGGCGCGGACAAGCCCGTCGCTGGTCATCGCCCCCGCCGCGATCAGCGCCAGCATCGCCTGGGCCCGCGCCTCGTCGAGCACCTCGAAGTAGGCAGACCGCGCTTCGGTCGCCTCCGGTCCGTCGGCGGCACAGTGGATCAGCGCGCCGGAATTGACATAGACGACCTCTTCGGCGGCGAAACGCAGGCTCAGCACCTCGGCCGGCCGGACGAGCCCTTGCCGGGTGATGCCGCGATAGCCGACAAGGGCGGAAGCCGGGATCAGCGCGCCGGCGCAGTCGAGCACCTCCTCCGCCACCTGCGAGGTCACCAGAAGATGCTGGCCCGGCAGCAGGCTGAAGTCGCTGCAATTGTCGAGTGCGCCGCCCGGCACATGGATCACCTCGGCCCCGGCAGCGGGCCAGACATGATGGCGCTCGACCCGGGTAACGGGGCAGAAGCCGCCGTCATAGGTGGCGATACAGGCGCCGCGGGCCAGGGTCTCGACCGGGCGCCAGCCCCGCTCCGTCTCGACGAGGCTGCCGGCGAGAAGGCCGGAGGCGCCGAAATCCGGCAGGATATTCAGCCCGTGAAGCGAGAGGGAGATCTTCTCGGCGGCGCGGAAGTCCGTGGCATTCTGCATGAACATGGCTTGGGTCCTTTCGGTTGCTCTGGGGGCCTCTGACGGCCGATCCGGTGCCATTGCGGCGATGAAGCCAGTTCGCACCCAAAATTCGCCCATATTTCGACATAGTTGCGACGAACTTGCGGCACTATTTCGCCCGGATCGTTAATCCCGCCTTCACACCTCGCTTTGAACCGGCTTTCGTGACCCCTTAGGGTTTGAGTAACCAGCTTATCCATTAAGAACATTGGCTTACGGGCAAAAACTCAACCGATGCGCGAATCAACCCGTGCGCGCGACGCCCGGTTCCCCGGGGCGGTTGCCGGGTCCGGACCGCGCCCGTCCGCCAAAGGCGGCGGCGCCCGGCGCGCCCGCGGCGCCCTTGCGGAACTTTCTGTCCGCCCACCGCACTTTTCCTCTTGCGGCCGGACCGGAGAGTTTATAAATCGCTCCCACCCAAGGATGCGGGCGTAGCTCAGGGGTAGAGCATAACCTTGCCAAGGTTAGGGTCGTGAGTTCGAATCTCATCGCCCGCTCCAGTTGTTTCAGTGACTTGCGGGTCACATGACAGGGTAGAAGATCACTTGCCAGCGTCATTCACACCTCGTTCATACGCGGGGATGTGAACGATTCCGGTGTTCGCAATCCGAATCCTCCGTCCTTTCTCGCTCGCACAGTTTGGCAAGGCTCATGGCGCCTGCCGCAGTCCTGCCTCTAGCGTTTCGGGTTTGCGTCGAATCAGGATTCGAACCTTTCCTGTTCGAATTCTGATACTTGATATTTCCACATAGACCCGAAACGCCTTATTCCGCAGCAACGAGGGCGGCGTTGATCTTCGCGCCAGCCTCAGGTGTGAGGGCGGTTCTCCGGCCGCGCGCGGCCCCGCAAACGGCAAGACCCGACGCCAGGCGCTGTGCGAAGACCTCAGAGCATGAAGGCGCTACCCTCGCCAAAGCGATCAGGTTACGGGCCTGACTTGCCCGATCGGCCGCGTTGTGTGCCCCGCGAACTGCCTTTCGTGGCATCAAGGGCATCTTCGAGCGCAGTCAGGCTTCGGCGCAGCGAAGGGTTGTCACCACGGGACAGGATGTGGTTGCCGAGCCGGCGCGCCAGCTCGGTGTGGCCGCTTGCCACCGCACGGTTGAACAGCTCGCGCTGATAGCGCGGAAAATCCTTGCGCGCACGAAGAGCCCTGTAGAATTCCAGCTTCGTCAGAGTGCCCGAGAGCGCGCCGAGAATGATCGACGACAGAACCCCCATCTGCTGGAGCGACGATCCGAGCCGATGGCCGAGGAGTGGGGCGCGGAGGTGGTGGACGTTCTCATGCGTGAATCGGCCTGCATGGGCGGCGTCCAGCGGTTCATAGGGATCGTAGAGAATATACACGCGGCCTGCCGCCTGCGAGACCTCGGACGCATCGCCATAGGGGCCGGTGAAGTCGCGGTCCCAGACGACCTTGTAGCGCGTTTCCCAAGGCACGACGGACTTGTCGACCGTCGATTGCGGACTGATCGCCACGACGTCGCAACCGGGCGCCGCCGGGCTGAACGCACAGGCCGCGTATCCCCCCATCGACGCACCGTAAAAGACAACGTGGTCGAACTGGTCGAAAAACCCGCTGTCGCGCAGGTCGTCGAACTGCGCCGCGACCCAGGGCTCGCGATACCAGGTCCAGCCGCCGGCGAGAACGCCCAGCATCGACCAGTCCTGCGACTCGATGAGGGAATACCCCCACGGCCGCCGGTCATCGCGCTTGTTCATGGCGATATCGAGATTGTCGAAGGTCACGACCAGCGTGCCTTTGCTGCGCGGGATGTAGAGGAAGGAATGCCCCCGAGGCCCGGCTCTGTAGAAACCGTCGCTGCCGGCAAGCTCGGACGCGATCCGGTCCCAGCTCTCATCGGCAACGCCGGGATCCGGCGGCCTCGGCGAGACGACGACGCGGGAGACGTCCGTTCGGTCGTCGACATGTTCGGAAATGATCTGATTGGCGCCAAACGGCTTGAGGAACGGAAAAGCGCCCGAACCCTTGCGGACATCCGTGAACAGGCGGCTGTCAGCGTGCAGGCAACGTTCCAGGAAGGTTTTCAGGCCACGCACGTTGCGCCGATCGCCAAAGCCCTTCAGGTTGCACAGGACATCGACGGGGCGCAGCTCGTTCTTGCTGCGCACGATACCGATGCGGTTCTCGTCGACGCCGTGATCGATCAGGAAGGCGCTGTAGGGTTGGATCCAGGGCTGCTGCCTGGTCTCGAACTCACCGCGCCCATTCACATCAATGAGCTTGATGTCGCAATCGTATTTGTGGTGCAGCGCCAGCACGAAACTGCGCGCTTCTCCGGTCAGGTCGGCCACGGTCGCCACGTTTTCCAGATCGACGTGATCAATGAGCGCACCGTCGAAGGACGCCCTGCCGCGCCCCTTGATCGGGGCGAGCTCGGGTCGAATGCCATGGCTCCGGACGAGCTGGTCGAGGTAGGAGCCGGGCGGAGGCAGCCCGGCATGGTGGGTCCCGATCTGCTTCTTGTTCGAGGCCCACAGGTGCAGCGCCGTCGTCTCGTCGGTAAGAAGCGCCTCTGCAATCGTCGCGTCGCGCAGGAATTTCGTCCGATCGCGAAATGTTACCGGATAGAACGCGTTGAGTGGCTGCACGTGCCCGAGCAGCCCCAGCTCGTGCACGTAGTGCGTGATCATCATCGGCCCCCAGACCCCCCAGGGCTGCTGGCTGACATGGACCGGCTTGCCGGCGTCCCGGGCCTTCCGCAGCCGTTCCTGCCGACCGCGCGGCAGAAACGGGGCGATCGAGAAGCGGTCCGCCGTGAAGTCCAGCATCCGGGCGAGAATGTCGCTCTCGGCCGGCAATCCGAGGACCGCGTTGTTCACCCGGTGCTCACCCGGCAGCTCGAATCCCATGACGTAGTCGTCGTCATAGTCCATCGGGCGATGACAGTAGACATCCGTGTCGATCCAGATCATCCCCGGGCAGCGGTGGATCATGTGCAGCCGGAAAAGGTCGGCAAAGAGCGCGTAGCTGTCCTTCTGTTCGTATTTGATGAAGTCGTCGGTATCGAGGATCTCGCGGCCGTCACGGCGGATCACCCCGGCGGGGACGTTCGGAATGTCCTCGTAGCTGAAGAGCGAGATACGCTGCCCTTTGTCCACGAATGACTTCAGGCACAACTGCTCCATCCAGCTGAGCGGACCACCGATCCACAGGGATCCAACCTCACGGTCTCTTGGCATCTCGGGGCCTACTCGTGTCCTGTCGCCACTGATATAGCGCCGCATCTTGCTGGCCGATACACGTGCCGTGAAGCCTCGAAGGTGAATAACCGCTCACTGTTGCGCGGCGGTCGAGCTGGCAATTTGCCACTACCAGAGATGCGCCCTGCCGCGAGCGCGGCGGCCATCCCCGGTGCGCTCTTGCCGATCCCTTGCCTGCGCGGGGTGTGGCCTTCGCGGGCTGGGCCGAGCGCGCTTCACCAGAGTGCCGCGCTCACCTGCGACGACCGCTTCCCCTGCGCCGGTAGTCCTGTGGTTTCTGCAATTGCGAGGGGGGAAGGGCGATGAGCGGATGTCGGCTCGGACCAGCATGGTCTGCGCCGGCATGAGGCCCCCGGACCCCGGAAGTTCAAGCCGCTGGTCATGCGCGGCGGCTGTCCTTGATCACCGCGATCCGCCCGCCGGCGCAGGTCAGCGTCACGACGGCCGTATCCACATCGCCGGCCGCGCCGATGGCCGGATCGACGATCGAGGCGCCGGCGGCCCTGACCAAGACCGGCGCCGCGCCCATGATGAAGGTCGCCATGTCGAAGTCATGGATCATCATGTCGCGAAAGAGGCCACCCGAGACCTTGATATAGGCCACCGGCGCCGGCGCGGGGTCGAAAGCGGTGATCGACAGCCGTTCGGGCTTGCCGATCTCGCCCTTGTCGGCGGCGGCCTTTAGCGCGGCGACGTTCGGATCGAACCGGCGGTTGAAGCCGATCATCGCCGGCTTGCCGCTACGGGCCACAGCCTTCTGGCAGGCCTCGGCGCGGGCGAGGCTCAGGTCCACCTTTTCGCACAGAACCGCCTTTCCCGCCCCGGTCGCGCGTTCGATCAGGTCGGAATGGGTGCCGGTCGAGGTGGCGATCAGCACCGCGTCGATGGTCGGGTCGTTCAGCACCGCGTCGGTCGGTCGCCACAGCTACGGGGTCGAGGACGAACACCGTGCGGTTGTCGCCCTCGCAGGTGAGGCGCGAGAAGAGGATCGCGCCAACCTGCCCGCCACCGTTCCAGGCGATGAAGACTTGAAGATCCTGCGCGGGCGTCTTCGCCATCAGGCGGCGGGCCAGATCCCCAATCAACGCGCCTTCGTCCGAGCCATCCGGCGCGGTGAGCCTTTTCCGGCGCGGGACGCTTTAGCGAAGCCCCTGCAGAACGCGCCGATCCTCTGGCTCCGCCGAAACTGCGTCATCGTTCTGTTACCGCACCGACAAGAAGGTTTCACGGAACGGCAGACATGACGTCACATGCCGCGCCTAAACGGCCCTGAGCGGATTGGGGGCCGGATGAAAATCGACATCGTGAATGTCAGCAAGCTCTTTGGCGACAAGGCGGCTGTCGACAACGTGAACCTGTCTTTTGACAAGGCGGGCTTCATCGGCATCATCGGCCGGTCGGGGGCGGGCAAGTCGACGCTGCTGCGCATGCTCAACCGGCTCTCGGACGCGACGCGGGGCGAGATCCTCGTCGACGGAACGGATGTGCTGGCTCTGAGAGGGGCCGCCAAGCGAGCCTGGCAGAACCAGTGCGCGATGGTGTTCCAGCAGTTCAACCTCGTGCCGCGCATGGATGTGGCCTCGAACGTCCTGCACGGGCTTCTCGGCCGCCGCTCCACGCTCACGACGCTCTTCAACCTGTGGTCGGCCGAGGACATCACGACGGCGTTCGGAATCCTCGAGCGGCTCGGTGTCGCCGAACAGGCGGCGAAACGGGCCGAGGCGCTCTCGGGCGGCCAGCAGCAGCGGGTCGCCATCGCGCGGGCGCTGATGCAGGACCCAAAGGTTATCCTCGCCGACGAGCCCATCGCCTCGCTCGACCCGATGAACGCGCAGATCGTGATGGACACGCTGAAGCGGATCCAGACCGAGGACGGGCGCATGGTGATCGCCAATCTCCACACGCTCGACACCGCGCGGCGCTACTGCGACCGGGTGATCGGGATGCGCGACGGCCGGGTGGTCTTCGACGGCACGCCCGCGCAACTCACCGCGGGCGTGGCGCGCGACATCTACGGGGCCGATGCGAGCTTTTCCGAAGCCGCGACCTCGACCGCCCTCGAAACCCTCGAACGCGACACCGATTACGCGGTCACCATGCTCGGTGACTGAGTAGCCACGGGCGCCGGTCACCGCGGCCGGGCCCTTTAACGGGAGACGACCATGAAGAACCTGCTTGCCATTCTGGCCGCCACGACGGCCCTCGCCGGCGCTGCCACCGCCGGGGACATCACCGGTTTCAACATCGGCCTCCTCGGCGGCGAGAACGCCCAGGACCGCCTGAACTCGAACGAGTGCCTGCGCACTTATGCCGAGGAAGAGCTCGGCGTGCCGGTGAAGCTCTTCGCGCCCGCCGACTATGACGGCGTGATCCAGGGCCTTCTGGGCGGCACGATCGACATGGCCTGGCTCGGTGCCTCGGGCTATGCCAAGACCTACCTCACCGACCCGGAAGCGGTCGAGCCGGTGCTGGTCAAGGCGAACCTCGACGGGTCCTATACCTACTATTCCATCGGATTCGCCCGCAAGGACAGCGGCATCACCTCGCTCGCCGACGTGAAGGGCAAGTCCTTCGGCTTCGGTGATCCGAACTCGACCTCCGGCTATCTGATCCCGTCGGTGGAAATTCCGAAGATCACCGGACATTCGATGAAATCCGGCGAGTATTTCGGCGAAGTGAAGTTCACCGGCGGCCACGAGCAGACGATTGTCGCGGTCAACAACGGCGACATCAACGCCGGCGTCACCTGGGCCGACGGCCAGGGTAACTGGGAAGACGGCTTCAACTCGGGCGCCCTGCGCAAGGCCGTCGATGCGGGCCTCGTCGACATGAACGACCTCGTGGAGATCTGGCGTTCGAAACCGATCCCCGAAGGCCCCGTGGTGGTGCGCAAGGCGCTGCCGGCGGATGTGAAGGAAAGGATGACCGCGCTCGTTGCCGGTCTGAAGGAAAAGGACCCCGACTGCGCCTATGGCGTCGCCGCGGGCGACACGGCAGGCTTCGTGCCGATCACCCACGCCTACTACGAGACCATCATCGAGGTTCGTCGTCAGAAGATCGAATCCGGTTCCTGAACGGATCACCGGCCGGGGGGGGGCCAGTCCGCCCCCGGCCTTTCCTTGTCCGGACACTCCATGACCCTCGCCACATATCCGAACACCGCCGACTACTTCGCGATGGTGCGCCGCAAGCGCCTTTATGGCGGCGTGCTGATCGCGCTTTTCGTCGTGCTGATGGCCAGCGGCTTCCGCCTCGCCGACGACCGCAATGCGGGCGGGTTCTTCGAAGGTCTGCACCGCGTCTTCGATTTCCCGTCCGAGATCTTCTCGGAAGCCTTGGCGAACTGGCGGAACCTGCCGGGCCTCTTTCTCGAATTCCTGCCCTCGTTGGTCGAGACGCTGAACATCGCGGCTGTCTCTACGCTTTTCGGCGCGCTTCTGGCGATGGTGCTCTCGTTCCTGTCGACGCGCGGGCTGGCGCTCTGGCCGCGCCTCATCCCGGTCTTCCGCCGCAGCATGGACATCATGCGCGCGGTGCCGGAGATCGTGATCGCGCTGGTCCTCATCTTCCTTCTCGGCGGTGGCCCGGTCCCGGCGATGATTGCCATCGCCTTCCACACCACCGGCGCGCTCGGCAAGCTCTTTTCCGAGGCGGCGGAGAACGCCGACGTGAAGCCCGTCGAGGGGCTGTCCTCCACCGGCGCGAACTGGGTCCAGCGGATGTGGCTCGGCGTGCTGCCGCAGGTCGCGCCGAACTGGTCGAGCTACGCGCTTCTTCGGTTCGAGATCAACATCCGCGCCTCGGCGATCCTCGGTTTCGTCGGGTCGGGCGGCATCGGCTATGACCTGAAGACCGCGCTGCAATGGGGCCAGGGCAAGTACGATCAGGTCGTGGCGATCTTCGCGCTCTTGTTCCTCACCATCAGCATCGTCGACCACTTCTCCGACCGCGCGCGGGCCTTTCTGGTCAGGGGAGGGCAGAAGCGA
>WOZM01000075.1:0-30770 GCA_011620265.1 Paracoccaceae bacterium
CATATGGGCTACAAAAGTGATCCGATTTCCTGCAGTTCGATGCAACATCATGCAACCGAATGCAGGGCGTAGGATCTATTTTTATTTTTATTATCAATAATATGTGCGACTTTTGCGCAGCCATGCAAGGGGATTCGGATAGAGAGACATGAAGATTGAAAATCCGCGTGTCGCTGGTTCGATTCCGGCTCTGGGCACCACTCAATTTTATCTAACATAATGAAAATTATTAATTAATCCTAATTGGTATTGTTTACGTCCACCGGCTCTGTTGCGCAAGGCGGCATGTCGCAGGCTCGCCGAAGCCGGGTGCAGTGGTCATGAGATCATGTCTATCAGCGGCCACCAAACTCTTGCCGAAGTGACCCGCTACACCGTCGTAGAAAATCGACTTCACCTTGCGGAACAGGCCTTCGCGGCACTGGAACGGAAGGAAAAGCGAACGAAAAGTGTAAAACCAACCCCTGGATTTACAACATTGCCCCGCAAGGCATTGATTAGATTGATGAAAAGTGGAGATGGTGGGCGACCCTGGAATCGAACCAGGCATGGGTCTCCCCGGCGGAGTTACAGTCCGCTGCCGCACCTTGCAGCACGTCGCCCGACGCCGGGGCTGATTACTGTGCCTGCCGCGACGCGTCAACCGCGAATTGCCGTTCCGCTTCCGGCGCCGTGCGGGTGGTCCCGCAGCACTCGCGGGGCTGAGGTTCGTGGCGCGATTGCGGGTGTTTGGCCCATGCGGTCGGGGTGGTGTGCGGGCGGCTTCGAAGGGGTTGGGCCGGGTGTTTCCCGCCCCGCTGGCGGCTGGCCCAGGCGGTCGCGCGGCTTGGCAATCGGTCGCGTTGGGCGTAGGTGAAACCGGGCATCCCGGCAACCGAAGGGCCAGTCAGTTGAAGAAACCCACCTGGGTGATCGACAAGGAACGCGCCAGACGCGCTGCGGCGGCGGAAACCCTCTGGCTCTTCGGGCTCCATGCGGTGCGCGACGCGCTGGCCAATCCGGCACGCGAGAAGCTGCGGCTCGTCCTGACCAGGAACGCCGCCGACCGGCTCGGGCCGGAGGTGCTGGCGGAGGGGCCGGAACCGGAGATCGCCGATCCGCGCAAGTTCGATGCTCATGTCCCGCTCGCTCCCGACAGCGTCCATCAGGGCGCGGCGCTGGAAGTGCGGCCCCTGGCCTGGGGCGGGCTCGAGGAGGTCTGCGCGGGCGGCGCGGGGGCGGCGCTGGTGGTCGTGCTCGACCGGGTGACGGACCCGCACAATGTCGGCGCGATCCTGCGGTCGGCCGAGGTTTTCGGTGCCCGTGCGGTCATTGCCCCCGCGCGCCATTCGGCGCCCGAGACCGGGGCGCTGGCCAAGACCGCGAGCGGCGCGCTCGAACGCCAGCCCTATCTCCGGGTCGGCAACCTCGCCGAGGCGATGGAGCGGCTGCGGGCGATGGGCTATGTCCTTCTCGGCCTTGACGGCGCGGCGGAGGCGACGCTGGCCGGGGCGCTGGCCGAGATCGGGACACGGCCCGTGGCGCTCGTCCTCGGGGCCGAGGGGCCGGGCCTGCGCGAGAAGACGCGCGAGACCTGCGACCGGCTGGTCCGGATCCCCTTCGCGGGGCCGTTCGGATCGCTCAACGTCTCCAATGCCGCGGCGGTGGCACTTTACGCCGCCGCGACGCGCTGACGGGATTTCACCCTTTGCCCACCCCGGATCACGCTTGCGGGAGGTCTCTTTCACGGCGGGCGGGGCGGTGGCATGTTGCTGGACGAGACCGGCCCCCGAAACCGGCTCCCGACCGGAATGGAGTTGCAATGAACCTGACCCGCCGCGCCCTCTTTGTCGCCGCGCTCGCGATCCCCGTCGCGGGGACGATCCTGCGGCCTGCCTTCGCGGATGAACCTGAGGTTTTCGCGCCGGGCGGCGTGGCGATTTCCGGCTACGATCCGGTTGCCTATTTCACCGAAGGCAAGCCGGTCCCGGGCAAGATGGACCACGCGCTGATGTGGCGCGGCGCGACCTGGTATTTCGCGAGCGCCGAGTCGATGGAAGCGTTCGAGATGAACCCCGCCGCCTATGCGCCGCAATATGGCGGGTACTGCGCCTATGCGATGTCGAAAGGCGCCGTCGCCTCGACCGCGCCCGAGGCCTTCACGGTCAGCGACGGCCGGCTCTACCTCAACTTCTCGACCGAGGTCCGGACGATCTGGAGTCAGGACATTCCGGGCAATGTCGTGCTTGCGGACGGGTACTGGCCGGCGGCGCTGAACACCAAGTGATCACAAATCCGCGACACGGTCTTTTTACGCCAGGTTTACGTTCCTACATAAAGATACGGGAGCGCGGTTCCGGAACAGCCGTGCTTCAATTCACTGTCCCTCGTTCCGCACTGGCGCCCGGCCTCTTGGTTCGGGCGCCTTTTTCTGGCATGGCTGGGCGACCATGACAGAATATTCCGACGCCTTCCTGCGCGACATCCTCACCACGACCCGCGTGATCGCGGTCGTGGGCGTGTCGCCCAATCCCGTGCGGCCGTCCTATTACGTCGCGCGCTATCTCGGGCTGAAGGGGTTCACCGTCATCCCCGTGAACCCCGGCCATGCGGGGAAGGAGATCCTCGGGCAGCGGGTCCATGCCGATCTCGCCTCGATCCCGAAGGACGCGCATGTCGACATGGTCGACATCTTCCGCAGGTCCGAGGCGGTGCCGGGGGTCGTCGAGGCGGCGCTGGCCGAACTTCCCGATCTGAAGACGATCTGGATGCAGATCGGCGTCAGCCACGCGGATGCTGCGGCAACGGCCGAAGCGCGCGGGATCCGGGTCATTCAGAATCGCTGTCCGAAGATCGAATACCAGCGGCTCTTCGGCGAGCTCAGGATGGGCGGTTTCGCGACCGGGGTGATTTCCTCGAAGCTCTAAGCACCGTGGCCGGCGGCGGATGCCTCCGGCGGGGATATTTCCGGCAAGATGAAGCGGGGGTCAGTCGCGCGCGGCCTTTTCGGCAAGGCCGGAGGTGCCTTCGCGGCGGGCGAGTTCGGCGAGAATGTCGTCGAGGGCCACGTCGCGCGCGGCGCACATGACGAGGAGGTGGTAGAGGACGTCGGCGGCCTCGGCCGTAAGGCGGCCGCGGTCGCCCTTCACCGCCTCGATGATCGCCTCGACCGCCTCCTCGCCGAATTTCTCGGCGCATTTCTCGGGCCCCCTGGCGAGCAGCTTCGCGGTCCAGGATCTGTCGGGGTCGGCGCCCTTGCGGGCAAGGATCGTGGCGGCGAGGGTTTCGAGCGGGGTCATTCAAGCCTCATCGGGATGCCGGCGGCGGCCATGTGTTCCTTCGCCTCGCGGATCGTGTAGTCGCCGAAATGGAAGATCGAGGCGGCGAGGACGGCGGAGGCGCCGCCGATGGTGACGCCCTCGACGAGGTGGTCGAGCGTGCCGACGCCGCCCGAGGCGATCACCGGGATGTCGACCGCGTCGACGACGGCGCGGGTCAGCGGCAGGTTGAAGCCGGCGCGGGTGCCGTCGCGGTCCATCGAGGTGAGGAGGATCTCTCCCGCGCCCTTCGCGGCGACGGTGCGGGCGAAGTCGACGGCGTCGATGCCGGTCGGACGGCGGCCGCCATGGGTGAAGATCTCCCACTTGCCGGGGCTGACGGTCTTGGCGTCGATGGCCACCACGATGCACTGGCTGCCGAAGCGGTCGGCGGCGCCGGCCACCACGTCGGGATCGGCGACGGCGGCGGAGTTGAAGCTGACCTTGTCGGCCCCGGCGAGGAGGAGGGCGCGGACGTCGTCATGGGTCCGGACCCCGCCGCCGACGGTCAACGGGATGTAGCACTGTTCCGCCGTGCGGGTGACGAGGTCGTACATCGTGCCGCGGTTCTCGTGGGTCGCGTGGATGTCGAGGAAGCAAAGCTCGTCGGCGCCCGCTGCGTCGTAGGCCTTCGCGGCCTCGACCGGGTCGCCGGCGTCGATCAGGTTGACGAAGTTCACGCCCTTGACCACGCGGCCATCGGCCACGTCGAGGCAGGGGATGATGCGGGTCTTGAGCATTGGCTACCGTCCGGGGTCGGGGCCGTGATAGCTTTTGCCGGTCGGACTGACAATGGCCGCTGGACCGGCGGCAATGGCTGAGAGTCTGCGCTGTCTTCTCGCAAGTGCCGGCCTCGGCGCGGTGGCCTGCCGGGGCTCCGAGGCGATGTTCCGGGGCTTTCCGCCGCCGGGACAGGACCCGGCCGGGATGTTCGCCACCGGATGTGCCTGTGCCTTCGCCGCCGCCTGCGCGCTTTCGCTGACGACCCTGACCGGTGTGCGGGGCCTCGCGGCGCCGGGTCTCGGCGGGGCGGTTCTGGGCTTCGTGGCCGAGGGGGGTGTCGGGACGATGTACGAAAACTTTCCCTGGCAGATGGTGTGGAGGCCGCTTGCCTGGCACAGGCCGGTCACCGCACTTGCCGTCTTCGGCCTCAACCGGCGGCTCCAGGGGGCGGCGGCGTGGCGGCACGCGGGAGCGTTCATCGGTGTCGGGCTTCGACCCGAGCGGGTTTCTGGCCGTGACGCTCGGGCCGGCCGGGCTCGGCCTCTGGCTCTGGTTTCTCTGGCGCGCTTGGCGCCCTGCGGTGTCACAGGCCCTGGCGACCGCGACGCGGCAGGGGTGACGCGGGGTCCGCGCAAGTCGGGCGGTCGGTTACCGATCACGGCATCTTTTGTTGCCGGAAGGCGCGGAAGGCCGGAGCATGGCCGCGCATTCTGGATACGAAAGAGAGCCTTGCCATGAAACCGATCATCCTCGCCCTGACGGCCAGCTTCTGGACGCTGCCGGCGCTCGCCGCCGATGTCACGCGCATCGCCGCGACCGGAACCGTGGCGGAAGTCATGGACCGGTTGGAGGCGGCCGTAGCCGGCGCCGGGGCCACGGTCTTCGCCCGCGTCGACCACGGCGCGGGGGCGGCCAGCGCCGGGATGGAGCTTGGCGCGTCGCAGTTGCTGATCTTCGGCAACCCCGCGCTCGGCACCCCGGCGATGCAGGCCGATCCGCTGGCGGGGCTCTATCTGCCGCTGAAGGTGCTGGCCTATGAAGACGGCGATGGCGCGGTCTGGCTGGCCTACGAGCCCCCGGCGGAGACCTTCGAGGATCTGGCGATCCCGAGGGATGCCGAGGTGCTGGCGAAGATGGACGGCGCGCTCGGCAAGCTGACGGCGGCGGCGGCCGGCGGCTAGGCTTTCAGGGACCTCAGCGCCTCGGCGAGGTCGATCGCGCCGTCATAAAGCGCGCGGCCGGAGATCGCGCCGGAGATGACGCCGGTGTCGCGGAGTGCGAGGAGGTCGGAGAGCGAGGAGACGCCGCCGCTCGCGATCACCGGGATCGTCACGGCATGGGCGAGGGCTTCGGTCGCCTCGGTGTTCGGCCCCTGCATCGCGCCGTCGCGCAGGATGTCGGTGTAGATGATCGCGGCGACGCCGGCATCCTCGAAGCGGCGGGCGAGGTCGGTGACCTTCACGTCGGTCTCCTCGGCCCAGCCCTTGGTCGCGACCCGCCCCTCGCGGGCGTCGATGCCGACCGCGACCTTGCCGGGAAAGGCCAGCGCCGCCTCGCGCACCAGCGTCGGGTTCTCCACCGCGACGGTGCCGAGGATCACCCGGGCGAGGCCCTTCGTCAGCCACATCTCGATGGTGGCCATGTCGCGGATGCCGCCGCCGAGCTGGCAGGGGACCGTCACGCGGGCGAGGATCGCCTCGACCGCCGCGGCGTTGACCGGCGCGCCGGCGAAGGCGCCGTTGAGGTCGACGAGGTGCAGCCACTCGCAGCCCGCCGCCTCGAACGCCGCCGCCTGCGCGGCCGGGTCGTCGCCGAAGACGGTGGCCTTGTCCATCTCGCCGTGGAGAAGCCGCACGCACTGGCCGTCCTTGAGGTCGATGGCGGGGTAGAGGATCATCGGCATTTCCTTTCGGTCGCGGGCCTCTTGCCACAGCGGCAAGGCGATTGCAAAGGCGGCTCAACGTCACGTCACGCTGGACGAGGCTGGGGGGATTCGCCGATGATCGGCGCAAATGTCAGGGAGGACATCGGACATGAAGACGTTGCTGCTCGCCGCCACCGCCACGCTGATCGCCGGGGTGGCGCTTGCCGCCGATCCGGTCGAGGGGCTGTGGAAGACCAAGCCCGACGACAACGGCAATTTCGGTCACGTCCGGATCGCGCCTTGCGGGGCCAAGCTCTGCGGCGTCCTGGTCAAGGCCTTCGATGTCAGCGGCGCGGAGAAGCCGTCGGAGAATGTCGGCAAGCAGATCGTCTGGGACATGGTCGCCAACGGCGACGGATCCTACGGTGACGGCAAGGTCTGGGCCCCGGACCGCAACAAGACCTACAAGTCGAAGATGCAGCTTGCGGGTGACAATCTCGCGGTGTCGGGTTGCGTGCTCGGCGGCGCGATCTGCCGCGATTCGAACTGGCAGCGGGTGAAGTAACCCGGCCGCCTTGCCGGTTCCGCCCGACGGCCGTCAGGGCCGCCAGGCGAGGAAATTGGCGATGAGGCGGAGCCCCGTCGCCTGGCTCTTTTCCGGGTGGAACTGGGTTCCGACCATGTTGTCCCGGCCGACGATGGCGGTGATCGGCCCGCCATAGTCGCAATGCGCCAGCAGATGCGCCGGGTCGGCGACGCGGAAGTGGTAGGAATGGACGAAATAGGCGTGCTGGCCGGTTCCGATGCCGGCAAGCACCGGGTGGGGGCGGTCGATTACCAGATCGTTCCAGCCCATATGCGGCACCTTGAGCGTCCGGTCGGCGGGCTCGATCCGCACCACATCGCCGGCGATCCAGCCGAACCCCGGCGTCTCGCGGTATTCATGTCCGCGCGTCGCCATCATCTGCATGCCGATGCAGATGCCGAGGAAGGGCCGGGCGCGGACCGTCACCGCCTCCTCGATCGCCTCGAAAAGTCCGGTGAAGCGGGAAAGTGCCGCCCGGCAGGCCGGGAAGGCGCCGTCGCCCGGCAGCACGACCCGGTCGGCGCGCGCCACGTCCTCGGGGCGCGACGAGACGATGACGGACCCTTTCCCGGTCTCGGCCGCCATGCGCTGGAACGCCTTTTCCGCCGAGTGGAGGTTGCCGGAATCGTAGTCGACGACGACCGTCAGGCTCACAGCGCCCCCTTGGTCGAAGGCAGCACGCCCGCGGCGCGCGGATCGGCTTCGACCGCCATCCGCAAAGCCTTCGCGAGCGACTTGAACGCGGCCTCGGCGATGTGGTGGCTGTTGATCCCGTGCACCCGGTCCACGTGCAGCGTGATGCCGCCATGGGTCGAGAGCGCCTGGAAGAACTCGCGCACGAGCTCGGTATCGAAGGTGCCGATCTTCGCGGTCGGGAACTCGACATTCCAGACAAGGTAGGGCCGGCCCGAAAGGTCGAGCGCGGTCGCGACCTGCGCGTCGTCCATGGCGAGCGCGAAATGCCCGTAGCGGCGGATGCCCTTCTTGTCGCCGAGCGCCTTCGTCAGCGCCTGACCGAGGGCGATGCCGCAATCCTCGACCGTGTGGTGGTCGTCGATATGCAGGTCGCCCTTGGCGCGGATCTTCATGTCGATCAGCGAATGCGCCGCAAGCTGGTCGAGCATGTGGTCGAAGAACCCCACCCCCGTCTCGTTCGAATGGACCCCGGTGCCGTCGAGGTCGATCTCGACCGCGATCTCGGTTTCCGCCGTCTTCCGCGTGATCGTCGCCTTGCGCATGGCTCTGCCCTTTCGCTTCGGCCGCGTTATAGGCGGCGGGCGGGGCCAGTTCCAGCGGGCCGCTGCGAAAATCGCCGCGCTGTCGCTTCCGGGCCGCGCAAACGAAAGCTCCGCCCTGGGGCGGCCCTGCTCCGGCATGGTAGTCCTCCCCGATTTAACGGGCCGCGGACGTAGCGCTCACGCGGCAGGGCGCGCCCGGCGCGAAGCGCGGGTCCGGCGGCGGCGCGTCGAACCGGAGTTCGCCGAGCGACGGGCCAGGGCCTTGCGCGAGGCTGGGCGAGCCCTCGGCCCCGAACTCGGCGCGTGCGGACCTACGGCCCCTTTCCGGCCGTGCCGCCGAGCGTCAGCATGACACGATCCGCCCGGCCATAGGCGGCCTGGGCAACGATCTGGACGCTTCCCATCCTTGCCATCTCGGCCTGCGCGTCGCCTGAGACGCGCCGCCGGATGTCGAGAATGGCCATGCCACCCGGGCCGAGCGCCCGCGCGAAGAAATCGCGATAGGTATGCCAAGGGTAGTGGAAGCCGCAGGAGATGAAGCTCAGAGCGTAGTCCAGCCGGTCAATGTCGCCCAGGTCGTCGCGGGCCGGATTGCGGGTGTCGATGGCAGCGTCGTCGATCCCGTTGACCGTCAGGAAGGTTCGCGCGACGCCGAGGTTGGAATAGGCGGCGCCTTCGTTCTCGTAGCCGAAATGCCGATGTCCGCTTTGTTCAAGATCGATCAGCACGAGGTGGCAGCCGAAATCCTGTGCGAGAAAGAGATCAAACAACGCGTAGCCGCAGCCGATATCGGCGATCCTGCGCGGCGGCGCCCGGTCGAATAACGGCTTGAGCTCGAGATATTCGAGATAGATGAAAGCGGCGGCGCGGCGAGCCAGCTCCGACAGGCCAATACGCGCGATCAGGTCCAGAAGCGGCCCGTCCTCGCCCTCCGTCCACTGCTTGACGTACCAGTTGGGGCGGTTCTGATCGCGTATGATCTCCGAGCGTTGCAGGATCAGGTTGAGAATGTCTTCCGCGTCGAACATCTCGACCTTGAGCGATGCGATCCGCTCGTCGCTCATTGCGGCCATGGCCTGTTCGAATGAAATCATGCTCGCCCCTTCGTCCTCCGCGCCGGTTCGTTCATCCCTGGCCGCTTGAAGGGGTCAGATGACCCGTCCTTGTTATCCCGACGGGCTGATCTGTCAACCATCGACCTCCGCCCCGCTGCCTGCGCCGTCGCATCGCGATTGCGGCCTGTCGCGGCTTCGCCCATCCCCGGGCAGCGCATCAATGCGTGGTCTTCGTCTTCTCGACGGTGAAGAAGAACTCGTCGTCCGGGTCGCGGTCGACGACCTCGTCCGGGATCGCTTCCGGGCCGGCGAGGAAGACGTTGGATCCGAAATGCGAAAGCAGACGCGAGAGCTTGTCGAGCCGGGGACCGGTCAGGTCCGCGTAGAACTTGGCGTTGTTCGGAGCCGCGCGCAGCTCCGCTATCTTGTCGCGGTGCATCGCGACGCAGCGGTCATGCATCCCGGCGATCTCGGGATCGGCCATCAGCCGGTCGAATTCGGCCTTGGCGGCCGGCAGCATCCGCTGGATCGACAGGTCCTCCTCGACGTTGTGGTTCATGCGGAACCAGTAGGCCAGTCCCTGGTCGCGATCGACGTGGTTGACGCGCCCGCGGTCCCGCTTGACCAGGAAGCTTTCGGCCGAGCGCACCGCGTAGTGATTGAGCGAGACGAGATCGTAGCCGTAGGTCTCCGCCGTCGAGCGCCAGGCGTTGCGATACATCGCGCGCGGCAGGGGCTTGCCGGACCCGTTCACCCACCGGATGAGCTCCCAGAGCTGCGGGTTCAGGCCCTTGGGGCGGTGCACGCCGAGTTTCTTGTAAAGGCCGATGTTCTTGTAGAGCGTCTTGAAGCCCCAGGCCTGGTGCGGCTTGCGGACGAATTCCGGCGCGCAGCGGGTGAACTGCTCGGTGACGAAGCGGTCCTGGAAGTCGTGGACGCGCGAATTGCCGAAGAGCCGCCAGGTCATCGAGATCATGTTGGCGTCCGGAACCGCCGCGAAGAGATCATCGAGCGTGCCGGCCCCCGTCTTGACGTTCACGTACTCATCGACATCCATGCAGACGACCCAGGTCGCGTTCTTGACGACGGGTTCCCCGTCGGCCGCCTGAAGCGCCGCGTGCTGCGGCTTCAGCCCGCTCTGGCGGTATGGGTTGTCGCGGTGCTGCACGATGCCGCGGGCTTGCAGGAGATCGAGCATCTGGTCGGTGCCGTCGCTGCAATCGTTCGTGTAGACGAGGAAGTCGTCGAAGCCGATGGCGCGGTGATAGGCGATCCATTCGAGGATGAAGGGGCCTTCGTTCTTCATCGTCGTGACGATCGCGCGCCGTTCGCGATGCCCCGTGATGCGGTCTGGCCGGACCTCGGGCATGCGGACCGGATTGTGCGCGAAGTACCTTTGGGAAAGGTCAATCAGCGGCGGGTGCTCTATCAGCGAGGACTTCGGGACGATCTTGGACACGGACCGCACCGGATGCCGGAGCGCCATGCAGCGAAAGAACCGGCCGGTACGGGCGTCGTCAGCCGCGGCGTTGCCGACGCGAAGCAGCCGCCAGATCGTTCCGTCCGGCGCCTTGGCGGGAGCGATGCACCAACGCCGCCTGAGGATCGCGTGATCGAACTGAACACAGATGTGGTCGCCGAACCGAATGGGCTGATCCTTGCGGACGCGCCACGGATAGCAGTGCCGGCCGCTCAGCGCGATCAGCCCGCCCTCGGCCGCCACGGCCTGATCAAAGACGTTGAACGCCTGATCGGGCGCGAGCAGGTCGCAAACGTCGATGTTCGCGACCGCGCGCGCCTCGGCCAGGAACCGGGCCCTCGCGATCTCATAGACCAGGGGCTGGCCAAGGGGCGCGGTCCACGGATCGGGCGGAGGCACTTTCATGCGGTCCTTGCCGGGGGCCTCCGGCACGCAATAGGGATGCGTCTCGGGGGGCAGGTCGGTCCGTCCCAGGGGAATATCGCAACGCAGGACCACGACGGCGCAATCGTGGTCCGCCCGTTCGAGGCCTGCGGCGAGCGTCCCCTCGAACGCCGGGTCGCTGTCCGGCTTCGCCCGATCGAGAATGACCGCCGCCGTCACGCCGTGGCAGGTCGCGTGGAAATCCAGCCAGGCCAGCACGCTTTCGGCGCTTTCGCCGTTTCGCGTGGCAAGGAGCGCGTTCGTGCCTTCAAGGAGGCCGACTTCGGCCATCGCCGGATCGATCGAGACCGTCTCGCCCGAGAAAGCCATCTCGAGGGAGGTGCCGCAGGGAATCCGGACGGTGAGCAGGGGCGAGCCCCCGACGCTGCGCGACGCGACAAGCTCGCCGTCCGCGGGAATTGTCAGCTTGTCCGGATCCGTCCCGGCGGCGAAGCAGAGCAGGATCTCGCGGTGGCCATCCTCCACGCGCAGTTCGACCGCATCGAGCAAGGTGCAGCCCCCCGCATGGAGGCTGCGGAAGCGATGAAATGCGAGCCTGGGCTTCTTTTCGACGGTCACGTGAAACCCGCATTGCTCGTCCGAGGTTTCCCGGTTGACCACAGAACCAACGGAAAGGAAATCGCGCAACCCATGCCAGCTACGTCCGGGCTTCAGTGTGAAATTCTGGTCTCAACGATCGGAAAGCTCTTGAGATCTGCCCGTGCTGCCGAGCAGGGGAGCCGCTCTTCGCCCGTACACTTCGTGAAACGCGTTCTCTGCCCCGGCCGGATCGTCGCGATCTCGCTTCAGGAACCGTGCACGGCCGGACAGGAGAATTGCAGACGCCTGAAACGGATCCCCGACCGTGGCGAAGCCGTGCCGGAGACCCTGCGCACCCGTCGGCGTGACGGAGGAAGGCTCGTCTTCGGTCTGCCATATGTCTGTCATGCCTGTAGTATTCTCGGTTCGACGGTCGCTTGCCGCTGCTGCCAGCCTGAAATGCAGTGTAGCTGAATGCCGCGATTTGACAACGTCGGCCGCTCGCGCAGTCCCCTGCCGGATGCCTGCGAACCCGAAGCCTCGCGCTCAGCTCTCGTCGCGCCAGCGGTTGACGATCGGGTAGCGGCGGTCGAGCCAGAAGGCCTTCTGCGTCAGGCGCGGGCCCGGTGCCGACTGGAAGCGCTTGTATTCGCTGATATAGATCAGGTGCTCGACCTTCTTGACGGTGGCCTTGTCGAAGCCCGCCGCGACGATCTCGGCGACCGACTGGTCGCCCTCGATCAGACGTTCGAGGATCGCGTCGAGCACCTTGTAGGGCGGCAGGCTGTCCTCGTCCTTCTGGTCCGGGCGAAGTTCGGCCGAGGGCGCCTTCTCGATCACCCGGACCGGGATCGCTTCGCCTTCCGGTCCCATCATCCAGTCGCGGTGATTGGCGTTGCGCCAGTGGCAGGTCTGGAAGACCCGCATCTTGTAGAGGTCCTTCAAGGGGTTGTAGCCCCCCGCCATGTCGCCGTAGATCGTGGCGTATCCGACCGCGACCTCGGACTTGTTGCCGGTGGTCAGAAGCATCTCGCCGAACTTGTTCGAAAGCGCCATCAGCATCACGCCCCTGAGCCGGGACTGGATGTTTTCCTCGGCGATGCCCGGCTTCGTGCCCTCGAAGAGCGGGGCGAGCGCCGTCTCGACCGCGTCGCGCGCGCTCTCGATCGACACGGTGTCGAGCCGGCAGCCGAGCGCCTGCGCCACGGCCTTCGCGTCCTCCAGCGAATGGGCGGAGGTGTATTCCGAGGGCAGCATCACGCAGCGCACGTTTTCAGGGCCGAGCGCGTCGGCGGCGATCACCGCCACCAGCGCGGAATCGACCCCGCCCGACAGGCCGAGCAGCACCTTGCCGAAGCCGGTCTTGCCGCAATAGTCGCGCAACGCGACGACCATCGCCCGGTAGTCCTGTTCCCATTCGTCGGGCAGCGGCACGAGCTCGGTCCGCACCGCGCGCCAGCCCTCGTCGTGGCGTTCGAAATCCACGTGCCGGATGCAATCGTCGAAGGCCGGCATCTGCACCGCGAGGTCGGCGCCGGGATTGAGCACGAAGCTCGCCCCGTCGAAGACCTGATCGTCCTGCGCCCCGACCATGTTGAGATAGATGAGCGGCAGCCGCGTCTCGATCACGCGGGAGACCATGAGGTTCACGCGCCGGTCGTATTTGTTGCGATAGTAGGGCGAGCCGTTGGGGACGAGGAGGATCTCCGCCCCGGTCTCGGCCAGCGTCTCGGTCACGTCGTCGAACCAGGCATCCTCGCAGATCGGGGTGCCGATGCGGACCGGGCCGATCATGTAGGGGCCGCTCACGGGGGCGGAGACGAAGAGACGCTCCTCGTCGAAGACGGTGTCGTTCGGCAGGTGGTGCTTCAGCACACGGGCGACGACCTTGCCGCCCTTCAGCACCCAGTAGGCGTTGTAAAGGCCGCTCGCGTCGCGGAAGGGTCCGCCGATGCCGAGCGCCGGCCCGTCGGCGCAGTCCCTTGCCAGCGCCTCGATCGCCGCCATCGCCTCGGCGACGAAGGCGGGCTTCATCACCAGGTCCTGGGTCTGGTAGCCGGTCACGAACATCTCGGTCAGCGCCACCATGTCGGCGCCGGCCGCCTTGCCTTCGGCCCAGACCTCGCGGGCCTTCGCGGCATTCGCCGAAAGCGCCCCCACGGTCGGGTTGAGTTGTGCCAGTGTCAGGCGGAATGTCTCGGCCATGCGTATTCCCAGGGTTTCCGTCCCCCGTATTACCAGACCTGCCGGGGAGGAAAAGCCAAGAGATTGCGCGTGTGGGCCGGTTCGAAGCCGACCGGTTCGGGATGCAGGCGGACACCTGCATGATCGCCCCTTGGCCCGGGCGATCGGCCCGGCAAACGATGGCGCGATCCGGCGGCGAGTGACTTGTCAGCGCGCGATGCCGGATTTAGGGTTCCCGGCGGGTGGTGGCGACAGGCCGGCCGGGGCATCACGCGTCCCGCGCCTGACCGCGCCGTCCGGGAACGAGTGCTGACGAGAAGGCGGAACGGACCATGAGGCTTACGGGCGGGAAAGCGACAAGGGCGGTGCTGACGGCGGCCGCGCTCATGGTGGCGGGCATGGCCTTCGCGCAGGACGTCGTGACCAAGGAATACGACGACGGCGGCATCTACGAGGGCACGTTCAAGGACGGCAAGCAGCACGGCAGGGGCACCTACACGCTCCCCAACGGCTACGAGTATTCCGGCGACTGGGTCGAGGGCGAGATCCTCGGCCAGGGCACCGCGCGCTATCCCAACGGCTCGCTCTATGAGGGCGCCTTCGTCAAGGGCAAGCCGCATGGCAAGGGCAAGATCACCTTCGCCGATGGCGGCACCTATGACGGCGACTGGGTCGAGGGCGAGCTCCAGGGTCAGGGCGTGGCGCATTACGCCAATGGCGTCACCTATACCGGCGGCTTCCAGAAGGCGCTCCACCACGGGCAGGGCAAGATGGAAAGCCCCGGCGGCTACACCTACGAGGGCGACTGGATCAACGGCGTCAAGGAGGGCAAGGGCAAGATCACCTATCCCGACGGCGCGGTCTACGAGGGCGACATGCTGCGCGGCCAGCGGGCCGGGCAGGGCAAGCTCACGCTCGCCGACGGGCTGACCTACGAGGGCGCCTGGGCCGACGGCCAGATGAACGGGACCGGCAAGCTCACCCAGCCCAATGGCGATGTCTACGAAGGCCAGTTCGTGAACGGCAAGCGGCAGGGCCAGGGCAAGGTCACCTATGCCAATGGCGACGTCTACGAAGGCGGCTTCGCCGCCGACCAGCGGCAAGGCAAGGGCATCTTCCGCGGCACCGACGGATACATCTACGACGGCGACTGGGTCGAGGGCCGGATCGAGGGCGCGGGCCGCGTCACCTATCCCGACGGCTCGGTCTACGAGGGCCAGTTCGCCGGCGACCTCGCCAACGGCAAGGGCAAGATCACCTATGCCGACGGCGCCACCTATGACGGCGACTGGAAGGACGGCGTGATCGAGGGACAGGGCATTGCCACCTATGCCAACGGCCTCGTCTACGAAGGCGGCTTTGCCGCGGGCAAGAACCACGGGCAGGGCACGATGACCTATCCCGACGGCTATTCCTATACCGGCGAATGGAAGGACGGCCAGCGCGAAGGGCAGGGGGTGGCGACCTATGCCGACGGCACGGTCTATGCCGGCCAGTTCGTCGCCGGACAGCGCGAGGGCGAGGGCGAGATCGTGATGCCCGACGGCTTCCGCTACACCGGCGGCTGGAAAGCGGGGGAGATCGACGGCAAGGGTGTCGCGACCTATGCCAACGGCGATGTCTACGAGGGCACGTTCAAGGCCGGCAAGCGTCAGGGCGAGGGCATCATGCGCTACGCGACCGGCGAGACCGCCGCTGGCACCTGGACCGACGGGGCGCTGACCGAGGAGGCGCCGGTGCCCGCCGAGACGGCGCCTGACACCACGGCGCCCGCCGCCGGCGCGGCCCCGACCGATCCGGCGGCACCGGAGGCGGGCGCGACCTCGAACTGACACGGCTCTCGGGCCGTGGATGGCGGTCTGGGGGAAGTCGGTTCGAAACGACGCGTCGAGAACCGCGCCGACGCCCTGAAGCCAGGATAGCCTGATTCGAGCCCGCCCGAGACCTTTGCGCGAGCAGTGTTCTTCAACGAAATACGCCCTTTGCGGCCTGTCGGCCGGGCGCGACACAAGCCGGGCGCGCGCCAGCCCGCCGGGACGGGCAGGCGCTCGTCCGGCGGCTTCGCCTTGTTCCCTGGCGAAGGGAGGTCCGCTTCGTTCTGCGTTGCGGACCAGTACGTTCAGGCGAAATCGTGTCACTCCTTCCCGGCGCGCCACTTCGAGGATTGTCGGTTCGACAAAACCCTTCTCGGCCTTGCCGCCGAGGATGGGCGCGGCAAAAGGTGCAGGTGAACGCGATCTGCCCGACGGTGGTGATGACGCCGATGGGCAGACAGGTCTGGGGCAGGCCGGAAAAGGGCGACCCGTTCCGCAACGCCACCCCCCGCCCGCCGCTTTGCCGAACCGGTCGAGATGGCGGATGCGGCGCTTTATCTGGCCTCGGATGCCTCGGCCATGGTCAACGGGGCTCTCCTGATGGCGGAAGGCGGGTTCACCAGTGTCTGACGTTTCGCTTGATGCCGAAGCCGGGGGGATGCTTTCGGACGCCGAGGCCGCCTTTGCGCGCCATGAAGCGATCCGCCCCCGCCTGCCTGCCGCGCGTTACCCGGCGCGGTGGCCCGGATGGCGTCCTTGCGGGCGCGCGGCAAGCGGCTGGCGGTGCTGACCAATGCGGCCAGCTATACCCGTCCGCAGCTTCTGGCCAAGTATCACCGGCCGGGCTTCGACTTCACCGAAGAAGAGGTCGTCGCGTCGCGCGACGTGGCCGTGGGGCGGCTGGAGAGCATCGCCCCCGGCGCCCCATGGGCCGCGATCGCGGCGGCGGGCGACAGCTTTGCCGATATCCCCGCCGACTGCGGGACGCGGTGGCCGACCCATCGGCCTTCGACATGGCCGATGGTGTCCTGTTCCTGTCCACGGCGCGCTGGACGCCCGCGCTGCAACGGCAGCTTGTGGCCGCGCTGGAGCGTCGCCCGCGTCCCTTTGTCATCGCCAACCCGGATCTTCTGGTCGCCCCGCGCGAAGGTGGTCTGACGTTGGAGCCGGGCCTCGTCGGGCACGAGTTGCTCGACACGGTAAAGGCGCAGACCCACTGGTTCGGCAAGCCCTTCCCCGAGGCCTTTGCCGAAGCCATCGCCCGCACCGGCCCTGTGCCCGCGCGCCTCGCCATGGTGGACGACACCCTCCATACCGATGTGCTGGGCGGCGCGGCGGCCGGGTGCCGCAGCGTATTGGTGACGGACCAGGGACTGTTTGCCGGGCGCGACACCGGACCCTTCATCCGCGCGTCGGGGATCGTGCCGGACTTCATCGTCTCCGGCCCCTAGGTTTCCCATGCCTCGCGCGCCTTTTCGGGCGGCGATCGAACGACCGGGCCGCAGGCCGGTCGCCATCTCCCGCGCTTGCCCCTTGGACGCAGGCCCTCTATCCGTCCGAGGCCAAGCTGCTCGTGGTCTTGATCGTCCTTTGCGTCGGGCTGAGCCTTGCCTCGGACAGCTTCCTGACGCCGGGCAATATCACCTCGCTCCCGAACAACAACGCCGTGAACGTGATCTGGGCCGTCGGTCTTCTGGTGGTGCTGATTGCCGGCGGCATCGACATTTCCTTCGCGGTCGCGGCCTCGGTGGTGCAGTACCTCTGCGTCTATGCCTTTGCCGCCATCGGCGGCGGCAACTGGGCCATCGGCTTTCTCGTCGCGGCATCGCTCGGCATCGGGCTGGGACTGATCAGCGCCTTCCTGATCCACCAGTTTCGCATCATCTCGATCGTCGTGACCATCTCGACGTTCAACGCCTTCTTCGGCCTCCCGATGTTCTTTTCCTCCGGTCGCTTCCTCTACAACCTGCCAGGCTGGTGGTCGCGCCGCACGATCCTGTGGGAGCATCGGTCCGCCAACGGCACCTGGGCCGAGATCATCCTGCCGGTGGCGATCATGGCGGCCTGCATGGTGGCGACCTGGGTTCTGATCCGGCACATCCCGACGGAGCGGCAGCTCTAGGCGTTCGGCGACAACCCCGAGGGCGCGCGCCGGGCCGGCATCAACATCGCCCTGATACAGGCCATTGCGTTCGGCTGGTGCGGCATGATGGCCGGCATCGGCGGGCTGATGCAGGCCAACATCGTGAAGGAAGTCGTGCCCAACGCCCTGATCGGCCGCGAACTCGACGTGCTTGCCGCCGTGGACCTCGGCGGCGCCCGGCCGGGCGGTGGGCGCGGCTCGGTCCTCGGGTGCTCGCTGGGACTGCCGAAGCAGAACTGGGCGTCCGTCAACCCGGACGGCGCCATCGCGCATCTTTGCGAAGCCATCGACAAGGCCGCCGAGATGGGTTGCGAGGCGCTTTCCGGGGTGACCTATGGCGGTATCGGAGAGCGCACGGGCGTGTCGCCGACGATGGCGGAATATGACAACATCGCCCGCGCCCTGACGGCCGCCGCCAAACACGCGAAAAAGCGCAACATCGCCTTCGGGATCGAGCCGGTGAACCGCTACGAGAACCACCTGATCAACACCGGCTGGCAAGCCAGGTGGATGATCGAGAAGGTCGGCGCCGACAACATCTTCATCCACCTCGACACCTATCACATGAACATCGAGGAGAAGGGGGCGGGGAACGGCATCCTCGATGCGCGCGACCATCTGCGCTATATCCACCTGTCGGAGAGCGATCGCGGCACGCCGGGGACGGGGACCTGCGACTGGGACGAGGTCTATGCTACGCTGGCCGCAATCGGCTTCAAGGGCGGGCTGGCGATGGAGTCGTTCATCAACATGCCGCCCGAGGTGGGTTATGGCCTCGCCGTCTGGCGCCCGGTCGCCGAAAGCTTCGAGGAGGTCATGGACAACGGGTTGCCCTTCCTTCGCAACAAGGCCAGGCAGTATCGGCTGATCTGAGGAGACAGATGACGGCGCCCTATATCGAGCTTTCCGGGCTTGCGGACCTCCTTGCGGCGCGTGCGGCGGATGGCGCGCGCGTCGTCGTGGCCATTTCCGGCCCGCCCGGTTCGGGCAAGTCGACGCAGGCCGAACGGCTCGCCGCGATACTGAACGCGCCGTCGGCAGGGTGCGCCGTGGTCCTGCCGATGGACGGTTTCCACTATGACGACCTCCATCTCGTCCCGGCGGGTCTCCGGCCGCGAAAGGGCGCGCCCGACACCTTCGATGTCGGCGGGCTTTTTCAGACCCTGCACCGCATCCGCGCCCGCGACGAGCCCTTCGTCGCCGTTCCGGTCTTCGATCGCGACCTCGAAATCGCCCGCGCCGGCGCGCGGATGATCGGGGCCGAGGTGCCGATCATCATCGTCGAGGGGAACTACCTCCTGCTCGCGCGGGAACCGTGGCAGAGGTTGCGGCCGATGTTCGACGTGGCCGTGCTGGTGGACGTTCCCCCGACCGTCCTGCGTGACCGGCTTTCCGAGCGGTGGCGGCACTACAACCTGACGCCCGAGGAAATCATCGCCAGGCTCGAGGACAACGATCTGCCGAACGGGCGCCTCGTCATGGCCGAAAGCCGCGGCGAGGATTTCCGCCTGGCGAACGGGTAGGGCCGTGTCGGAGGCCGGAACAGTCGCCGTCCTCGACATCGGCAAGTCGAACATCAAGCTGTCGGCCTGCACCGCGGACGGCGAGGTTCTGGAGACCCTCTCGACGCCAAATCCCGTTCTGCCCGGCCCGCCTTGGGCACACCACGACATCTGCACGGTCAACGCGTGGGTGCTTGACGGCCTGGCCAGCCTCGGCCGCCGCCAGCCGCTGGAACATGTCATCGCGTCGGGACCCGGGCGCTCTCCGATGCCGCGTTGCGGGCGCTCGAGGACCGGGTGGCCTGTCTTCTCGGTCAGCACGGGCAGATCAGCCTCGGAACGACGCTCGAGAGCACCCTTTCCATGGCGATGGAGGTCGAGACCCTGGCGCGGATGTATGTGCATGCGCTGGCCCTGGGCGAGCCCCCGGTATTGCCTGACGACGAGATGGAGCGGGTCATCGCCCAGATGAAGCGCATGAGCCGCGGTCTCGGCCCCGAGCCGGAGGATTCGAACGGCCGGGCGCGCGAAAAGGGCTGACGCTGTCAGCGGCCGAAGGTTGCCCATCGGCGCCGAAAGGGAACCCATCGCGGTCGATGAAACGACCGCGTTCCTGCCGCACCTCGGACGGGTCGTCCAGGGGGCTGTGTCACCACGGAAGGCGGCCTTGCCCCGAGAGCGCCGGCGCACAGCCATCCTGCACAAGGTCATGCGGTCCGGGCCGATGCCCGCCCGGCCCAAGGCCGAAAACTGAAATTTTCGCTTTTCCTTGCCCCAGACCTCGGTATAGTCGCGCCCCATGACACGGAGCCAGCATATCCAGGCTGCATCGGGTGCCTCGCGCGCCCTGCCGCTCCGTGGCCTTCTCCTCCTTAGCCGCCTCTGAGCGTGCCTTCCGGCGCGACCGCTCAGAGGTGACCAGCGCCAGGCAAGGCTAAGGAATGAAAGAGAGAACAGGACCATGACAGACAGATCCAAGCAAGACCGCGTGGTGATCTTCGACACGACGCTGCGCGACGGCGAACAATCGCCCGGCGCGACGATGACCCATGACGAAAAGCTCGAGATCGCCGAGATGCTCGACGAGATGGGCGTCGATATCATCGAGGCGGGCTTCCCCATCGCCTCCGAAGGCGATTTCGAGGCCGTCTCGGACATCGCGAAGCAGGCGAAATCCGCGGTGATCTGCGGCCTCGCCCGGGCGAATTTCAAGGATATCGACCGCTGCTGGGAGGCGGTGCGCCACGCGAAGCGGCCGCGCATCCACACCTTCATCGGCACATCGCCCCTGCACCGCGCCATCCCCAATCTCGACATGGACCAGATGGCCGAACGCATCCACGACACCGTGACCCATGCGCGCAACCTCTGCGACAACGTGCAGTGGTCGCCGATGGATGCGACGCGGACCGAACACGACTATCTCTGCCGGGTCGTGGAAATCGCGATCAAGGCCGGTGCCACGACGATCAACATCCCCGACACCGTCGGCTATACCGCGCCCCGCGAAAGCGCCGCGCTGATCCGGATGCTGATCGAGAAGGTGCCGGGCGCCGACGAGGTGATCTTCGCCACCCATTGCCACAACGACCTCGGCATGGCGACCGCCAACAGCCTCGCCGCCGTCGAGGCGGGCGCCCGGCAGATCGAATGCACGATCAACGGGCTCGGCGAGCGCGCCGGAAACACCGCGCTCGAAGAGGTGGTGATGGCGCTGAAGGTGCGCAACGACATCATGCCCTACACGACGGGGATCGACACGACGAAGATCATCGGCATCTCGCGCCGCGTCGCCGCCGTCTCGGGCTTTCCGGTGCAATACAACAAGGCCATCGTCGGCAAGAACGCCTTCGCCCACGAAAGCGGCATCCACCAGGACGGCATGCTGAAGAACGCCGAGACGTTCGAGATCATGCGCCCCGAGGATATCGGTCTGGCCTCCACCAACCTCGTGATGGGCAAGCATTCCGGCCGGGCGGCGCTCAGGGCCAAGCTGAAGGATCTCGGCTATGAGCTGGCCGACAACCAGCTCAACGACGTCTTCGTCCGCTTCAAGGCGCTCGCCGACCGCAAGAAGGAGGTCTATGACGACGACCTCGTGGCGCTGATGACGGACAGCGCCTCGGCCGAGGGCCAGATGCAGGTGAAGTTCCTGCGGGTGATCTGCGGCACCGATGCGCCGCAATCGGCCGACCTGATCCTCACCATCGACGGGGTCGACCATCAGGTCACCGCGCAGGGCGACGGGCCGGTCGACGCGACCTTCAAGGCCGTCAGGATGCTCTTCCCCCATACCGCCCGGCTGGCGCTCTACCAGGTCCATGCGGTGACCGAGGGCACCGACGCGCAGGCCACGGTTTCGGTGCGTCTGGAGGAGGACGGCAAGATCGTCACCGGCCAGTCCTCGGACACCGATACCGTCGTCGCCAGCGCCAAGGCTTATGTCAACGCGCTCAACAACCTCGTGGTGCGGCGCGCGAAGACCAAGCCGGCGGAGGAGATGAAGTCGGTTTCGTGACATTCCGAGCGGGCCGGGGCGATGTTCCGGCCCCTCGAATGTTCGAATTCTGCAATGCGGCGAAATCCCGCGGGAAGCTGCGCCACGCCCCCTTCCGCCTTGCCCCCCGGAAGCCTATAACAAGCCCCGGCCTGCGCATCCGAGTCGCGGGCCCAACCTTGTTGGGAAGCGGGAAGACATCATGGCAAGTTGGGGTGGTCTGTTTTCGTCGGACATGGCGATCGACCTCGGGACGGCGAACACGCTCGTCTATGTCCGGGGCAAGGGCATCGTCCTGAACGAGCCCTCGGTTGTCGCCTATCACGTCAAGGACGGCAAGAAGCAGGTTCTCGCCGTGGGCGAGGACGCCAAGCTGATGCTGGGCCGTACTCCCGGCAGCATCGAGGCGATCCGGCCGATGCGCGAAGGCGTCATCGCCGACTTCGACGTCGCCGAGGAGATGATCAAGCATTTCATCCGCAAGGTCCACAAGCGCACCACCTTCTCCAAGCCGAAGATCATCGTCTGCGTGCCGCACGGTGCGACCCCGGTCGAGAAGCGCGCGATCCGGCAGTCGGTGCTGTCGGCCGGCGCCCGCCGCGCCGGCCTCATCGCCGAGCCCATCGCGGCGGCGATCGGGGCGGGGATGCCGATCACCGATCCGACCGGCTCCATGGTAGTCGATATCGGCGGCGGCACGACCGAGGTCGCGGTGCTCTCGCTCGGCGATATCGTCTATGCGCGGTCGGTCCGCGTCGGCGGCGACCGCATGGACGAGGCGATCATCTCGCATCTGCGCCGCCAGCAGAACCTTCTCATCGGCGAAAGCACCGCCGAGCGGATCAAGACCTCCATCGGCACCGCCCGCATGCCGGACGACGGGCGCGGGGCCTCGATGCAGATCCGCGGCCGCGACCTTCTGAACGGTGTGCCGAAGGAGATCGAGATCAACCAGGCCCAGATCGCCGAGGCGCTTTCCGAACCGGTGCAGCAGATCTGCGAGGCGGTGATGATCGCGCTCGAGGCGACGCCGCCCGATCTCGCGGCCGACATCGTCGACCGGGGCGTCATGCTCACCGGCGGCGGCGCGCTTCTGGGAGAGCTCGATCTCGCGCTCCGCGAACAGACCGGACTTTCGATCTCCATCGCCGACCAGTGCCTGAATTGTGTTGCCCTTGGCACCGGCAAGGCTCTGGAATATGAAAAGCAGCTCCGGCACGTTATAGATTACGACAGCTGAGGCCAAAGCCTCAGCGCCCGACCGCGAGGCCGCCCGTGGCGAAAGACCGCAACGCCGATGCCGATTTCAAAGGACCGGTGCGCCGCATCCTCGTTGCGGTGCTCGTCGTCCTTCTGACCGCGATCTTCCTGATCTGGCGGATCGACAGCCCGCGCGTCGAACGCTTCCGCGCGGCCTTCATCGACCGGGTGGTGCCGAACATGGACTGGGCGCTGGTCCCGGTGACGAAGCTTGTCGGCATGGTCGAGGGGTTCCAGTCCTATGCCCGCATCTACGAGCAGAATCAGGAGCTTCGCCGCGAGTTGCAGCAGATGAAGGCCTGGAAAGAAGCGGCGGTGCAGCTTGAACAGCAGAACGCCAAGCTTCTGGCGCAGAATCAGGTGCGGCTCGATCCGAAGCTGACCTCGGTCTCGGGCGTGGTGCTGGCCGATTCGGGCTCGCCCTTCCGGCAATCCGTGCTTCTGAACGTCGGCTCCCGCGACGGGATCGTCGACGGCTGGGCGACGATGGACGGGCTCGGCCTTGTCGGGCGCATTTCCGGCGTCGGCCAGACCACCGCGCGGGTGATCCTCCTGACCGATGCCTCGAGCCGGATCCCGGTGACGATCCAGCCCTCGGGGCAGAAGGCGATGCTCGTGGGCGACAATTCGCCGGCACCTCCGGTCGAGTTCCTCGAGGCGCCGGAGCAGGTGCGGCCGGGCGACCGGGTGATCTCCTCGGGCGACGGCGGGGTTTTTCCGGCGGGGCTTCTCGTCGGGCAGGTGGAGCTCGGGACCGACCGCCGCCTGCGGGTCCGGCTGGCGGCGGATTACGAGCGGCTGAGCTTTCTGCGGGTCCTGCGCAGCCACCCGGCCGAACAGATCACCGAGGCGGGCGGGCTCGTGGCCCCGCCGGCGGTCCGGCCGGTCGCGGAGCCCTTGCCCCTGACCTTGCCCGTGCCCGAAACCGCAACCGACAGCGAGGCCGGCGATGGTTGACCCGATCGCCGCCTCCCGCCTCGGGCACCGCCTGCTCTTCGCCGGGCTCGCGGCGCTCATTCTTTTCGTGCGGATCCTGCCGCTCGACGCGGTGCCGGCGCGGTTTCCCGGACCCGACCTCATCCTCTGCCTGACGCTCGTCTGGGTGCTGCGCCGGCCCGACTACGTGCCCGCGCTCCTCATCGCCGGGGTGCTCCTCCTCGACGATCTCCTGTCGATGCGGCCGCCCGGGCTCTGGACGCTCATCGTGCTTCTCGGCACCGAATTCCTGCGCTCGCGCGAAGCCACGCTGCGCGACATCCCCTTCGCGCTCGAATGGCTGATCGCCGGGGCGGTGGTCACCGCGATGACGGTGGCGAACGGGCTGGTGCTGGCGCTCTTCCTCGTTCCGCAGGCGGGGCCGGGCCTGACCGCGCTTCATGCGCTGGCGACGATCGCCGCCTATCCGCTCGTCGTGCTGGCGACGCTCTTTGCCTTCCGGCTGCGCAAGGCCGCGCCGGGCGAGGTGGACGCGCTGGGGCACCGGCTATGAGACGCTCGCCCCGCGACAGCCAGGAAAGCTTCCGCGGCATCAGCCGCCGCGGCCTCCTGCTCGCCTCGATGCAGGGCGTCTTCGCGACGACGCTGGCGTTCCGGATGCGCTACCTCCAGCTCGACCAGGCCGACGAGTTCCGGCTTCTGGCGGATGAGAACTCGATCAAGATCCGCCTCCTGCCGCCGGCGCGCGGGCTGATCCAGGACCGCAACGGTGCGCTCATCGCCGGCAACGAACAGAACTACCGCATCACCATCACGCGCGAGGATGCGGGCGATACCGATGCGGTTCTGGGGCGGCTCGCGCAGCTGATGCCGCTGACCGAAGAGGATATCGACCGCGCCCGTAAAGAGATCGCCCGGCGCAGCCCGACCCTGCCGATCACCGTGGCCGACCGGCTGAGCTGGGAGGATTTCAGCCGCGTCGCGGTGAACGCACCGGCGCTTCCCGGCGTCACGACCGAGGTCGGGCTTTCCCGCGTCTATCCGCTCGGCCCCGATTTCGCCCATGTCCTCGGCTATGTCGGCCCGGTCAGCGACTATGACCTCTCGAAGCTCGAGGACCCCGATCCGCTCCTGCAGATCCCGCGCTTCCAGATCGGCAAGCTCGGCGTCGAGGCGAAGATGGAGGCGGACCTGCGCGGCAAGGCCGGAACGCGGCGGATCGAGGTCAACGCGACCGGCCGGGTGATGCGCGAGCTCGACCGCAAGGAAGGCGATCCCGGCGCCAATGTGCAGCTTACCGTCGACTACCGGCTGCAGAACTATGTGCAGGCCCGGCTCGGCGGCGAAAGCGCGGCCGCCGTGGTGCTCGACGTGCGCTCGGGCGACATCCTCGCCATCAGCTCGGCGCCGAGTTTCGATCCCAACCTCTTCGTGCGCGGGATTTCCGGGCCCGACTACCGGGCGCTGACCGAGAACGATCACCGCCCGCTCGCCGACAAGTCGGTGCAGGGCGCCTATCCGCCGGGATCGACCTTCAAGATGGTGACGGCGCTGGCCGGGTTGGAAGCCGGCGTCATCAATACCAGGGAAACCGTCTATTGCCGCGGCTTCACCGAGCTTGGAAACCGCCGCTTCCACTGCTGGAAACGCGGCGGTCACGGCCATGTGGACCTGACCGAAAGCCTCGAACAATCCTGCGACGTCTATTATTACGAGGTTGCCCAGCGGGTCGGGATCGAGAGGATCTCGGCGATGGCACGGCGCCTCGGGATCGGCGAGCGCTTCGACCTGCCGATGTCGGCGATCTCCGAGGGGCTGGCGCCTGACAAGGCCTGGAAGCTGAAGAAATACGGCAAGGCGTGGCTGGTCGGCGATACGTTCAACTCCGGCATCGGACAGGGATTCGTGCTGGCCTCGCCCTTGCAGCTCGCGGTGATGAGCGCCCGGATCGCCTCGGGACGCGCGGTCCTGCCGCGGCTCGTACGCGCCGTGAACGGGGCGGAGGTGGCCCTGCCCGAGCCGCCCGATCTCGGCATCGACCCGGCCATCCTGCGGGCGGTCCGGGGCGGCATGTTCGATGTGTTGAATTCTCGGCGCGGCACCGCCTACGGCTCGCGCATCGTCGACGACACGATGCGGATGGCCGGCAAGACCGGGACGAGCCAGGTCAGGAACATCACCGCCGCCGAACGCGCCCGCGGCGTGGTCTCGAACGACGATCTGCCGTGGGATCGTCGCGATCACGCGCTCTTCGTCAGCTTCGCGCCCTTCGACGCGCCGCGCGTCGCGGTGTCGGTCGTCGTCGAACATGGCGGCGGCGGGTCCGCCGTGGCCGCGCCCATCGCCCGCGACATCGTGCTCCAGGCGCTGTCGGGCGGCTTCCCGCCGCTGACCGCCTATCCCGAAAGCCAGCGCGCCCGGATCAAGGCCGAGCGCGAGAAGCTCGAGCTTCTCGAGCCCGGTGCCACCGATACGACGAAGTCGCGCGCATGAGCTATCTCGAATACAACGTCAAGACGGTGCCCTCCGGCCTTCGGAAGGTGCTCTACGTCAACTGGCCGCTGGTGCTGCTTCTGGCCACGACCGCCTCGGTCGGCTTCCTGATGCTCTACTCCGTCGCCGGAGGCCGGCTCGAGACCTGGGCCGAGCCGCAGATGAAGCGCTTCGTGGTCGGCATGGTCGGTATGCTGGTGGTCGGCTTCGTCCCGATCTGGTTCTGGCGCAACGTCTCGGCCGTCGCCTATCTCGGCGCGCTTGTGCTGCTGGTCGCGGTGGAGTTCTTCGGGGCCGAGGGCAAGGGCGCCCAGCGCTGGCTTGAGTTCGGGCCAATCAGAATCCAGCCGTCCGAGCTGATGAAGGTGGCGCTCGTGATGTTCCTCGCGGCCTATTACGACTGGCTCGACATCAAGAAGACCTCGCGCCCGCTCTGGGTGCTGATCCCGGTCGTCGTGATCCTCGTGCCGACCGCGCTCGTGCTCAAGCAGCCCGACCTCGGCACCGCGATCCTGCTTCTGGCCGGCGGCGGCATCGTGATGTTCGTCGCGGGCGTGAGCCTTTGGTATTTCGGCACCGTCATCGCGCTCGCCGTCGGCCTCGTCTTCGTGGTCGTCGAAAGCCGTGGCACCGACTGGCAACTGATCGAGGACTACCAGTTCCGCCGTATCGACATCTTCCTCGATCCCGGCTCCGATCCCCTCGGTGCCGGCTACAACATCTCCCAGGCGCAGATCGCGCTCGGGTCGGGCGGCTGGGCCGGCAAGGGGTTCATGCAAGGCACCCAGTCGCGGCTGAACTTCCTGCCCGAAAAGCACACCGACTTCATCTTCACCACGCTGGCGGAGGAATTCGGTTTCGTCGGCGCCTTCTCGCTTCTCGCGCTCTACGTCCTCATCCTCGTCTTCTGCATCACCTCGGCGCTGGCCAATCGCGACCGCTTCTCGGCGCTTCTCACCTTCGGGATCGCGGGGACGTTCTTCCTGTTCTTCACCGTCAACATGGGCATGGTGACCGGCCTCATGCCAGTCGTCGGCGTGCCCTTGCCGCTCGTCTCCTATGGCGGTACCGCGATGATCATCCTTCTCGGCGCCTTCGGCCTCGTCCAGAGCGCCCACATTCACCGCCCGAGGTAACATGAGCGTCACCGTCTATTTCGCCGCCGGCCGCCTTCTCTGGCCGGAATACGAGGCGCACCTGCCCGAGGCGCTGCGCGAGGCCGGGATCGACGCCACGATCCGCCACGGCGCGCCCGACCCGGCGGCGGTCGATTACATCGTCTTTGCGCCGGGCGGCGACATCACCGATTTCTCGCCCTTCGTGAACTGCAAGGCGGTCCTGAACCTCTGGGCGGGGGTCGAGAAGATTGTCGGCAACCCGACGCTCACCCAGCCGCTTGCGCGGATGGTCGATCCGGGGCTGACCGAAGGGATGGTGGAATATGTCGTGGGCCATGTCCTGCGCCACCATCTCGGGATGGACGCGCATATCCTCGGCCAGGACGGCGTCTGGCGGAACGAGGTGCTGCCGCCGATCGCGCGGGAACGGCCCGTCGCGGTCCTCGGCCTCGGTGCGCTCGGACAGGCGGCGGCGCAGGCCCTCGCCGCGCTGAACTTCCCGGTGATGGGCTGGAGCCGCAGCGCCAAAACCGTGCGCGGCATGGACTGCCATTCCGGCGAGGCGGGGCTGGCCCGTGTCCTCGGCAAGGCCGAGATCGTCGTCCTCCTTCTGCCGCTCACGCCCGACACGACGAACCTGATGGACGCCGGGCGTCTGGCGCTGATGCCCGAGGGGGCGTTCATCGTCAATCCGGGGCGCGGGGCGCTGATCGACGACGACGCCCTTCTCGCCGCGCTCGACACAGGCCGGATCGGCCATGCGACGCTCGACGTGTTCCGCACCGAACCGCTGCCGCCGGATCACCCCTTCTGGGCACATCCCCGCGTCACCGTCACGCCGCATATCGCCGCGGATACCCGCGCCGTCACCGCCGCGCGGGTCGTGGCCGAGAACATCCGCCGCGGCGAGGCGGGCGAGCCCTTCCTGCACCTCGTGGACCGCGCCCGGGGCTACTGAGCAGGGCGCACTGTCCCGCCCGGCGGCACCGCCCGACCCGACCCCCGGGGGCGGGCGCTGCCCTCGTGCCCCAAGACCGCGACGCGCGCGGAGCCTTATCGCAGCTTCGGCGGCCGCGCCGGGTCCATGCCCGGCGCTTGCGGCGCGAGGACCTGCGCCGTCTCGCGCGAGGGCTCGGGCAGGTCGAAGCTCAGGGCCGCGCGCGTCAGGGCCGCGAGCGCCGGATCGCCGGCGGCAAGGAAGGTCACGTCGACCGCCCCCGCCTCGATGCCGGAAAAGACCAGCGCCTCCGACACCGCCTTCGCCAGCGCCGCCTCGGCTCCCGCCGCTGCGCCCTCGAAGGCCAGGAGATGCCCGCGCGCGCCACCCTCATAGGTCACCGCGACCAGATGCGCCCGCGCCGCGAGCCCGCCAAGCCGCGCGAGCTTGCCGTCGAGCGCCCGCAAGAGCCCGCCCGGCACCCCCGACGGCGCGCCGTAGGCCACCGGCCGCGCCTCGGCCGCGCCCGGCGCGTGGTCGAGCGTGCCGGCGAGCCAGCCGAGGGCCTCGGCCGGCATCAGGAAGGCCGAGGGCGCCACGCCGAGATTGAGGCCGAGCCCGACGCCCTGTCCCGCCAGCGTCGCGGCGATGACCCGGCCGGGCAGGGCGGCATAGGGCACCGGCCCCTCGGCGAAGGCCGCGAGCCGTTCCTCGCGGTCGAAGGCAAGGACGAAGCGGCCTTCCTCGAGATCGAAGAGGGCCGGCAGGATATTCTCGCCCACCGGCTCCGCCCCGAGCATCAGGAACAGCTCCGCATCCGCGAGCGCTTCGTAGAACCTCAGCCGCGCCGGGTCGTCCTCGGGTGCGGCCGCCATTGCCGCATGGGCGGTGTCGAGATCAGTCTGCATCCATCACCTCGCGAAGCCGGGCGCGCGCCACCGGCAGAAGCTCCGCCTCGAACCAGGGGTTGCGCTTCAGCCAGCCGGTATTGCGCCACGAGGGATGAGGCAAGGGAAAGACGCGCGGCGCGTGGTCGCGCCAGCGGCCGACCGTCGCGGTGACGCCGCCCTTTGTGGCGGCGGGGCCGAGGTGCCAGCGCTGGGCATGACCGCCGACAAGGAAGGTGACGCCGATGCCCGGAAGGCTCTCCAGCACCTTTGCCCGCCAGTGCGCGGCGCAGCGGGCGGGTGGCGGCAGGTCGGAGCCCTTCGCGTCATAGCCGGGAAAGCAGAAGGCCATCGGCACGATGGCGACGCGGTCGCGGTCGTAGAATTCGTCCTCGCCAAGGCCGAACCAGGCGCGGAGCCGGTCGCCCGAGGGATCGGTGAAGGGCTTGCCGCTCTCATGGACCCGCGCCCCCGGCGCCTGCCCGGCGATGAGGATGCGGGCGCCCGGCCGGAACCAGACGACGGGGCGGGGGGAGTGGGCGGTGGCCGTCGCCGCGAACTCGCCGGCGCAAAGCGCGCAGGCGGCGATCTCTCCGGCGGGGAAGGGGGGTGGCGGGGCGGTCATGGCGGCGATCTTAGAAAGCAAGGCCGGCAGCGGCAATCGCCAAGCGGGTCGTGTGCGGGTTGCCCGGATTCCGCGTTTGCACTATCCAAGTCAAAACACGCGACAGGGGGACGGCATGTATCGCGTTTGGAACTACGTCGCCAACTATTCGCTGCTCCTGATCGCGGGCGCGCTGGCCGCGCTCCTCTGGGTGAATATCGACGCGGAAAGCTATCATCATTTCGTCGACTTGGTGATCGTCGACAATTTCTGGATCGGCCATCTGCATGCGGAAGGCGGGCATGCCACGCGCACGCTCACGCTGCATTATCTCGTCAACGACGTGCTCATGGCCTTATTCTTCGCCATCGCCGCAAAGGAGGTGTGGGAGGCGGTCATCCTCGAGAACGGCAGCTTGCGCGGCAAGAAGGCGATGACGCCGCTCATCGCCACCGCCGGCGGCATGCTCGGCCCGATCGCGGTCTATCTCGGTCTTGCCGCCATGCTCGGCATCTACGAGACGGTGAGCCGCGGCTGGGCGATCCCGACCGCGACCGACATCGCCTTTTCCTACCTCGTCGGCCGCATGGTCTTCGGCGCCGGCCATCCGGCGATCCGGTTCCTCCTCCTGCTCGCCATCGCCGACGACGCGGCCGGCCTCATCATCCTCGCGGTCTTCTACCCGACGGCGGAGCTTGCGCCGGAATGGCTGCTCCTGTCCTTCGGCGCCGCCATCGCGGTCTTCGTTCTGGCCAACTGGCTGCCGCGCCGGCTCGACCGGGGCAACCAGCTCCGGCCCAACTCGACGTGGATGCGGCAGAAACTGTCGTTCTGGCCTTATCTTCTCGCCGGCTGCGCCAGCTGGTTCGGCTTCCAGGAGGCGGGCATCCACCCCGCGCTCGGCCTTCTGCCGATCGTGCCGACGATCCCCCATGCCGACCGCGCCTTCGGCATCTTCGCCGAGGCCGAGCAGTACCTGACCGACCTTCTCAACTGGATCGAGCATCACCTGAAATATCCGGTGGAGATCATCCTGTTCTTCTTCGGTCTGCTCAACGCCGGCGTCGAGTTCGGCGCCATCGCCGCCCCGACATGGCTCGTGCTTCTCGGCCTGATCGTCGGCAAGCCGGTGGGGATCTTCCTCTTCGGCTGGGTCGCGGCGCATCCGATGAAGCTCGGCCTGCCGGAGG
>WOZM01000075.1:30780-35699 GCA_011620265.1 Paracoccaceae bacterium
GAAAAGATGGGGGCGCTCTTCTCCTTCGGCGCGGCGATCCTGTCGCTGATCGCCGGCAAGCTCTTCCGGGTCGAGAAGGTCTCCGGCTAGATCCTCCGGCACGGGAACGTCGCGACATTCCCGTGCCGGCACACGCAATTGCGTTGTGCGTTGCCCCGCCGATCCGCCATAATGACGGCAAAATGCGGGTGTAGCGTCCATGTTAACGATAGTTCTCTATGACCTGCAAAGAGACAGAGCAGCGCCAGGACAAACGGATGCTCGAATTCGAGAATGTGAGCAAGTCCTTCTGGACCGGCAAGACGCGCAAGGTGATCCTTGACCGCGCCTCGTTCCGCGTCGAGCTTGGCAATTCGCTCGGCATCCTCGCTCCGAACGGCACCGGCAAGACGACGATCATCAACATGATGGCCGGGCTCGAGAAGCCCGACGAGGGCGTCGTGCGCAAGGGCTGCCGGGTCTCGTTCCCGCTCGGCTTCATGGGCGGCGTCGTGCAGAAGCACTCGGCGCGCGAGAATGCCCGCTTCATCGCCCGGCTCTACGGGCTCGATCCCGACTATGTCGAGGCATTCAGCCGCTGGCTCTGCGGGATCGCGGAGTATTTCGACATGCCGGTCGGCACCTACAGCCAGGGCATGAAGTCGCGGTTCACCTTCTCGCTCCTGCTCGCGATGGAATTCGACATCTACCTGATCGACGAGGGCATGCCCTCGACGACGGATGTCGAGTTCAACCGCAAGGCGGGCGCGATCCTGCGCGACCGGCTGAAGACGGCCACCGTGATCGTCGTGTCGCACCAGCCCGCCACGCTGGAGAAGTTCTGCCGCTCTGCCGCGGTCCTGCGCAACGGCAAGCTGCACATGTTCGATACCCTGGAAGAAGCGAAACGGATGTATGACTACGCCTCCTAAAGTTAGCAAGTTTCGCATCCGTCGCGCCGCGCGTCCGGCCGATGCGGCGCCGGGTGGCGCTGCGGCGGCGGCCCGGGCCGGGCCTGTTGACGACGGGTTCGGCGACCAGCCCTTCCCGACCTCCGACCAGGACGCGCTGCTCGGGCCGAACGAACGCACCGCGGAAGAGGAGATCGCCGCGATCAGGGCCGAAGGGCTGTCGGGCCGCCAGCTCCGCACCGCCCGCCGCGTCGCGCTCAAGCACGGGATCGAGGTGTCCGACGACCATGAGGCGGTGCGCATCCTGCGCCGGCGCGGGATCGACCCGTTCCAGCCCTCGGCGGTCCTGCAACTGATCGAAGCCGGCCGCCCGGAGGAGCCCGCGAAGATCCAGCTGCCGCAGACCGTGAAGCAGACGCCGAACCTGCCGGCCGCGCCGCGCGAGGACGCGCAGCGCGCGCAGGAGATCATGCTGATCCAGCGCGACATCGTCCGCCGCCGCCGGCGCAACTTCCTGCTCCTCCTGTCGCGGCTCGCGGTCTTCGTGCTTTTGCCGACGCTGATGGCGGGATGGTACTATTTCCGCATGGCGACACCGCTTTATGCGACGAAGTCGGAATTCATCATCCAGCAGCAGGAAAGCCAGTCGGCGGGCCTCGGTTCGATGTTCCGCGGCACCCAGTTCGCGACCTCGCAGGATTCGATCGCGGTCCAGGGCTACCTGCAATCGCGCGACGCGATGCTCCGGCTCGACCGGGATCACGGCTTCAAGGCGCATTTCAGCCAGGCGTTCATCGACCCGATCCAGCGCCTCGACGCCGGCGCCTCCAACGAGGCCGCCTACAAGCTCTATCAGCGCAACGTGAAGATCGGCTACGACCCGACCGAGGGACTGATCAAGATGGAGGTCATCGCCGCCGATCCGCAGGTGAGCGAGACCTTCTCCAAGGCGCTCATCGGCTATGCCGAGGAGCAGGTGGACCAGCTCTCCTCGCGGCTGCGCGAAGACCAGATGAAGGGCGCGCGCGACAGCTACGAGGACGCCGAGATCAAGATGACGGCCGCCCAGCAGAGGGTGCTGGAGCTTCAGGAAACCCTCGGGATCCTCGATCCGCTGACCGAATCGAGCGCGATCATGACCCAGGTCGCGACCTTCGAGGTCGAATTGCAGAAGAAACGGCTGGAACTGCAACAGCTTCTCGACAACGTGCGGCCGAACCAGGCCCGCGTGGATGGCGCCAAGGGCGACATCTCGCGGCTCGAATCGCTGATCGCGCAGCTCCGCGCGCAACTGACCGACAATACCGGGACCACGACCTCGCTCGCCCAGGTCAGCGGACAGCTCCGGATCGCCGAGGCGGATCTCGAGACGCGGCAACTGATGCTCGCCCAGGCGCTCCAGCAGCTCGAAACGGCGCGGATCGAGGCCAACCGCCAGGTGCGCTACCTCGCGCCGAGCGTGAGCCCGGTGGCGCCGGACGAGCCGACCTATCCCCGCGCCTTCGAGAACACGCTCTTGGCCTTTCTCATCTTCGGTGGCATTTACCTCATGCTGTCGCTGACCGCCTCGATCCTGCGCGAACAGGCGACCTCGTAAGGAGCCGGAGATGACCGAGATGAAGGATGTGGCCGTCGGCGGGCTGACCGTCGGCAACGACCGGGTGCTGACCGTGATCGCCGGCCCCTGCCAGCTCGAAAGCGCAGATCACGCCCAGATGATCGCCGGGCGGATGGCCGAGGCCTGCGCGGCCGTCGGTGCGCAATATGTCTTCAAGGCGAGCTACGACAAGGCCAACCGCACCTCGCTTTCGGGCCGGCGCGGGCTCGGGATCGACGCCGGGCTGAAGATCCTCGATGGCGTGCGGGGGGCCTTGGGCATGCCGGTCCTGACCGATATCCACGATGCCGAACAGGCGCGGATCGCCGGGGCGGTGGTGGACGTGATCCAGATCCCGGCCTTCCTCTGCCGCCAGACCGACCTTCTGATCGCGGCAGGGGAAACCGGCTGCGTGGTGAACGTCAAGAAGGGCCAGTTCCTCGCGCCCTGGGACATGCCGAACGTCGTCGACAAGGTGGCGAGCACCGGCAACGGGCGCATCCTCCTGACCGAGCGCGGCGTCTCCTTCGGCTACAACACGCTCGTCGCCGACATGCGGTCGCTGCCGATCATGGCGAAGACCGGCTATCCGGTGATCATGGACGCGACCCATTCGGTGCAGCAGCCGGGCGGGCAGGGCGGCTCCTCCGGCGGCCAGCGCGAATTCGCACCCGCGATGGCGCGCGCCGCCGTCAGCCTTGGCATCGCCGGGGTGTTCATCGAGACGCACCAGGCGCCCGATACCGCCCCCTCGGACGGCCCGAACATGATCCCTCTCGACCAGATGCCGAAGCTGCTTCAGACGCTGATGGCGCTCGACCGCGTCGCGAAGGCCGATCCGCTGAGAGTCTGAGGTTCGCAACGTTGGTTTTGACCTTTTTGCGGTCCAACCGGCAGGCACAGCGCAAGCCGTGCGAACGGACATCGATACACCCATTTGCAGCGAAGGATTGTGGATGCAGCAATCCGGCAAAATCGTCATGCAGGCGCGACCATCCAGGCGAAGCGCCCAAGGTTCACACCACCTGTCCCGCTGCCCAGCCCGAGGACCAGGCCCACTGGAAATTGTACCCGCCGAGCCAGCCGGTCACGTCCACCGCCTCGCCGACAAAGTAAAGCCCCGGCACCGCCCGCGCCGCCATCGTCCGGGCGTCGAGACCGCCGGTATCGACCCCGCCGAGCGTCACCTCCGCCGTCCGGTAGCCCTCCGATCCGACCGGCGTCACCTCCCAGCGATGCACGGCCGCGTCGATCCGGTCAAGCTCGGCATTCGTCCGGTCGGCGAGCCGCCCCGTCAGGCCGAGCCCGTCGAGGATCACCCGTGCCACCTTCTCCGGCAGATGCCGCGCCAGTGCCGTCTGGACCTCGATCCGCCCCGCCTCGCCCCGCGCCGCCTTCAGCGCCACCCCGACGCTCCGGCCGCGGGCCAGATCGACCGTCAGCCGCTCCCCCTCGCGCCAGTAGGAGCTTATCTGCAGGATCGACGGCCCCGAGAGGCCGCGATGGGTGAAGAGCAGCCCCTCATCGAAGCTGACCCGCCCAAGGCCGACCCGTGCCGCGACCGAGATGCCGGCCAGCGGCCGCAGCCGCTCCAGATCCTGCTCGGCGTAGGTGAGCGGCACCAGCGCGGGCCGGGTCTCCGTCACCGCGAGGCCGAACTGCTCGGCCAGCCGGTAGGCCAGCCCCGTCGCCCCCATCTTCGGGATCGACCTGCCTCCGGTCGCGACGACGAGGCTCTCGGCCGAGAGCGCCCCCTTGTCGGTCTCGACGATGAAGCGGCCGTCGCGCCCGACCGTCCCGATCCCGTGCCCGAGCCGCAGCCCGGCCCCCGCCTCCGCCATCTGCCGCGTCAGCATCGCCACGATCTGGGTGGCGCTTCCGTCGCAGAAGAGCTGGCCGAGCGTCTTCTCGTGCCAGGCGATGCCCTCCGCATCGACCCGGGCGATGAAATCCGCCGGCGTGAACCGGCGGAGCGCCGAGAGGGCGAAGCGCGGGTTCTGCGACAGAAACCGCTCCGCCGGCGCCTCCCGGTTGGTGAAATTGCACCGCCCGCCGCCGGAGATGCGGATCTTCTCCCCCGGCCGCGCCGCATGGTCGACGACGACCACGCGCCGCCCCCGCCGAGCCGCCTCGACCGCGCACATCATTCCGGCCGCACCGGCCCCCAGGATCAGAACATCCGTTGCTTCCATGGCGCGTGGACCTAGACCGGATCTGGGCCCGCTACAACTCGCGAAAGTGGAGGATTTTGTCTTGCAGCCCCCCGACGCCTTCGCTATGAACCCGCGCAGTTGGGGCGTGGCCAAGTGGTAAGGCGTCGGTTTTTGGTACCGTGTACCGTAGGTTCGAATCCTACCGCCCCAGCCACCAACTCTCAGAGCAATGTCGATAGGGACCGTAGGGGCGTCTGGCTGCCAGAAGTGCCCCACGTA
>WOZM01000036.1 GCA_011620265.1 Paracoccaceae bacterium
TAAATGGAACAGCTGATCATCAGCCTCATTTCGGGCGCTGCGGGCGGCAATATTGTCGGTAAGGTCCTGAAGAATCTCGATCTCGGTCCCTTGGGCAACTCGATCGCCGGCATCGTCGGCGGCGGGCTCGGCCAGCAGATCCTCGGAAGCCTCCTCGGCGGCGGCGCGGCCGACGCGGCGGCGGGCCTCGACATCGGCACGATCATCTCCTCGGTCGCATCCGGCGGCGTCGGCGGCGGCGTCGTGATGGCGATCGTCGGGCTCATCAAGAACATGACGGCGAAGTAATCCGGCAGGCGGGGCGGCAGTCGCCGCCGCCCCGCGCCTCCAAGCGGCTTGCACCCGCCCGGCCCCGCCGGCTATTGCAGATCAGGCAGGAAAGGGACGGTCATGACGCTCGACGATCCGAAAACACTCGTCTCCACCGATTGGCTGGAGGCGCATCTGAAGGATCCCGACCTGAGGATCCTCGATGCGTCCTGGTATCTGCCCGACATGGGCCGCGACCCGAAGGCGGACTATGCCGCCGGCCACATCCCCGGCGCCCGCTTCTTCGACATCGACGAGATCAGCGACCAGCGCTCCGACCTGCCGCACATGGCGCCGCCGCCGGAGAAATTCGTGAGCCGGATGCGGGCGATGGGCGTCGGCGACGGCCACCAGGTCGTGGTCTATGACGGCGCCGGGCTCTTCTCGGCCGCACGGGTCTGGTGGACCTTCCGGCTGATGGGCAAGACCGATGTCGCGGTACTCGACGGCGGCTTCGCGAAATGGCGGGCCGAGGGGCGCGCGGTCGAGGACATGCCGCCGGTGCTGCGCGACCGCCACATCACCGTCAGCCGCCAGGCGCATCTCGTCCGCGACGTGACCCAGGTGGCGGCGGCGGCGAAACTCGGCGATCACGAGATCGTCGACGCCCGCGGCCCAGGCCGCTTCAGCGGGGCGGAGCCCGAACCGCGCCCCGGCCTGCGCCAGGGCCACATTCCGAACTCGAAGAACGTCCATTACCGGGCGCTCCTGAACGACGACGGGACGATGAAGGCGCCGGAGGCGCTCCGCGCCGCCTTCGCCGCCGCCGGGGTCGATCTCGGCAAGCCGGTGATCACCACCTGCGGCTCCGGCGTCACGGCGGCGATCCTCAACCTGGCCCTCGAACGGATCGGCAAGCTCGACCATTCGCTCTACGACGGGTCCTGGGCGGAATGGGGCATGTACAACGACCTCAAGGTCGCGAAAGGATAGGGAACGCCCATGTTCGGCAATCTCAAGCCGCAGCCCGCCGACAGGATCCTGCAGTTGATGGGCCAGTTCAAGGCCGATCCGCGCGACGGCAAGATCGACCTCGGCGTTGGCGTCTACAAGGACGCGACCGGCCTCACCCCGGTGATGCGGGCGGTCAGGGCGGCCGAGAAGCAGCTTTGGGACAGCGAGACGACGAAGACCTATACCGGCCTTGCCGGCGACCCCGAGTTCAACGCGGCGCTCGCCGCGCTCGTGCTCGGCGACAGTTTGGCGACCGACCGGCTCGCCTCGGTGGCCACGCCCGGCGGCACCGGCGCGGTGCGCCAGGGGTTTGAGCTGATCCGCATGGCCTCGCCCGAGGCGCGGATCTGGGTTTCCGACCCGACCTGGCCCAATCACCTCTCGATCCTGAAATACCTCGGCGTGCCGATGGAGCCCTACCGCTATTTCGACGGCGATACCCGCTCCGTGGCATTCGACGCGATGATGACCGGCCTCACGGCGGCGAAACCCGGCGACGTGGTCCTCCTGCACGGCTGCTGCCACAACCCGACCGGCGCCAACCTGACGCTGCCGGAATGGGCCGAGGTGGCCGACCTTCTCGAAAAGACCGGCGCGGTGCCGATGGTCGACATCGCCTATCAGGGCTTCGGCGACGGCCTCGATGCCGACGCGGCGGGGGTTCGACTCATCGCCTCCCGCCTGCCCGAAGTGCTGATCGCCGCCTCCTGCTCGAAGAATTTCGGCATCTACCGCGAACGGACCGGGGCGCTGATGGCGCTCTCCGACCCGGCGAAACGCGAGGTGACGCAAGGCACGCTCGCCTTCCTCAACCGGCAGAACTACTCCTTCCCGCCCGATCATGGCGCGCGGCTGGTGACGATGATCCTGAACGATCCCACCTTGCGCGCCGACTGGCAGGCGGAACTCGAAGAGGTGCGGCTCGGCATGCTTGCCTTGCGCGAAATGCTCGCGAGGGAATTGCGGACGCTCTCCGGCTCCGACCGCTTCGGCTTTCTCGCTCAGCATCGGGGGATGTTCTCCCGCCTCGGCGCGAGCCCCGATCAGGTGGAGCGGCTGAAGACCGAGCACGGCATCTACATGGTCGGCGATTCGCGCCTCAACATCGCCGGGCTGAACGCGACGACCGTGCCGGTCCTCGCCCGCGCCATCCTCGCCGTCGGTATCTGACCGGAACCGCAAAGGGGGCTGTCCGCCCCCTCTGCGCCTCACGGCGCATTCACCCCCGAGGATACTTCCGCCAAGTGGAAACACGGGTCGCTTCCACTTGGACCAAGTATCCCCGCCGGAGGCTCTTGAGCCGCGGCACGCGGCTCCCGCCGAGCGGGGGTTCGAAGCCCCCCGAGGCGGTCCCCCTCAAGTGACAGGGCGGGGCAAAAGCCCCGCCCCGCCGGTCTCGTGCGAGCCTCAGGCGTGATAGGCGCTCTCGCCATGCGCGGTGAGATCGAGGCCGCGCCGCTCGTCGTCGCCGCTGACCCGCAGCCCGACGATCTTGTCGACAAGGAAGTAGAGCACCGCCGACGCCACGCCGCACCAGACGATGGTGATCCCCACCGCCTGGGCCTGGATCATCACCTGCCCGGCGATCGAGAAATCCTCGCCGCCGGTGCCGCCGAGTCCCGGCGCGGTGAAGACGCCGGTGCCGAGGGCGCCGACGATGCCGCCGATGCCGTGGATGCCGAAGACGTCGAGGCTGTCGTCATAGCCGAACTTGTTCTTCACCACCGCGATGAAGAAGTAGCAGAACGCCGCCGCGATCGCGCCGAGGACGATGGCGCCGACCGGCCCGACGGTTCCGGCCGCCGGCGTCACTGCGACGAGGCCCGCGACGAGGCCGGACGCCGCGCCGAGCAACGAGGCCTTGCCGCGCAGCACCGCCTCGAGCCCGGCCCAGGCGAGGATCGCCCCGGCCGTCGCGGTGAAGGTGTTCATCATCGCCAGCGTCGCCCCGCCATTCGCCTCGAGGTTCGACCCGGCATTGAAGCCGAACCAGCCGACCCAGAGGATGCCGGCGCCGACCAGCGTCAGCGTCATCGAGTGCGGCGCCATCATGTCCTTGCCGAAGCCGATCCGCGGCCCGATCATCAGGGCCCCGATCAGCGCCGCCACCCCGGCATTGATATGCACGACCGTGCCGCCGGCGAAGTCCAGGGCCCCCATGTTGAAGATCAGACCCGAAGCGTCCCAGACCATGTGGGCGATGGGGAAATAGACCACCGTCACCCAGAGCGCGACGAAGAGCATCACCGCGCCGAACTTCACCCGCTCGGCGAAGGCGCCGACGATCAGCGCCGGCGTGATCGCCGCGAAGGTCATCTGGAAGGCGATGAAGACGTATTCCGGGATCACCACGCCGTCGGTGAAGGTCGCGGCCATGCTGTCGGGCGTGACCCCGGCGAGGAAGGCCTTGCCGAGCCCGCCCCAAAAGGCGCCGGTGCCGCCGCCGAAGGCCATCGAATAGCCGTAGACCACCCAGATCACCATCACGAGGGCCGTGATCATCGTGCACTGCATCAGGACCGAGAGCATGTTCTTGGTGCGCACCAGCCCGCCGTAGAAGAGCGCGAGCCCTGGCAGGATCATGAAGAGCACCAAGAGCGTGGAGACCATCATCCAGGCCACGTCGCCCTTGTCCATCACCGGCCCTGCTTCCGCCACCACCTCGGCCGCCGTTTCCTGCGCCCAGCCCGGCGCCGCCGCGAGGGCCGCGACAAGCCCCGCCGATCCGATCATCTTCCTCATCGTCATCCCCCGATTGAGTGTCCCGTTCACAGCGCGTCCTCCCCGGTCTCTCCGGTGCGGACCCGCAAAACCTGGCCGAGATCGAGCGCGAAGATCTTGCCGTCGCCGATCTTGCCGGTCGTCGCGACCCTCGCGATCGTGTCGATCACGTCGTCGGCGAGCGCATCGCTCACCGCGATCTCGAGCTTGACCTTCGGGACGAAATTGACCTCGTATTCGGCCCCGCGATAGATCTCGGTATGCCCCGACTGGGTGCCGAAGCCCTTGATTTCACTTACCATCATCCCACGAACCCCGATCGCGGTCAGCGCTTCGCGCACCTCGTCGAGCTTGTAGGGCTTGATCGCCGCAATGATGTATTTCATCGTGCCCCCTTCCGGCATGATCGCCGTTGCTGGTCGTCCTGCGAAAGGAGCGCCGGGTCGGCGCAGGACTCAAGTGGACTCCGGTCAATGGCAATGCAGATCGCGGGGGCTATGCATAAAAAATTAGCATACGAGACGCTTTCGATCATTTATTGTGCATTCCGCAATGCAGGAAGTCCGGAACGCAAAGGCCCGGGCGCGAGGCCCGGGCCTTTCCTGACTTTCGGGCGTCTCAGCCCTTGGCGAATTCGGGATAGGCCTCCATCCCCAGTTCCGCCTTGTCGAGGCCCATGATCTCGTGCTCCTCGCTCACCCGGATGCCCATCGTGACCTTGAGCGCCATCCAGACCAAAGCCGAGACGACGAAGACGAAGACCCCGACGATCGCGATGGAGGCGACCTGGCCGAAGATCGTGGCGTCCGGGTTGGTGATCACCACCGCGATCGTGCCCCAGATACCGCAGACGAGATGCACCGGGATAGCGCCGACGACGTCGTCGATCTTCAGCTTGTCGAGGAACGGCACCGCGAGGACGACGAGCACGCCGCCCACCGCGCCGATCAGCGTCGCGGCACCCAGGCCGGGCGTCAGCGGTTCGGCGGTGATGGAGACAAGCCCGGCGAGCGCGCCGTTCAGCACCATGGTGAGGTCGGCCTTGCCGAACATCACCTGCGTGAGGATCAGCGCGGCGATGGCGCCACCCGCCGCGGCGGTGTTGGTGTTGGCGAAGATCCGGCTGATGTCGGCGACGTTGCCGGCGGTGTCCATGTAGAGCTGCGAGCCGCCGTTGAAGCCGAACCAGCCGAGCCAGAGGATGAACGTCCCGAGTGTCGCGAGCGCGAGGTTCGAACCCGGCATCGGATGGACGCGGCCGTCCTTGTACTTGCCGAGACGCGGCCCGAGGATCAACGCGCCGGCAAGGGCCGCCCAGCCCCCGACCGAATGCACGACGGTCGAGCCGGCGAAGTCGAGGAAGCCGAAGTTCGCGTCGAGGAACCCGCCGCCCCATTTCCAGCTTGCCTGGATCGGGTAGATGAGCCCGGTCAGGACCACGGTGAAGATCAGGAACGGCCAGAGCTTGATCCGCTCGGCCAGCGTGCCCGAGACGATGGAGGCGGTCGTCGCGCAGAACATCAACTGGAAGTAGAAGTCCGAGCCGACGGAGGCATAGGTCAGATCGGTTTCGGTATCCGCCAGCCCCACCGGCTCCATCGCCGCCGGCGAGAAGGCGCCGAGCACGTTGGTGATGGTCCAGCCGTCGCCGGGATACATCAGGTTGTAGCCGATCAGGTAATACATGATCGCGGCGATGGCGAAGAGCGTGATGTTTTTCATCAGCTGCATCGTCACGTTCTTCTGACGGACGAGCCCGGCTTCGAGCATCGAGAAGCCCGCGCCCATCCACATCACCAGAAAGCCGGTGACGAGGAACATGAAGGTGGTGAAGATATAGCCGATCTCGCCCGTCGGCGGCGTCAGGTCGGGCTCCGCGTCCTGCCCGAAGGCGGGCAGTGCGATCATCGCGGCGGCGGCGGCAAGCCCCATGAATTTGCTGAGTTTCATTTCCTTATCCCTCTTACCCGTTTGCGGCCCGCTCAAAGCGCGTCCTCGTTGGTTTCCCCGGTGCGGACCCGGAGCGCCTGGCTGAGGTCGAGCACGAAGATCTTGCCGTCGCCGATCTTGTCGGTCTTGGCGACTTTGGCGATGGTCTCGACCACCGACTCGGCCAGTGCCGATCTCACCGCGACCTCGAGCTTCACCTTGGGCACGAAACTCACTTCGTACTCGGCGCCGCGATAGATTTCGGTATGCCCGGACTGGGCACCGAACCCCTTGATTTCACTTACCATCATGCCCTTGACGCCGACCGCGGTCAGTGCTTCGCGCACCTCGTCGAGCTTGAATGGCTTGATCGCCGCTATGATGTACTTCACGTCCCGTTCCTCGCTTGATTGTCCAGACCGGCCAGGCGCGGCCCCGCGAAAAGGGAGGGCGCTGCAGCGCAGCATGACAAGGCGAGGGGAGAGGATTCCGGGGACGCGTCGGTCCTGGACGCACAATTTCTGCACTTATTCGCCGGCCTGCCGGATTTTTTGGCATGATGCGAAGCGAAACGTGATCCGGCGTGGCTCCACATTCCCCGGGCGAGACTGTATTGTCGGAAAAAACGAGCAGGTATCGGAACAGGACGCATGAAGGAATCGGGCGGCAGAAAGACTCCGCTGGTGGCGGAACGGCGTTATTCGGCGACGTCGAAGCCGAAACCTGCGCCCGCGAAAAAGCCCAAGGCGGCAAAGCGGCGCCCGGCGGCGCGCAAGGCACCGTGGCCGGTGCGGCTGTTGACCGGGTTCTTCCGGCTGGTCTGGCGCGCGGTCTGGGGCGTCGGCTGGCGGCTCGGCGCGATGGGGGCCATCGTCCTCGGCCTCGCCACCGTCTATTTCTACGCCCAGTTGCCGCCTCTGGAGGCGCTGATCGACGCGCGCACCAAGGGATCGGTAACGATGCTCGACCGCGACGGCCAGGTCTATGCCTGGCGCGGCGAGACCTTCGGCGGCCAGATCACCGCCGACACCGTCTCGCCCCACCTCAAGAACGCCATCGTCGCGACCGAGGACAAGCGCTTCTACCGCCATCTCGGCATCAGCCCGCGCGGCATCGCCAGCGCGATCCGAATCAACCTCGCGGAAGGGCGCGGACCCTTGGAGGGCAATGGCGGTTCGACCATCACCCAGCAGGTCGCGAAACTCATCTGCCTCGGCGTTCCCTACGATCCGGCGCAGTGGAAGAGCGAGGCGGACTATGAGGCCGACTGCCGCGTCTCGTCGAAATGGCGCAAGCTGAAGGAAGTGCCCTTCTCCTTCGCGATGGAGGCAAAATACGGCAAGGACAACGTCCTGACCCTCTACCTCAACCGCGCCTATCTCGGCGCCGGCGCGCGGGGCTTCGAGGCCGCCGCGCAGCGCTATTTCGGCAAGTCAGCGAACGAGGTGACGCCGGCCGAGGCGGCGATGCTGGCCGGCCTTCTGAAGGCGCCGACGCGCTATGCGCCGACGGCGAACCTCGAACGCGCGCAGGGGCGGGCCGAGGTCGTGCTCGGCCTCATGCACGATCAGGGCTACCTGACCGACGCACAGTTCGCCGACGCCAAGGCGCATCCGGCGCGGCTCTCGCCGGCCGCCGAGGCGCGGGCGGGCGGCTATTTCGCCGACTGGGTGATGGAATCGGGTCCCGCCTTCCTGACCGAGGACACGACCGAGGACGTGATCATCCGCACCACGCTCGATCAGGGCATCCAGAAGAAGGCCGAGGAGGCGCTCGACTACGTCTTAGCGAACAAGGTCAAGGAAGGCTCCAAGGCGCAGGCGGCGATCGTCGTCATGTCGGCCGACGGGGCGGTGCGGGCGATGGTCGGCGGCCGCAAGAGCCAGGTCAACGGTGCCTTCAACCGGGCGACGCAGGCGCTGCGGCAGACCGGATCGACCTTCAAGCCCTTCGTCTATGCCGCGGCACTCGACATGGGCTATACGATGAATTCGGTGGTCGAGGACGCGCCGCTGACGCTCTACGTCAAGGGTTCGGGCGAGTGGTCGCCGAAGAACTACACGCCGGAATTCCGCGGCTTTCTTACCCTCACCGACGCGCTGACCCATTCGATCAACACCGCGACCGTGCGGGTGAGCCAGGCGGTGGGGCTGGAGGCGGTGCGTCAGGTGGCGGCGGATTTCGGGCTGCAGTCGGAACTGGCGCAGGGTCCGGCGATCGCGCTCGGTGCGTCCGGTGCGACGCTTCTCGACATGACCGGGGCCTATGCCGGCATCCTCAACGGCGGCTCCTCGGTCCATCCCTACGGGCTGGTCGAATTGCGCATCCAGGGCGACGATGCCGCCCTCATGGGGCAGGAAGGGGGGATGGGAGAGCGCGTGATCTCGCAGGATGCGGCGCGGCAGCTCACCTACATGATGACCCAGGTGGTCGAACGCGGCACCGGCCAGAGGGCCCGGCTCGAGGGGCGCCAGGTGGCGGGCAAGACCGGCACGACCTCGGACTACCGGGACGCCTGGTTCATCGGCTTCACCGCCGATTACGTGACCGGGGTCTGGATGGGCAACGACGACAACAAGCCCCTGACCGGCGTCACCGGCGGTGGCTTGCCGGCGGAGATCTGGCACGAGGTCATGGCGCGGGTCGAGGCCGGCCTGCCGCCGACGCCGCTGCCGATGATCCGGCCGGAGGACGTCCCCGCCCCGGCCTGGCCCGGCCAGACCTACGAGGCCGGCGGGCAGGGCTTCCCGAACGCCCAGGCACCGGCGCCCGCCCCCGCGCCGACCTCGAACGATCAGACGATTCTCGATATCCTCGGGGCGATCCTCGGCCGCCGCGACTGAGCGGCCGGGGGATGAGTGCCGAAGTCGCGGATCAGCCGGCGCTTTTCAGGTCCGCCGTAAGCGCGGCAATATCGCCGTGCCGCCGGTCCAGCATAGCGCCGATCTCGGTGCGTTCGGCGGCGAGCATGTTCACGCCTTCGATGATGATGTTGAAGAAGAGATCGCGGCCGGACTTGTTGAAGACATGCCAGCGCACCTCGAAGGGCGCCTGGCCCTTGAGATGGGCGACCGAGATCACCTCGTAGAAGCTCTTCAGCGGCCGCGCATCGGTCACGACGATCTTGCCGCCGATGAATTCGCGGAAGCGGCGGCCGTACTTGCGCGAGATATAGCCCTGGAACGCCTTCACATAGGCGTTCATGACCGAGGCGGGCGCCCCCCGCCCGGCCGGCCCGAGCGCGCTTTGCGCGATATAGCGGACATCGGAATAGCGCACGAAGATCGCCTCGAAGGATTTGAACATCGCGGCCTCGGACGTGCCGGAATTGATCACGCTGTTGACCTCGCCGATCGCGCGGTCGATGAGCGCGCGCGCCTCGGCGACGTTCAGCGCCATCGCGGCACCCGGCAGGGCCGCGAATGCGAGACCCGCGGGAAGCGCGGCAATGACGTGGCGGCGGGAGAGCTTACTGTCCATAGGGATCCTCGTACGGGTCGAATACCTCGGCCTCGATGCCGAGTTCGTAGTGGCGGTTCTGCAGATAGAGAAGTCTCATCTGCGCGTAGCTGTCCGCGCTTTCATATAGGATCGCGTCGATCGTATCGCCATAGCGCTGGCGGTCCGCCGCCTTGCCGCCGAGCTTCGCGGCCGCGACGTAGTATTCTTCCGGCTCCGCGAAGGCGCCGTGAAGCGGGTTGATGACGAAGTCGACGACCTTGCCGAAAAGATCGCGCTCCGTCGTCGGCCCGGCGAGGGGCACGACGAGGAAGGCGCCCTCGGGCGCGCCCCAGACATGCAGCGTCTCGCCGAAATCGGTGTCGTCCTCGTAAAGCCCGATCGCGGTCGCCGGATCGAAGATGCCGCCGATGCCGACGGTCGTGTTGACGACGAAGCGGGCGGTATTCTGGATCGCCGGTCCGGGCCGGGCTTGCAGGAGGCTGTTCACCACCGCCGACGGCATCGCGAGGTTGTCCGAGAAGTTCGACAGCCCCTCGGCCACCGGCTGCGGCAGGAGCGGCTTCCGGTCCGGCTTGCCGCCGCCGAGCATCCGGTCGATCGCCACGTTCTCGGCATGGACGGCGCGGTTGCGTTCCTCGAAGGGATCGTTGAATTCGGCCCCCGGTTCGGGCCGCGAACAGGCGCCGACCGCCAGAATCGTCAGAAGCAGGGCCTGAACGGCACGCGGACGAAATGAACTCGCCAATGGATTTCTAATCATTTTGTTCATATCGTCCCGCAAATCGACCGGCAGGGGCGCCAATGTCGCATCAAAGGCTTAAAAGCCAAGCGCGACAGACGCAAGTCACAGACAGGACAGCGGTCACGATCGGCGGAAAACAAGCCGGGGCAGGAGAAGAGACGATGACGAGAGACGAAGCTGGCCGGGGGCGGGAGGAGCTTCGCGCGGCGCGCGCCGCCGGGCGCGGTCTCCTTTGGGCCGTGGCGCTCTTTTCCGCCTTCGTGAACCTTTTGATGCTGGTCGGGCCGGTCTTCATGCTGCAGGTCTACGACCGCGTTCTCGGCAGCCGCTCGGAAGAGACGCTGCTGGCGCTCTTCGTGCTCGTCGCCTTCCTCTTCGCGATGATGGGGCTTCTCGACCTCGCGCGGGGCCGGGTGATGGCGCGGCTGGCGGCGGGGTTCCAGTCGCGGCTCGACCGGCGGGTCTTCACCGCCGCCCTTGCGAGGAGCGCGCTGGTGCCGGGCGATCCGGCGGCGGCGGCGGGCCTGCGCGATCTCGAGGCGATTCGCCAGCTTCTTGCCTCGCCGGTGTTCCTCGCCCTCTTCGACATGCCCTGGGCGCCCTTCTTCCTCGCCGCCGTCTTCATCTTCCATCCCTGGCTCGGCTGGCTCGCCCTTGCCGGCGGCGCGGTTCTCGTCGCGGTGACAGCGCTCAACCAGACCAATACCCGCCGCGCGGTCCTCGCCGCCCATGCCGCGAACCAGCGGGCGGAGCGGCTGTCGGACCAGTTGCGCGACGAGGCGGACCTCGTGCAAAGCATGGGGATGCGCGGCGCCAGCTTCGCCCGCTGGGCGAGGGCGCGGGGCGAGGCGCTGACCGAATCGATCTCGGCCACCGACCGCTCGGGCATCTATTCGGTCTTTTCCAAGACCTTCCGGCTCTTCCTGCAATCGGCGATGCTGGCCCTGGGCGCGCTTCTGGTTCTGAAGGGCGAACTGACCCCCGGCGCTATGATCGCCGCGTCGATCCTGATGGGCCGGGCGCTCGCCCCGGTAGAACAGGCGATCGGCGGCTGGGCGGCCGTTCAGCGCGCGCAGGAAGGCTGGCAGCGGCTCGCCGTGCTTCTCGGCACCGTGCGCGCCGAGGGTCCGCGCACCGCCCTGCCGAAGCCCCGCGCGCATCTGGAGGCCAACCAGTTGACCGTGGTGCCGCCGGGGCAGAACCATGCCGCCTTGCGGATGGTGTCGTTCAAGCTCGAGCCCGGCCAGGCGCTCGGCGTCATCGGCCCGTCAGGGGCGGGCAAGTCGACCCTCGCCCATGCGCTGACCGGGGTCTGGCGCCCGGCCGGCGGCTGGGTCAGGCTCGACGGGGCGACGCTCGACCAGTACGACCCCGACATGCTCGGCGCCCATATCGGCTACCTGCCGCAGCGGGTGACGCTTTTCGACGGCACCATCGCCGAGAACATCGCCCGGCTGGCGCCGATGCCCGACGACGCCGCCATCGTCGCGGCTGCGCAGAAGGCCGCCGCGCACCAGATGATCCTCGACCTGCCCGAGGGCTACAACACCCGGGTCAGCCAGACCGGCGGGCGCTTGTCGGGCGGCCAGATCCAGCGCATCGGCCTGGCGCGTGCACTCTATGGCGATCCGGTGATCCTCGTCCTCGACGAGCCCAATTCCAACCTCGACAACGACGGCTCGATGGCGCTGAACGCCGCGATCAGGGCGGTGAAGTCGCAGGGCGGCTCGGTCCTCATCATGGCGCACCGACCGGCGGCGATCCAGGAATGCGACCTCCTGATGGTGCTCGACGGCGGCATCCGCCGCGCCTGCGGGCCGCGTGACGAAGTTCTGAAAAGCATGGTCCGCAACGCGAGCGAGATCGCCCGCGCGCCCGGCCCCGGAGGTGTCACGTGACCGAACCCGCAAGGATCCCCTCCGCCCGCGCGCCGCTGCTGCTCGGCGGGATCGCGCTGGCGCTTCTCGTCGGCGGGTTCGGCCTCTGGTCGGTCACGACCGAGATCGCGGGCGCCGTCGTCGCCGGTGGCCAGGTCGAGGTCGAGCAGAACCGCCAGGTCGTGCAGCATCCCGACGGCGGCGTCGTCGCCGAGATCCTCGTCAAGGACGGCGACCTCGTCGCCGCCGGGGCGCCGCTGATCCAGCTCGACGGGACGCTTCTGCAATCGGAACTGACCATCGTCGAAGGCCAGTTCTTCGAGATCCTCGCCCGCCGCGGCCGGCTCGAGGCCGAGCGCGACGATGCCGACGCAATCGCCTTCCCCGCCGAACTCATCGAGTTCGCCAGGACCCGACCCGGGATCGCGACGCTGATGAACGGGCAGGAGCGGCTCTTCGTCGCCCGGGCCGAGACCGAGGCGAACGAGATCGACCAGCTTCAGCGCCGGCGCGGCCAGATTGCCAGCCAGATCGAGGGGATCGTCGCCCAGCGCGCCTCGACCGACAGCCAGTTGCGCTTCATCGGCGAGGAGCTGACCGACCTCAATTCGCTTCTCGACCGGGGGCTCACGCAGGCCGGCCGGGTGCTCGCGCTCGAACGCGAGAAGGCGCGCCTCGAAGGCGCGGCGGGTGAGCTTGACGCCACCCGCGCCGAGGCCGAGGGCCGGGTGACGGAGATCGACATCGAGATCCTCAAGCGCGGCAGCACGAGGCGCGAGGACGCCAACACCCAGCTTCGCGATCTCGGCTACCGCGAACTGGAACTCGCCGAACGGCGCCGGGCACTGATCGAGCAGATCGACCGGCTCGACATCCGCGCGCCCGTGGCGGGCATCGTCCATGCCCTGCAAGTGACGACGCCGCGCTCGGTCATCCGCGCCGCGGAGCCCGTCCTCTACCTCGTGCCGCAGGACCGCCCGCTGGTCATCGCCGCCCGCGTGGCGCCGATCCATGTCGACGAGATCCGGATCGGTCAGAAAGTCACCCTCCGCTTCGCCGCCTTCGACAGCCGCACCACGCCCGAGCTGTTCGGCCAGGTTGCCCGCATTTCGGCCGACGCGCTGGTCGACGAGGCAAGCAAGCAATCCTATTATCGCGCCGAAGTGGTGCTCGATGCTGGCGAACTGGCCAAGCTCGAGGGCCATGCCATTATTCCCGGCATGCCGGTCGAAGTCTTCATCCGTACCGGCGAGCGCACCCCGCTCGCCTATCTGATCAAGCCCTTTGCCGAGTATTTCAACCGTGCCTTCCGGGAAAGCTGACAGCATCGTGATGATCCGGCTGCCACGGCCGGCGGAACTGGCGGACCTTTCGTTGCCTTGTCTGCGCGCGAAGGCGGTCTGGGGCTGCACGGCGGAATTCATCGCCGCTTGCCGGGCGGAGCTGACCCTCGACCCGGCCGACCTCGACACGACCCGCGTGGCCGAGTGGCGCGGCCCCTAAGTGGGCGTCGTTCAGGTGACGGCGGATGGCGCGACCGCCTCGCTCCGGAAGATCTTCTCGAACCGCACGAGATCGCCACCGGCGTTGGCAGGGTCCTGTTCGCCGAGGCGTTGAAGGCGCCGCGCGCCGCGGGGGCCACCGAACTCGTCGTCGCCGCAGATCCGGGGGCCGCGGGCTTTTTCGCCCGCATGGGCGCGCGGCCCGCGGGCGAGGCGCCGTCGGGCTGCATACCCGGCCTCATCCTTCCACGCTTCGCGATGCGCCTTTGACGGCGCGGGCCGGGCCCCTTTCCCCATCGGGCCACGCGGCCGGAGCGTTTCGGCCTTGCTTGGAAACGGAGTTCGAATTTTTCTTGTTCGAATTCCGATATTTGCAATTTCAACATGACCCCGAAACGCTTTAACCTCCGCCCCGAACCGGATTCGCGAGGAGACAGGACCATGGCCGGAAAGATCGACGCACGCCTGACCGAGCTCGGCATCGCCCTGCCCGACGCCCCCGCTCCGGCGGCGAACTACGTGCCCTTCGTGCAGGCGGGTGACCTCGTCTTCGTCTCGGGCCAGATCTCGCAAAGTACGGCGGGCCTCATCAAGGGCAGGCTCGGCGACACGATGGACGTGGCCGAGGGCGCGGAAGCCGCCCGGCGCTGCGGCATGAGCCTTCTGGCCCAGGCCCGCGCGGCGCTCGGCGGCGATCTCGACCGGATCGTGCGGGTGGTGAAACTGACCGGCTTCGTCAACTCGACCGCCGATTTCACCGACCAGCCGAAGGTGATCAACGGCTGCTCCGACCTCATGGTCGCGGTTCTCGGCGAGGCCGGCCGCCACGCCCGCGCCGCCGTCTCGGCCCCCGCCCTGCCCCTCGGCGTCGCGGTGGAGATCGAGGCGATCTTCCAGGTGAAGTGATGGCACTGGCGCCGGTCCCGCTGCCGGAGGCGTTCCTGACCACGCCCATCGCCCACCGCGCCTATCACGACCGCGCGGCCGGACGGCCGGAAAACTCGCCGGCCGCCTTCCGCGCGGCGATCGAGGCAGGATATGCGATCGAGACCGACATCCAGCCCTCCGCCGACGGCGTGCCGATGGTCTTTCACGACTACGACCTGAAGCGCCTGACCGGCATTGCCGGCCGCATCCGGGGCCGGACGGCGGCCGAACTCGGGCGGATCCGGCTTCTCGATGCCGAGGACGGCATCCCGACGCTGGCCGGGATCCTCGCCCTCGTCGCCGGCCGGGCGCCGCTGCTGATCGAGATCAAGGACCAGGACGGCAGGATGGGGCCCGAGGTCGGCCCGCTGGAGCGCGCCGTGGCGGCACTTCTCGACGGCTATGGCGGCCCCGTGGCCCTCATGTCCTTCAACCCGCATTCGGTCGCGGCCCTCGCCGAGGCGGCGCCCGACCGGCCGCGCGGGCTGACCACCTCGGCCTATACCGCCGAGGACTGGCCGCTCCTGCCCGCCGATGTCCGCGACCGGCTGCGCGACATACCCGACTACGACCGGGTGGGCGCGAGCTTCATCTCGCACGAGGTCGCCGACCTCGACCGCCCGCGCGTGGCCGCGCTGAAGGCGAAGGGCGCGGCGGTGCTCACCTGGACGATCAGGTCGCCCGAAGCCGAGGCGGAGGCCCGCCGCATCGCCCGGAACGTCACCTTCGAGCGTTACGCCGCGCGGCTGACGGCTTGACGCGCCCCACCCGCCGTCCCCACTTCAAGGGTATGGATCAGACGCGATATGGATGACATTGCCCTCGACGTCAGCGTCCTGTCCGGCCTCGGCGACATCGCCGCGGCCGAGTGGGATGCCTGCGCCTGCCCCGAGGCCGGCGCGGGGCGCCCGCGCGATCCCTTCACCACGCACCGCTTTCTCCTCGCGCTCGAACGCTCGGGCTCGGTCGGCGAGGGCACCGGCTGGCAGCCGCGTCCCCTGATCGCGCGGGCGGCGGGCGAGATCGTCGCCGCGCTGCCGCTCTACGTCAAATCCCACAGCCAGGGCGAATACATCTTCGACCACGGCTGGGCCGACGCCTTTGAGCGCGCGGGCGGGCGCTACTACCCGAAACTCCAGGCCACCGTGCCCTTCACCCCCGCCACCGGCCGCCGCTTCCTGACGAAGCCGGGATGGGAGGCGACGGGCCGTGCCGCGCTCACGCAAGCCGTGGTGCAGATCGCGGCCGACAATGGCCTTTCCTCCGCCCACATCACCTTCTGCACCGCCGAGGAGGCCGAGGCGGGCGCCGCGATGGGCCTCCTTCACCGGATCACCCAGCAGTTCCACTGGGAAAACCGCGGCTACGCGGATTTCGACGGCTTCCTCGCCGACCTCGCCTCGCGCAAGCGCAAGGCGATCCGCAAGGAACGGGCGGGGGCGGCGGATTTCGGCGGCACGATCCGGCACTTCACCGGCGCCGCGATCGAACCGGCGCACTGGGACGCCTTCTGGGCGTTCTACCAGGACACCGGCAGCCGCAAATGGGGCCGCCCCTACCTGACCCGCGCCTTCTTCGACGAGGTGCAGGCGACGATGCGCGACGACGTCCTCCTCATCCTCGCCGAACGCGGCGGCCGGCCGGTCGCGGGCGCGCTCAACTTCATCGGCCGCGACACGCTCTACGGCCGCTACTGGGGCGCCGTCGAGGACCACCCCTTCCTGCATTTCGAATGCTGCTACTACCAGGCCATCGACTACGCCATCGCCCACGGCCTCGCCCGGGTCGAAGCCGGCGCCCAGGGCGACCACAAGCTCGCCCGCGGCTACCTTCCGGTCGAGACCCATTCGCTGCACTGGATCGCCGACCCCTCCTTCCGGACCGCCGTCGCCCGCTATCTCGACGCCGAAGCCCGCGCCGTCGGCGAGGAAATCGAGGTCCTCACCGATTACGGCCCGTTCCGGAAATCCCCTCCGGCCTCCTGAGCCACCGCCCTTCATCTTGCCGAAAATATCCCCGCCGGAGGCATTGAAGTTCCTCGCCTCCGGCAGGAATATTCCCCCCGGCCCAAAGAACGGAGACCGCGCCATGTCCGATACGCTCACGCTCTACTCGAATCCGATGTCGCGCGGGCGCATCGCCCGCTGGATGCTCGAAGAGGTCGGCCAGCCCTACGAGGTGCGCTATCTCGACTACGGACCGGCGATGAAGGCGCCTGACTACCTGAAGATCAACCCGATGGGCAAGGTGCCGGCGCTGGTGCACGGGAACCGGATCGTCACCGAATATGCCGCGATCTGCGCCTATCTCGCCGATGCCTTCCCCGAGGCGGGACTCGCGCCCGAGGAACGCTCCTCCTACTACCGCTGGCTCTTCTTCGGTGCCGGGCCGCTGGAGGCGAGCGTCATCGTCAAGGCGCTCGGCGTCGAGGTTCCCGCCGACAAGCGCGGCATGGTGGGCTTCGGCTCGCTCTCGACGACGCTCGACGCGCTGGAGGCCGCGCTCACCGACCGGCCCTATCTGGCCGGCGACCGGTTTTCGGCCGCCGATGTCGCGACGGGTTCGCAGATCGGCTGGGGCCTGCGCTTCGGCACGATCGAGCCGCGCCCGGTCCTGCACGCCTACTGGGACCGCTTGAGTGCCCGGCCCGCGCTGCAACGCGCCAACGATGCCGACAACGCGGCGATGCCGCCGAAGGAGGGGTGATGGCCGTTCTTCTGACCGAGGCCGAGCGTGCCGCCGACCTGCCCGCGCTTGGCGAGACCGGCTGGGCCGCGGTCGAAGGCCGCGACGCGATCCGCAAGATCTGGACGTTCCGCAGCTTTTCCGAGGCCTGGGGCTTCATGTCCCGCGCCGCGCTGCAGGCCGAAAAGCTCAACCACCACCCGGAATGGCGCAATGTCTACAACGTCGTCGACGTGACGCTGACGACGCATGATTGCGACGGGCTCACGGCGCTCGACCTCGCCCTCGCCCGGCGGATGGACAAGATCTCCGGCGACGCCGAAGTCGCGCGCGATCACGGCGAACCCGTCGCCTGCCTCTGCCAGATCCACGCCCGCCGCTGACGCGCTCAGAGCCGCTCCAGCAGCGCCTCGCCGGTGGAGATGTTGCACTCGCCCGGCTTGTCGATGCTCGCCACCGTGATGACGCCGTCGTCGAGGACCAGCGCATAGCGGTTCGACCGGCCGATCAGCCCAAGCTGCGGCGCGGTGAACTCCATGCCGAGCGCCCTGGTGAAGCTGCCGTCGGCGTCGCCGAGGAAGGTGATCCCGGCCGCCGTGCCGCCGGTCGCCTCGCCCCAGGCCTTCAGCACGAAGGGATCGTTGACGGCGATGCAGAGGATCTCCGCGACACCCTTCTTCCTGAAATCCTCCGCGGTGCGGATGAAGCTCGGCACATGGACGGTCGAACAGGGGCCGGTGAAGGCGCCCGGCAGGCCGAAGACCACGACCTTCCGGCCCTTCAGCCGATCCGACAGCCGCACCGTTTCGGGGCCATTGGCCCCCATCGTGACGAAGCTCGCCTCCGGCAGCTTGCCGCCTTTCGAAAGTTTCATTTCCCGGTCCTCTCGCGTTGCGTTTTCCCGACCCCACGATATAGGGTCCGCCCGGGCGACGGCCAGAGGAAGAATGCGGATGAAGGGGATCGTGATCGTCGGCGCGGGGCAGGCAGGGGCGTCGCTGGCCGCGAAGCTCAGGGCGCTCGGCCATGCCGGCCCGATCAGCATGATCGGCGAGGAGCCGGTGCCGCCCTATCAGCGCCCGCCGCTCTCCAAGGCCTATCTCCTCGGCGAGATGGAGCTTGAACGCCTCTACCTTCGCGCGCCGTCGTTCTGGGCGGAACAGTCCGTCACGCTCCGCCTCGGCGAGAGGGTGGAGGCGATCGACACCGCCGCCCGGACAGTCCGGTTCGACGGCGGCGAGGTCCTCGGCTACGACGACCTCGCGCTCACCACCGGATCGCGGCCGCGCCGGCTGCCGGCGGCGATCGGCGGCGATCTCGGCCGGGTCTTCACCGTGCGCACACTGGCCGATGTCGACCGCATGGCGCCGGACTTCCGCGCGGGCGCCCGCGCACTCATCGTCGGCGGCGGCTATATCGGGCTCGAAGCCGCGGCGGTGGCGGCGAAGCTCGGGCTCGCGGTCACGCTGATCGAGGCCGCCCCGCGCATTCTCCAGCGCGTCGCCGCGCCCGAGACCTCGGACTATTTCCGCAAGCTCCATGCCGCGCATGGCGTGACGATCCGCGAAGGCACCGGCCTCGAAAGGCTTGTCGGCGACGGCAATGTCAGCGCCGCCATCCTTGCCGACGGGACGGAACTCGCCGTCGACCTCGTCATCGTCGGCATCGGCATCGAGCCGAATACCGAGCTTGCCGAGGCCGCCGGGATCGCGATCGAGAACGGCATCCGCACGGATGCCTTCGGCCGCACATCCGCGCCCCATGTCTGGGCGGCGGGCGATTGCGCCTCGTTTCCGCATGGTGACTGCCGGATCCGGCTCGAAAGCGTCGGCAACGCCATCGACCAGGCCGAGACGGTGGCGGCGAACATTCTCGGGGCCGAAGCGGCCTACGTCGCAAAACCGTGGTTCTGGTCCGACCAGTACGACGTGAAGCTCCAGATCGCCGGGCTGAACGCGGGCTACGACCGGATCGTCACCCGGCAGGGCGAGGGCGAGGCGGTCAGCTTCTGGTATTACCGGGGCGACAGGCTCCTCGCGCTCGACGCGATGAACGACGCGCGCGCCTACATGATCGGCAAGCGGCTGATCGAGGCGGGGAAATCGCCCGACCCGGCGGCGATCGCCGACGCCACGGCCGATCTGAAGCCGCTCCTTCGGCCATGAGGATCATCGGCGGCGCCCGGCGCGGGCTGAAACTCGCCGAGGTCGGCGCGGGCGATCAGGCGGCGCATCTTCGCCCCACTTCCGACCGGGTGCGGGAGGCGATCTTCAACCTCCTGATGAACGGCCCCTACGGCAATCCGGTCGAGGGCGCCCGCGTCCTCGACCTCTTCGCGGGCACCGGCGCGCTCGGCCTCGAAGCCTTGAGCCGCGGCGCGGCGCGGGTGGCCTTCGTCGATGACGGCCTGGCGGCACGAGCGCTGCTCCGCCAGAACATAGAGAAGATGCAGGCGATGGGCGCGACCGATGTCTGGCGCCGCGACGCGACGCGGATGGGGCTGAACCGGGGCCCCGGCTACGACCTCGTCTTCCTCGATCCGCCCTATGGCAAGCGCCTCGGCGAAGCCGCGCTCGCCGCGCTCGCGGACGGCGGCTGGCTCGCCCCCGGCGCCCTGATCGTGTGGGAAGAGAACACCGCCCCCGAACCGCCCGAAGGGTTTGCCCCGCTCGACCAGCGCCGCTACGGCGACACCATCGTCACCCTTCTGAAAGCCGCCGCATGAAACCTTCCGCCGTCCTTTTCGATTGCGACGGGGTGCTCGTCGACAGCGAGCCGATCACCGACCGGGTCCTCGCCGCGAATCTCGCCCGCCACGGCCTCGCCCTGCCGGAACACGAGATCGGCGCGATGTTCCTCGGCGGCACCATCGCCGGCCTTGGCGAGGAAGCCCGGCGCATGGGCGCCACCCTGCCCGCGACCTGGGTCGACGACGTTTATGCCGAGATCTTCGCCGTCCTTGCCCGGGGCACGCCGCTCGTCCCCGGCATCCCCGCCCTTCTCGACAGGCTCGACGCGGCCCGCATCCCCTATGCCGTCGGATCCAACGGGCCACATGCAAAGATGGATGTGACGCTCGGTCAGCACCCCGAAATCCGCGCGCGTCTCGCCGGCCGGATCTTCTCGCGCCACGATGTGGCCCGGCCGAAACCCGCGCCCGACCTCTACCTCCACGCCGCGAGCGCCCTCGGAGCCGCACCCGAAACCTGCGCCGTCGTGGAAGACAGCCCGACCGGCGCCCGCGCCGCACTGGCCGCCGGCATGACCTGCTTCGGCTACGCCCCCGGCGGCGACGGCGCCCGCCTCGCGTCCGTCGGCGCCCGGCCCTTCCGCCACATGGACGAGCTTCCGGCCCTTCTCGGCCTCTGACCTCTTCTGTTCCAAAATACCTTGGAGAGGGTCGGATCGCGCAGGCGATCCGATCACTTCGTCGGGAAGAACCGCCCCGCCGGCGACAGGGTGAAGATCTCGCAGCCCGACGCCGTGACGCCCACCGAATGCTCGAACTGCGCCGAGAGCGACTTGTCCCGCGTCACCGCCGTCCAGTCGTCGGCCAGCACCTTGGTCTCCGGCCGGCCGAGATTGACCATCGGCTCGATGGTGAAGAACATCCCCTCCTCCAGCCGCGGACCGGTGCCGGCGCGACCGTAATGCAGCACGTTCGGCGGGGCGTGGAACACCCGGCCGAGCCCGTGGCCGCAGAAATCGCGCACCACGCTCATCCGCTGCGCCTCGACGTAGGTCTGGATGGCATAGCCGATATCGCCGAAGGTATTGCCGGGCCTCACCGCCTCGATCCCCTTCATCAGCGCGTCATGGGTGACCTCGATCAGCCGCTCGGCCTTGCGGGACATGTTGCCGGCGACATACATCCGGCTGGTGTCGCCATACCAGCCGTCGACGATCACCGTCACGTCGATATTGAGGATATCGCCGTCCTTCAGAAGCTTCGGCCCCGGGATCCCGTGGCAGACGACATGGTTCACCGAGATGCAGGAGGCATGCTGATAGCCGCGATAGCCGATCGTCGCCGACTTCGCCCCGGCCGCCTCCACCCGGTCCTCGATGAACCGGTCCAAGGCCTCGGTCGTCACCCCCGGCTCGACCTGGGCCGCCATGTCATCGAGAATCTCCGCCGCGAGCCGCCCGGCCGCGTGCATGCCGGCGAAATCGCCTGGCTCGTATATCCTGATCCCGTCCTTCGTCAGACGGCCGCGCGGGTCATCCACCGGCTGCTCCTTCCGCTTCATGATCCGACTAGATAATCAAGGAAACCGGCTTTGGCCAGAGCCAGGGGCTTCCGCCGCGCCCGGCCGCGTCCTATACCCTCTCCAGTTGCGAAGGATCCGAACCATGCCGAACCCCACAGCCGCCATCCTGATCATCGGGGACGAGATCCTCTCGGGCCGCACCCGCGACGCCAACATGCACTATCTCGCGGGCGAGTTGACGCGGATCGGCATTGATCTCAAGGAGGTGCGCGTCGTCTCCGACGACCATGACGCCATCGTCACGGCGGTGAACGCGCTGCGCGCCGCCTATACCCATGTCTTCACCTCGGGCGGGATCGGCCCGACCCATGACGACATCACCGCCGATGCCATCGCCGCCGCCTTCGGGATGGAGCTTCATGTCCGCGACGACGCCCGCGCCATTCTGGCGGCACATTACGACCGCTCCGGGCTCGACTTCAACGCCGCCCGCCTGCGCATGGCGCGCATTCCCGAAGGGGCGACGCTGATCGAGAACCCGATCTCCGCCGCCCCCGGTTTCAGCCTCGACAACGTCCATGTGATGGCGGGCGTCCCGAGCATCTTCCAGGCGATGGTCGCCTCGCTCCTGCCGCGCCTCACGGGCGGCGAGCCGCTCCTGAGCCAGACGCTCCGCATTGGGCGCGGCGAGGGCGAGATCGCCGAGCCGCTGGCGGCCCTCGCGGCCGAGTTCGCCGATCTCAGCTTCGGCTCCTACCCGTTCATCCAGAACGGCGCCTACGGCGCGAACATCGTCATCCGCGGCACCGATCCCGGCCGCATCGACGCCGCGATCTCGCGGCTTGCGGGGCTTTTTCCCGCAGAGCGCGCATGACCGACATCTTCGACGTCGCCGAGGCCACCTGGCCAGCCGCTGCGCGCCACGAGGCCGGCGCCTTCACCGTCCGCGAAGGACGGGGCGGCGGCCAGCGCGTCTCTGCCGCCACCGCCGAGGCGGACTGGACCGAGGCCGATATCGACGCCGCCGAGGCGAAGCAGGCCGCACTTGGCCAGCCCCCGCTCTTCATGATCCGCGACGGGGAGGCGGCGCTCGACGCCGCTCTCGCCGCGCGCGGCTACCGGGTCAAGGACCCGGTGAACGTCTACGAGGCCGCCGTCGTGGCGCTCGCCTCGGAACCCGCCTCGCCCATGGCGGGCTTCGCGATCTGGCCGCCCCTCGCGATCATGCGCGACCTCTGGGCGGAGGGCGGGATCGGCCCCGAACGCGTCGCTGTGATGGAACGGGTCGCGGAGCCGAAGACCGCGATCCTCGGCCGGGTGAACGACCGCGCCTCGGGCGCCGCGTTCATCGCGGCCCACGGCGACACCGCGATGCTGCACGCGCTCCACATCGTTTCCGACCAGCGTCGGCAAGGTTCCGCCGTCAAGATGATGCGAAAAGCCGCGCATTGGGCGCAAGATCAGGGCGTAACGCGGTTTTCCGTCCTCGTGACCGCGGCCAATCAGCCCGCCAACGCGCTCTATACTTCCCTCGGAATGCGGATTGTGGGACACTATCATTACCGCTCGATATAACCCCGAGAGGCAAGGGGAGCAGTTGAAAGACGACGGCCACAGCCCCACGGCGCTTGATCTTCCGATGGTCAGGCCGCTTCCGGACGCCACCCGGAAGTATTTCGACGTGTGCACCGAAAAGCTCGGCCTCGTCCCCAATGTCCTCAAGGCCTATGCGTTCGACATCGACAAGCTGAACGCCTTCACCGGCATCTACAACAACCTGATGCTGGCCGAGAGCGGTCTTTCGAAGCTCGAACGCGAGATGATCGCGGTCTGCGTCTCCTCGCTCAACCGCTGCTGGTATTGCCAGGTCGCCCACGGCGCCGCGGTGCGGGAGCTTTCAGGCGATCCGGCCCTCGGCGAGGCACTGGTGATGAACTGGCGCGTGGCGCCGCTCTCGCCGAAACAGCGGGCGATGCTGGACTTCGCCGAGAAGCTCACGCTCTCGTCGTCGAAGGTCGAGGAAACCGACCGGCAGGCGCTCCGCGATGCCGGGTTCAGCGACCGCGACATCTGGGACATCGCCTCGGTCACCGGGTTCTTCAACATGACCAACCGCATCGCCTCGGCGACCGGGATGGAGCCGAACCCGGACTATCACGGGGCGCACCGATGAAACCGCTCGTCCTCGCCCTTCTCCTCGCCGCGCCGACCGTCCAGGCCGCGCCGACGCTGTCGCTGCCGCCCTCGGCCGCGCGCACCGCCGAGGACCGGAGCGCCATGGGCAGTTATGGCTTGCCGGTCGGTCCCTGGGCCAACGGCAGGATCGAGACGCTGAAGACCGAAGGCGAGGTCACCCAGACCGCCTGGCGCGTCCGCGACGACACGCTCACCACGATGGGCCTTCTGGCTACCCTGCGCGACCAACTCGCGCACGAAGGGTTCGAGGTTCTCTTCGAATGCGATACGGACAATTGCGGCGGGTTCGACTTCCGCTTCGCCACGCCGGTGCTGCCGGAACCCGAAATGCATGTCGATCTCGGCGATTTCCGCTTCCTCTCGGCGCGGCGCGGCGACGGACCGGTGCCGGATTACGTCAGCCTGCTCGTCAGCCGCTCGGCCGATAGCGGCTATGTCCAGATGACCCGCGTGGGGTCCGCCCTTGCCGCGCCGCTGCCCATCGCGGCGGCGAGCTTCAGCCCGCGCGATGCCGCCCCCACGCCCGACGCGCTCGGCGACCAGCTTCTGGCGCGGGGCAAGGTCGTGCTCGACGATCTGAGCTTCGCGACCGGCGCGACCGAGCTTGGTGAAGGTCGCTTCGGCTCGCTTGCGGCGCTTGCGGATTTCCTCAAGGCCAATCCCGACAAGACCATCGCGCTTGTCGGCCATACCGACGCGGAAGGCACGCTCTCGGCCAATGTCGCGCTGTCGCGGCAACGGGCGAAATCGGTCCTGAACCGGCTCGTCACCGTCCACGGCGTCAACCCGGCCCAGCTTTCCGCCGACGGGATCGGGTTCCTGAGCCCGCTCGCCTCGAACCTCACGCCAGAGGGACGGACCCAAAACAGACGGGTCGAGGCGCTGATCACCTCGACCCGGTAGGCGCGCGGGGCGGCTCCACTCGTCACACCCGAATTCAGATCACCACTGATCCGGTCCCTTTTCCGCGAAGGACTGGGCAAGAAAGTCGATGAAGGCGCGGACCTTCGGCTGCGTGAAGCGGCCCGGCGGATAGACCGCGTAGATGCCCAATGTCTCGACCGGCAGATCGGGGATCGCCTCTTCCACGAGACCGGTCTTCATCGCGTCGGCATAGAGAAACGACGGCAGGTAGGCGATGCCGAGGCCCGAGATCGCGGCGTTCAGAAGCGACTGGCCGTCGTTCACCGTGAGCCATCCGGCGGTGCGCACCTGACGCTTCTCGCCCGAGGGCGCGGTGATCTTCCAGACGTTGCCGGCGGCCTGGTTGGAATAATGCAAGAGCTTGTGCTCGTTCAGGTCGTCGATCTTCATCGGCCGGCCGTATTTCTGGAAATAGGCGGGCGAGCCGACCATGCGCTTGGCGGTATCGGTGAGCTTGCGGGCGCGGAGTGTCGAATCCTCGAGTTCCCCCACCCGGATCGCCATGTCGAAGCCTTCCGAGATCAGCTCCACATAGCGGTTGTTCAGCACCATGTTCACGGTGATGTCGGGATATTCCAGCAGGAAGTCCCCAAGGATCGGCGAGAGCAGATTCACCCCGAAATCCGTGGCCACCGAGATGCGCAGAAGCCCCGAGGGCGCCGATTGCATCGAGGTCACCAGCGCATCGGCCTCACCGGCATCGTTGAGCACGCGGCGGGCGCGATCATAATAGGCCAGGCCGATTTCCGTCGGAGACACCCTGCGCGTCGTCCGGTTCAGGAGCCGCGCCCCCAGACGCGCCTCCAGCGATGATACGTGTTTGGAGACGGCGGACTTCGAAATCCCCATCTTCTTGGCCGCGTCCGTAAACCCCCCCTGGTCTACGACAGTGGCGAAGGCCTCCATCTCTGTCAGTCTATCCATTGTGCACCCGTCAAATACATTGCCCGCCGTGGAACGGTATCGCGGTCAATTCGGGCAATATTGCGGAGCTTGGCAGACAACACTGGGGTATTGTCGGGAACCAAAGTGGCAAGATTCCGCCGATCGGAGCCAAGGCCTTAACAAACCGGTTCAGATCGAGGCGGCGAGCCGAGTTCCCTGATCTATCGCGCGTTTCGCGTCGAGTTCCGCGGCCAGATCGGCACCGCCGATGACATGTATGACGACCCCTTTCGCGATCAGCGCATCGGCAAGGGTCCGCTCGCTCTCCTGCCCGGCGCAGAGCACCACGGTATCGGCCGCGATCAGCCGCGGATCGGCCCGCTCGGCGCCGGTCGAGACATGCAGGCCATCGCTGTCGATCCGCTCGTAATTTACGCCGCCCAGCATCTTCACGCCCTTGGCCTGAAGCGTGGCGCGGTGAATCCAGCCAGTCGTCCTGCCGAGCTTGCGGCCCGGCTTTTCGGACTTGCGCTGCAGGAGCACCACCTGCCGCGCCGGCGCCGCGGGCTCAGGCGGAACAAGCCCGCCGCGCGCCCGCTCCGGGTCGGCGACGCCCCATTCGGCGAGCCATTCGTCGAGATGCAGCGTCGGGCTGTCACCGGCCTGGGTCAGGTATTCGGCCACGTCGAAGCCGATGCCGCCGGCGCCGACGACCGCCACGCGCGGCCCGACCTCGGCGCCTTTCAACACCTCGATGTAGGACAGGACGTTCGCGCCGTCCTGCCCCGGAATGCCGGGATCGCGCGGGCGCACGCCGGTCGCCACGATCACCTCGTCAAAGCCGGAAAGCGTCTCCGCCGTCGCCTCGGTGCCGAGCTTCACAGCGATCCCGCTCTTCGCGACCATCGTCCCGAACCAGTCGACAAGGCCGTGGAACTCCTCCTTGCCCGGCACCTGCCGCGCGAGGTTGAGCTGGCCGCCGAGGACCTCCGCCCTTTCGAACAGCGTCACCGCGTGCCCGCGCCCGTCGAGCGCGAGCGCCGCCGAGAGCCCGGCCGGACCGGCGCCGACGACGGCGATCCGCCTGGCCGCCGCCACCGGGTCGAGCGTGAGCTCGGTCTCGAAACAGGCGCGCGGATTGACGAGGCAGGAGGAGATCTTGCCGGCGAAGGTATGGTCGAGGCAGGCCTGGTTGCAGGCGATGCAGGGCGCGATCTCCGCCGCCCGGCCCGCCGCCGCCTTCGCCACGAAGTCGGGATCGGCGAGGAAGGGCCGCGCCATCGACACCATGTCGGCGCAGCCCTCGGCCAGAACCGCCTCGGCCACGTCGGGCGTGTTTACCCGGTTCGAGGCGATGATCGGGATCTTTACCTCGCCCATCAGCTTCTTCGTCACCCAGGCAAAGGCCCGGCGCGGGACGGAGGTGGCGATGGTCGGAATCCGCGCCTCGTGCCAGCCGATGCCGGTGTTGAGGATCGACGCCCCGGCGCCCTCGATCGCCTTCGCGAGGGTCACGACCTCGTCCCAGCTCTGCCCCTCCGGCACGAGGTCGATGAGCGATATGCGGTAGATGAGGATGAAATCCTCCCCCACAGCTTGACGGACCCGGCGCACGACCTCGACCGGCAGGCGCATGCGGTTTTCCGCGCTGCCGCCCCAGCGGTCCGTTCGCTTGTTGGTGTGGGAGACAAGGAATTCGTTGAGGAGGTAGCCCTCCGATCCCATCACCTCGACACCGTCATACCCGGCTTCGCGCGCCCGTGCTGCGGCAGTGGCGATGTCGGCGATCTGCTTCTCGATCCCGACCTCGTCCAGCGCCTTCGGCGCGAAGGGCGAGATCGGCGACCTGATCGCCGAGGGGGCGACGCAGTCCGGCCCGTAGGCATAGCGCCCGGCATGGAGGATCTGCATCGCGATCCGGCCGCCCGCGTCGTGGACATGGTCGGTGACGACACGGTGGTTGGCGATGTCCTCGGGCGTGAAGAGGCCGGCGGCGCCGGGAAAGACCCCGCCTTCGCGGTTCGGCGCCATGCCGCCGGTGACCATCAGCCCGACCCCGCCCCGTGCCCGCGTCGCATAGAATTCCGCGACCCGGTTCCAGTCCTTCGTCTCTTCGAGATTGGTGTGCATGGACCCCATGAGGACCCGGTTCGGCAGCGTCACATGGCCGAGGTCGAGCGGGGCGAGCAGATGCGGATAGGGCGACATGAGCGGACTCCTGACTTTTACGGACGATGGCGCAGATCGCGGGTCCGGTCACACCAGACGCTGCGTCAGATCGGCGCGCAAGGAAGAATTTTGGCGAAAATTCTTCCCCGGCCGGCAGTCCGGCCGGGCGGAAAAATCCTGTTTCAGGATTTTTCGGGCGCCCCGCCCGCGGTTTCGACGCAATGGCAGCGGAATGCCTTCTTCAGCATGTCGAGTTCGGCCCGCAGGAGATCGACTTCGGCGCGGATATCGTCCTCGAGCGGCACACCGGTCACGATGGTGAACTGGCCGAGCCGGTCGCCGGTCGCGCCGTCGTGCACCAGGAAGGTCTGCACCCCGTCCGACAGAAGCTCCGGCGGGATCGGCACGGACACCGACCAGCGCGATGCGCCCGCGGCGGTAACGGTCACGTCCTCCAGCCGCATTTCGAGATGCCAGATCTCGACCGCAGGTGCGGCCTTCCCCGGCGCGACCAGCTCTCCCTCCCAGCGTCCGGCCCTTATCCGGGCTCCCGCCAAACGCGCCTCGCTCATGCTCTTCCCCTCAAAGCTCGGCCCGTGGCCGGCGGCTCAACGTCACGTCGCGCAGCACGATCTGGTTCATCTCCGGCCCCTCGAAGATCAGGTCGATCCAGGCCCGCTCCACCCGCTTCTCGTTCATCCTGGTATAGGCGAGGTCGAACTCCACCATGACGTCCTCGGTGCCGAGGGGCAATTCGCGGACGATCTGTTCGCTGTTCGGCCCGTGCTTGATGTTGATCCGCGCGAAGATCTCCAGCGGTCTTTCCATCTCGACCACGGCGTCGAGCCGGATGACATGGCTGAGACGCAGCCCCTGCACCGCCGCGTCGGGCAGGTCGATCACCAGCGACAGGAACGATCCGTCGAACCGGAACACATCCATCCGCAGCCCGAAGGGCGCGAGGTCTGTCGCGCGGCCGTTGCGGATCTGGCGCAGGGTCAGCTCGCTCGTCCTGCAATCGTGGAACACCGTCGTCTCGCCGCCGAAGGACGCGCGGTTCTCCACCGCGGCGAGGCCGGGCGGGTTGACCGGGCCGCGCCAGATTTCCGGGCGCCAGGCCCAGTCCGTCAGGAGTGGCTTGCGGATGGCGTCCGAGCCGATGGCGGGCAGGGTCAGCCGGCCGTCGGCGACATGCAGGACCCGGTCGATCGCGCGGCGGAGCTGGCGCGCCTGCCCGCGCAGGCCCCGCAGGGTCGGAAGGTCGGTTGTCCCCGCCAGCTCCGCCGCCCGCTGCCAGCGGGCGAGCGACCGCCGGAACATCAGCCGGTCCAGAACCGTGTCGAACTTTTCACCCATGGAACCGCCGCTTTCGCCGATTGATTGGCTCAGGGAAACAGTAATTTCTTATCGTTTCCTTTCCGGCCGCACGCAAGGCCGCCGGCCGGCGGAAACGCCGCGCCTCAGCCGGCGGGGGCGGTTCCGGCATTCGCGGCCTGCATCTTCGCCACCAGCGCCACGAGCACCTGCCGCATTTCCGCCGAGGACAGGGGCCGGTCACGCAGGCTCAGCGCCGACAGCGTCACCATCCGTCCATGCAGGCCGAGGACCGCGCGCCAGTAGTCGGCCTCCACCGCCGGCCCGGACACGGCCGAGCGGTCCTTGAGGTGTAGGTAGAGCACGTCGCCGCGCGACGCGACCTCGACGATCTCGACCGTCTCGGCCTTGCCCGACCGGCTCAGCGCCGCGCGGCCGGGGACGGAGCGGAAGAAGGCCGCGAGGACCGGGAAGGATCCGGCAAGGGCCGCGCTGTCGCGTGCCGCCGGCAGGACCGCCGCCGTCAGCAGGGCCGGCCGCGCCGGCTGGCCCGCCGCGGCGGAGCCGGAAAGCGCGGCACAGGTTCCGAAGAGAACGAAGGCGCCGTCCGGCCGGTCGCGGCTGGCGCTCCTGTCGATGCAGTAGCCCTGGGGGCCGGTGACGACCACCGCGCCGCCCGAGACCGCCATCGCCCGCGTCGCCGTCCCGCCCGGGGCGAGCGGCGCGCCCGGCACGCAGGCGCCGAGCGCGAGGCAGGCGGAGGCGATCCGCCCGGCCTTACTGATCCATGTAGACATGGCGCTCCGCTTTGCCGCCCGGATGGGTCACCGCACCCTGGCGCGCGCCACCGACAAGCTGGGCGTATTTCCAGAGCGCCCCGGTCGCGTATTCGGTCGGGCGCGGGCCTTTCCACTCGGCCTTGCGCGCGGCCAGTTCCGCGTCCGTGAGTGCGACCGACAGCTCGCCGGTCACGGCATTGAGCGTGATCATGTCGCCATCCTTCAGAAGCGCGATCGGCCCGCCATGCGCGGCCTCGGGGCCGACATGGCCGACGCAGAACCCGCGCGTGGCGCCCGAGAACCGGCCGTCGGTGATCAGCGCCACCTTCTTGCCCATGCCCTGGCCGGAAAGCGCCGCCGTCGTCGCCAGCATCTCGCGCATCCCCGGACCGCCGGCGGGGCCCTCGTTGCGGATGACGATGACCTCGCCTTCCTTGTACTGGCGCGCCTTCACCGCCGCGAACGCGTCCTCCTCGCATTCGAAGACCCGCGCCGGACCCTTGAAGACCTGCTCCGCCGCACTCATGCCCGCGACCTTCACGATCGCCCCGTCGGGCGCGAGGTTGCCCTTCAGCCCGACGACGCCGCCGGTCTTGGAGATCGGCGCCTCGACCGGATAGATCACCTTGCCGTCCACGGCGCGGTCGACGAGGTCCAGCTCCTCGCCGATGGTGCGGCCGGTGGCCGACATGCAATCCTCGTGGATCAGCCCGGCCTTGCGCAGCTCTCGCATCACCACCGGCACGCCGCCCGCCTCGTAGAGGTCCTTCGCGACATAGTCGCCGCCCGGACGCAGGTTCACGAAATAGGGCGTGTCGCGGAAGATGTCGCAGACGTCGAAGAGGTCGAAGTCGATTCCGGCCTCGTGCGCGATGGCCGGCAGATGCAAGCCGCCGTTCGTCGAGCCGCCGGTGCAGGCGACGACCCGCGCGGCATTCTCCAGCGCCTTCCGCGTCACGATATCGCGGGCGCGGATGTTCTTCTCGATGAGGTTCATCACCGCCATGCCGGAGGCCTCGCCATACTGGTCGCGACTCTCGTAGGGCGCGGGCATGCCCGAGGAATTCGGCAGCGCGAGGCCGATGGCTTCCGAGACGCAGGCCATGGTGTTGGCGGTATACTGGCCGCCACAGGCCCCGGCCGAGGGGCAGGCGACGCGCTCGAGGATATCGAGCTCGGCATCCGACATCTGGCCCGCCTGATGCTTGCCGACCGCCTCGAACACGTCCTGGACGACGACATCCTTGCCATTGAGCCGACCCGGCAGGATCGAGCCGCCATAGATGAAGACCGACGGCACGTTGAGCCGCACCATCGCCATCATCATCCCCGGCAGGCTCTTGTCGCAGCCGGCAAGCCCCACCAGCGCGTCATAGCAATGGCCCCGCATCGTCAGCTCGACCGTATCGGCGATCGCGTCGCGGCTGGCGAGCGAGGAGCGCATGCCCTCGTGCCCCATCGCGATGCCGTCGGTGACGGTGATCGTGGTGAATTCGCGCGGCGTGCCGCCGCCGGCCTTCACGCCCATCTTCACCGCCTGCGCCTGGCGGTTGAGCGCGATGTTGCAGGGTGCCGCCTCGTTCCAGCAGGTGGCGACGCCGACCCATGGCTGGTGGATCTCGGCCTCTGAGATGCCCATCGCGTAGAAATAGGACCGGTGCGGCGCCCGCGCGGGCCCTTCGGTCACATGGCGGCTGGGCAGTTTCGACTTGTCGAACTGGCGGTTCTTCATGGGTTTGCCTCCCGTCACTCGGTTCGCCCTGCAATAGGCGAGCCGCGCGCGGGACACAAGCGTCCGGGAAGCCGGCCGCCCCACGAAACCGGCGCCGGACTGCCGCCCGCGCCGGACCGCATTGCCCCCGCCCGCGCCGGAGGCTAGCGTCGCGCCATCATGCAGAGCCTGACGGACGCCTATGCCCCACACGACGCCTACATCGCTCCCGCCCGGCGGCGGTGCGAGGTGTGGCGGCTGTTTCCCGGCATCGCGATCATCCTCGCCGCCTATCTCGGCCCGTTCGTCCTTCTCGGCATCTACCTCACGGACACCTATGGCCGGCTGATCACCGAGGCGCTGATGCAGCGCATGGCGCGGGGCGACACGCCGGGCGGCATGCTGATGCTGCTCTGGACCTTTCTCGGCCTCGCCCTCGGCCAGATGGTCGCGGCGCGGCTGCTGCACGGGCGGGCGGCGGGCACGCTGATCGGCCCGTCGCTGCGCCGGGCGGGCGCGGATTTCTTCCGCGTGCTGGGTCCGGTCCTCGCGCTCAACGCCGTGCTCCTGCCCTTCGCGACCGGCTCCGATGCCGCGCATCCCGGGCTCGGCATCGGCGCCTTCCTGACCTACCTGCCCTTCGCGCTGCCCGGTATCCTGATCCAGACCGGGGCGGAAGAGCTGGTCTTTCGCGGCTACCTGCAACAGCAACTCGCCGCCCGCTTCCAAAGCCCGCTGATCTGGATCGGCCTGCCCGCGGCGCTCTTCGCCTTCGGGCACTACATGCCGGACGATTTCGGCGCCAGCGCCTGGGGGGTGGCGCTCTGGGCGGCGATGTTCGGCGTCCTCGCCGCCGACCTCACGGCGCGGACCGGCAATCTCGGCGCGGCCCTCGGTTTCCACTTCGCGAACAATGTCGCCGCCCTCCTTTTCGTCGGGATCGAGAACAACCTCGACGGGCTGGCGCTCTGGACGTTGTCGGTCGATCTCGCCGATCCGGGCACGGTGTTCCCCGCCCTCGCGGTCGATTTCGCGGCGATGATCACCTCCTGGCTTCTCGCCCGCCTCGTCCTGCGGGTCTGATTGCATTTCGCGCCGCCCCGGCTTATCTGGAAGGCCAGACCGGCGGCCCTCACCGCCCTGAGGCAAGGTTCAAGAGACGATGAACTGGATCACCAACTACGTCCGGCCGACGATCAACTCGCTCTTCTCCCGGCGCGAGGTGCCCGAGAACCTCTGGTCGAAATGCCCCGAATGCGGGACGATGCTCTTCCACCGCGAGCTTGCCGACAATCTCAACGTCTGCACCAATTGCGACCACCACCTCGCGATCAGTCCGCGCGACCGGTTCGCGGCACTCTTCGACGGCGGCGTCTTCACCGACGTGAAAGTGCCGGAGCCGATCGCCGACCCGCTGCATTTCCGTGACCAGAAGAAATATCCCGACCGGCTCAAGGCCGCGCAGAAGGCCACCGGAGAGAAGGAGGCGATGCTCGTCGCCGAGGGCGAGATCGGCCGCACCCCCATCGTCGCCGCGGCACAGGACTTCGCCTTCATGGGCGGGTCGATGTCGATGTATGTCGGCAACGCGATCATCGCCGGGGCCGAACGCGCGGTGAAGCTGAAACGGCCCTTCGTCTTGTTCTCCGCCGCCGGCGGCGCCCGCATGCAGGAAGGCATCCTCGGCCTCATGCAGATGCCGCGCACCACGATCGCGGTCGAGATGCTGAAGGAGGCGAGGCTTCCCTACGTCGTCGTCCTCACCCATCCGACAACGGGCGGCGTCACCGCCTCCTACGCGATGCTCGGCGACGTGCAGATCGCCGAACCGAACGCGCTCATCGGTTTCGCCGGCGCAAGGGTGATCGAACAGACGATCCGCGAAAAGCTGCCCGAAGGCTTCCAGCGCTCGGAATACCTCCTCGACCACGGCATGCTCGACCGCGTCACCCACCGCAAGAAGCTGAAGGAGGAGCTGACGACGATCCTGCGCATGCTCACCCGCCAGCCGCCGGCGGTGAAGGGCGACCTGCCGAAACCCGAGGCCAGGGCGGAGCCAGCCAAGGCGGAGCCAGCCAAGGCCGAGACCAGATAGACCCTTCATCTTGCCCGAAATATCCTCGGGGGGCGCCCGGGGGGCAGACAGCCCCCCGGACCCCATGCCCGAGACCAGCGCCACGAGGCCACGATGTCCGACGGTTCCGACCTGATCCTCGCCCGGATGATGGCGCTGCACCCGAAGATCATCGACCTGACGCTCGACCGGGTCTGGCGGCTCCTCGGCGCGCTCGGTCATCCCGAACGCGACCTGCCGCCGGTGATCCACATCGCCGGCACCAACGGCAAGGGCTCGACCCAGGCGATGATCCGCGCCGGGCTCGAAGCGATGGGGGACAAGGTCCACGCCTATACCTCGCCGCATCTCGCCCGCTTCCACGAACGCATCCGGCTCGCCGGAGAGCTGATTTCCGAATCGCACCTCACCCGGATTCTCGAGGAATGCGAGGCCGCGAACGGCGGCATCCCGATCACCTATTTCGAGATCACAACCTGCGCGGCCCTCCTCGCCTTCGCCCGCACCAGGGCGGACTGGACGCTGCTCGAAGTCGGCCTCGGCGGCCGGCTCGACGCGACGAACGTCGTCGCGACGCCGCGCCTCACGGTCATCACCCCGGTCTCCATCGACCACCAGCACTATCTCGGCGAGACGCTGGCCGAGATCGCCGGCGAGAAGGCCGGCATCCTCAAGCGCGGCGTGCCCTGCGTGGTCGGCCCGCAGGAAGACGCCGCGCTCGAGGTGATCGAGGCGAAGGCGGCAAGACTCGGCGCGCCGCTCCTTGTCCACGGCCAGCACTGGCACGCCTTCGAGGAGCGCGGGCGGCTGATCTTCCAGGACGAAACCGGCCTTCTCGACCTGCCGCTGCCGAACCTGCCCGGACCCCACCAGATCGACAATGCCGGCGCAGCCCTCGCGGCACTCCGCCACCTCGACGCGCCCGAAGCCGCCTGCGAGGCAGCGGTGACGAAGGCCTACTGGCCCGCACGGATGCAGCGCCTCGCGCACGGCCCCCTCGTCGAGGCGGCCGGCGCCTGCGAACTCTGGCTCGACGGCGGCCACAACCCGGCGGGCGGGCAGGCCATCGCCGCCACCCTCGCGCGGATGCCGGCAAAGCCCACCCATCTCATCCTCGGCATGCTCAACACCAAGGACATCGCCGGATACCTGCGCCCGGTCGCGGCTGAGGCGAAAACCCTCACCGCCGTCTCGATCCCCGGCGAGACGAACACGCTCAGCGCCGAGGACACTCAGGCCGCCGCCGCGAAAGCCGGCATCGCCGCCGGCACCGCCGGGAGTGTCCTCGCCGCCGTCCGCGCCATTGCCGCGAAGGATCCCGGCGCCCGGATCCTGATCTGCGGCTCGCTCTACCTCGCCGGCGGCGTCCTGAAGGAAAACGGATGACGCCCTTTCACTGTGGGCCAAATACCTCCGCCGGAGGCACCCCCCCGCTCCGCGCGCACGCGGGCCTGAGCGGCGCGCGCCCTTCCCCCGCGCCGGAACCGGGCGTAGACCTGCGCCACGGACCACCAGCAGGACGCAGGACATGACCCTCGAATTCGCCCTCGACACGTTCGGCGACGTGACCTTCGGCCCCGACGGCAAGCTGAAACCGCAGGATCAGGTGATTCGCGACGTGGTGGACGAGGCCGTCCTCGCCGACGCGGTCGGCGTCGACTTCTTCGGCCTCGGCGAACATCACCGCGACGATTTCGCGATCTCGGCGCCCGAGACGGTGCTGGCCGCCATCGCCGCGAAGACCGCGCGCATCCGCCTCGGCACCGCCGTCACCGTGCTGTCCTCCGACGATCCGATCCGGGTCTTCCAACGCTTTTCCACGTTGAACGCCCTCTCTTCGGGCCGCGCCGAGGTGATCCTCGGGCGCGGCTCGTTCACCGAAAGCTTCCCGCTCTTCGGCCTCGACCTCGGCGACTACGAGACGCTCTTCAACGAAAAGCTCGACCTCTTCACCCGGCTCCTGCGCGCGCCGCGTGTCTCCTGGTCGGGCACGACGCGGCCGCCGCTGAGGAACCAGCCGGTCCATCCGGCGCTCGGCACACCGCTGAAATGCTGGATCGGCGTCGGCGGCACACCCGAATCGGTGATGCGCGCAGTCCATTACGACCTGCCGATGATGCTCGCCATCATCGGCGGCGCGCCGTCGCGGTTCCGCCCCTTCGTCGACCTCTATCATCGTGCCTATGCCGAGGCCGGCCAGGCGCCGCAGCCGATCGGAGTCCATTCCCCCGGCCATGTCGCCGACACGGACGAAGCGGCGCGCGACGAACTCTGGCCGCACTACAAG